>SVGU01000113.1 GCA_015056155.1 Clostridiales bacterium
CGACGCCGACTCCCACGCCGACTCCCACGCCGACGCCGACGCCTACCCCGACTCCCACGCCGACGCCGACCCCGACTCCCACGCCGACTCCCACACCGACGCCGACGCCTACCCCGACGCCGACCCCCACTCCGACTCCCACTCCGACGCCGACGCCCACACCGACGCCGACTCCGACGCCGACTCCTACTCCGACGCCGACGCCGACGCCCACGCCGACACCGACACCTACTCCAACCCCGACTCCCACGCCGTCGCCGACGCCCACGCCGACCCCCACTCCCATCCCCACGCCCGAAGGGACCGCCTGTCCGGCATGTTCCGGGTGGCTGGTCATCGGGACCACGCATCTGGCCGGCTGCGGCACGCATTACACCTGCGAAGCGGACTTCGCCTCCCGGCAGCACTCGGAATGCCCCGTCTGCAGCGGCTTCCTGTGTGACTATGCGGATCACGGCGTCTGCGACATCTGCAGCAAGCCCATGTGCAACGGCATGGACCACGGCTGGGCATACGGTCAGTGCGGCAACCTGAACACCTCCCAGCCGGTCGCCTGCATCAAGTGCGGCGAGCTCACCTTGCCCTACGAGCTGCATCTGGGCGACTGCAACGTGCACTACATCTGCCAAACCGGCGATCATCTCTCGGATCACTGGAAGTGCTGGGTGGACGGCCACGGCTACACCTGCGACAATGATGGTCTTGACCACCATTACTGCGATGACTGCGGCTATCAGCTCTGCAACACAGACCCCGCAGTCGCCCACAGCACCTGCGCCCTCTGCGGCGATACGCTGTGCTACGACGAGGTGCACGAGCTTTGCAGCCTCTGCGGCAGCTGCATCCTGTATGAGGGCGATCACGGCACCGCCGAGGGGCAGTGCAGCTACGAGCCTGCCTCCGGCCTCACAGCGGCGTCCCGCAGCATCGTCATGCCCCTACAGGGCTTCGTTGCGGCGGAGCTGATCATCTTCCTGCCCTTCCTGCGGAAGAGGAAACACCCCTGATCCCGTCCCCGAGCCTCCCGTCACCCGGCGGGAGGCTTTTTGCATGCAGCGAAAAAGCGGGCCTCCCGAAGGAGACCCGCCCGGTCTGACAAAATCCTTTTTTCAGTTATTGTACCCAGCCGTCGGCAGACTGTGAATCGAAAATCGGCGACATGCGCGGCGATTTTCGCGCTTTTCCGTCAGGAAAAGCTTCCTTACGCGAGGGAACGGCCGGGAGCGAAGCGACCAGTGAGTGAGTGCTGTTCTCGCCAAAGTGCCTGAAGCACTTTGGCGACACAAAGCGGGCCTCCCGAAGGAGACCCGCCCGAAACGGTTCTGTTATGCATTGTCCAGCCGCTGCCGCTCGACCAGCTCGGCGAAGTACCCGCCCTGCGCGATCAGCTGCTCATAGGTGCCGTCCTCGACGATCCGGCCCTTGTCCAGCACGATGATCCGGTCGCACTGCCGGATGGTGGAGAGGCGGTGGGCGATGACGATGCGGGTGCATTTGAGGCTGTCCAGCGATTCGGAGACCTGCTTCTGCGTCAGGTTGTCCAGCGCGCTGGTGGCCTCGTCAAACATGAGGATCTTCGGCTTGGGTGCGATCGCCCGGGCGATCATCAGCCGCTGCCGCTGTCCGCCGGAGATGCCGCCGCCGCCCTCGGACACGATGGTGTGCAGCCCCATGGGCATGCGGCGGATGTCCTCGCCCATGCCGGCCGCCTCCGCCGCTTTCATTGCATCCTCCATGCTCAGTCCGGGCGCGGACACCGCGATGTTGGAGTACAGATCGCCCTGGAAGAGGCGGCCGTTTTGCATCACCACGCCGATATTCCGCCGCAGGGACTTCAGATCGAGGGTGTCGATGTCCTTGCCGTCATAGTAGACGGCGCCCTTCTGGGGCGTCTCAAAGCCCAGCAGGAGGCGCATCAGCGTCGATTTGCCGCAGCCCGTCTTGCCGACGATGGCCACATACTGCCCCGCGCGGATCTTCAGGGACAGGTTGTCGATGATCAGCGGCGTATCGGGGGAGTAGCGGAAGGAAACGTTGCTCAGTTCGATCGCGCCGGAGAGCTTCTCGACGACGCGCTTGCTGCCGGAGACCTCCGGAGCAGTCCGCAGGATCGGCTCCACCATCTCCAGCGTCGGCTTGATGCGCGCCATGGTGTAGGCAATGGCCGCAAGGCTGCCGACCGCACCGCTGAGCATGCCGTAGGAGGTGTTGAAGGCCATGTAATCCGCCGCGCTCACGCCGGAGGCGACCGCCGAGGAATAGAAGACGATCGTGCCCGCCATGGTGATGACGGCCGGGATCAGCCCGCTGAGCTTGACCAGCAGGGGCGGCGCGTAGGAGGCCGCCGCATATTCCTGATAGACTCTGGCCCACTGGGCAAAGGCGCGCTTCTCCGCGCCGGAGAGCTTGATCGTCTGCACGCCGGTGAACAGCCCGAACACCAGGCCGGACAGCTTCGCATGCGCATTCATCGCCCTGCGGTTCTGATGCAGCTGCGCCCAGACCGAGGCGAAGGAGAAGACCACCGAGCCCAGCAGGATCACGATCGCCGGAACGGCCAGCGCAGGGGCGAAGGAAAAGATCTGCCCGATGTAGACCAGCGAGAACACCGACGTAAGTCCCGTGGTCAGGAAGGTATCCACCAGCATCTGGCACAGCTGGGTGATCTGATTGGTCCGCTGCGCCAGTTCGCCGGATGAAAACTGCTTGAAGAAGGCGACCGGCAGCGACAGCACGCGGGCCATCGCCGCAGCGGAAACCGCCGTGCCCATCTTGGTCGTGATCCGGGTGAGCAGCAGCGTTCTGACGACGCCCGCCAGCGCCGAGGAGATCGTCACGCCCACCAGCATGCAGGCCATGGGCAGCACAAGGGAAGCCTTGCCGCTGGGGATCAGCTGGGAAAAGACGATCGCGTTGACCTCCGGAAGGATCATGCCCAGCAGCGTCACCGCCAGGGTCGCAGCGGCGACCATGAGGAAATCGACCCCGGAGAGCGTCCCGAGGATGTACTGCATCAGCTCCTTCACGCCAATGGCCCGCAGGGGCAGGGGCTTGTAGAAGCAGATCGCCTCCGGGAGGATGGTATCCTTGTTCTTCGCCGTCACCTTAACGGTCTTGCCGGTCTCGTAGTCCGTGAAGCGGTAGCCGGACACCGCATCGGGGATGAGGGCGATGACGTCGCCCGCGGCCGTGTGGCCCAGCAGGGGACCGATGCCGTTGCGGTACCAGTCGCCCGTCAGTTCCACATTCCGGCGCATGATGCCGGACGGGCGCATGAGATATTCGAGGATGTCCTCCAGCTCCGTGACGGAGGAGGGCAGCTCCGCCTTTTTAACGTGGTAGAAGCGCAATATCTCCTCGATGGCGTTCTGCGCCTTCTCCCGCTCGCCCTTGAGCGCCGCCGCCAGCACCGACCGGCCCATCACCACCGAGGACAGGCGGAGGTACGCGTTTTCCAGGCTTTCCTGGTCGTTCTGCATCCGGGTCTTGATCTGCTCGTCAAACCAGCTCATTCGCGCGCCTCCTTTCTCACTCCGTGGTCACCAGGGTCGTGTAATAGCCGCCCAGCGCCATCAGCTCCTCATGGGTGCCGCGCTCCACCACCACGCCCCGGTCCAGCACGATGATCTCGTCGCAGTCGCGGATGGTGGACAGGCGGTGGGCGATGATGATGCAGGTCACGCCGCGGTTGCGGATGGCCTCGACAACGTTGTATTCCGTCTTGGCGTCCAGCGCGCTGGTGGCCTCGTCCATCACCACGATGGTCGGGTCCTGCGCCAGCACGCGGGCGATCTCGAACCGCTGCCGCTGACCGCCGGAGAAGTCCCGGCCTCCCTCCAACAGCCGGTGGTGATAGCCGCCCTCGCGCAGCATGATATCCTCATGGATCTGGGCGTCGCGGGCCGCGAGGATCATCTCGAAATCCTCGATGGAGCTGTCCCACATCTTGATGTTGTTGGCGATGGTGTCCTCGTAGAGGGTGATGTCCTGATCGACCACGGCCAGCGAGCCGGTGAAAACCTCCCGGGAGATCTCGCTCATGGGCTTGCCGTCAAAGAGGATCTCGCCCGACCAGGGCTTGTACAGCCCGGAAATCAGCTTGGCCAGCGTGGACTTGCCGCAGCCCGAGGCGCCGACGAAGGCCACCCGGGAGCCGGGCCGGAGGGTCATGGAGAAATCGCGGATCAGCGGCTCTGCCAGACGGGAATAGCCGAAGGTCACGTTCCGCATCTCCACCTCGCCCGTCAGCTTCGCATAGTCGCTGTCGCCGCCGAAGGCAAGGTCGAAATCGTCCGCGTCCTCCTGCGCCGGGGCAGGCGCTTCCTCCTCCGGCTGCGGCTCTGCGAAGGTCACGTCCGGCTCATAGGCCAGCACGTCCTCCACCCGCTCCATGGAGCTCTTCATCTCCTGCACGGATTTGGACACGTTCAGCAGCTCGTTCACCGGCACCATGAAGGAATGCATGAAGCTCTGGAACGCCATCAGCATGCCCACGGTAAACTGCCCCTGAATGATCAGCACCACGCCGATCATGAGGATGGCGATCTCCGACAGGGAGCGCACCAGCCCGGGCAGCGCATTCCAGAAGCGGCCCATCCGCGCCGCCTGCACATCCGCCGCATTGACGGAGGCAGAGAAGCCCGCCCAGCGCTCGAAGTAGCCGTTTTCCGCGCCGGACGCCTTGATGGTCTCGATCATTTCGATGCCCGCCACCGTCGCGCCGTAGAGCTTGCCGCTGTCGCGCATCCGCACGCGGCTGATGTTCAGGCGCTTGCGGAGGATGATCTGGTTCAGGGCGATGTTCACCGCGATGGAGCACACGCAGATCAGCGTCAGCACCACGCTGTATCGCAGCATGATGGCCAGATACAGCACCAGCATGACCAGGTCGATCAGCACCGGGCCGAGCTGCTTGATCAGCGTCGCGGCGATGCCTTCGTTGGACTCCTGCCGCTGGGCGATGTCGCCGGCCATGCGCTGGGAGAAGAACTCCACCGGCAGGCGCAGCACATGCCACATGAAGGACGCGCTGGACACGATCGCCAGCTTACCCTCCACGCGGGACAGGTAGATCGTCTGCACCAGCGAGACCACCGCCTGGATCGCCACGACCAGCACCATCAGCCCCAGGAAGGGCATCAGCCACGTCGGGTTTTCCCCCGGCAGCAGGCGGTCCATGAACACCTGCCCGAAGGCCGGGTACACCAGGTCGATGATGGCGGTGATGACCGTGGTGAGGACGATGAAGGCGATCGCACCGGCAGTTCCCCGCAGCCGCTCCCGGGCAAAGGGGAGGATGCTCCTGGGTTTGCCGCCCTTCTGGAACGCATCCGTCGGTTCGAAGGTCAGCACCACGCCGGTGAACTCCCTGTCCAGCTCCTCCCTCGTCACCTTCACCGTGCCGCGGGCAGGGTCATTGATGACCGCCCGGTCCTTGTGGAAGCCGCAGAGGACGACAAAGTGGTTGAAGCCCCAGTGCAGGATGCAGGGCATCTTCATCTGGCCCAGCGACGAGGTTTCGCAGCGGAAGCCCTTGGCGGTCATGCCGTAGTTCCGCGCCGCCTTGAGCAGGTTCTTGGCCGAGGAGCCGTCGCGGGATACGCCGCAGTCCTTGCGCACCGTCTCCAGCGGCAGCCACTTGCCGTGATGAGCCAGGATCATCGTCAGGGAGGCCGCGCCGCATTCCAGCGCCTCCATCTGCATGATCACCGGTACTTTGGCATATTTGCTCATGTGCAGCCCCCCGTCACTGGAACAGCAGGTCGATCGGCCGCTGGGTCTGAGTCACGACAGAGATGGAATACACCATGGCCTCCAGCAGCGGTTCGGCAGGGGAGACCCTCACCGGGATGTTCCACGTCGAGATCCCCAGCACGGCCAGCAGGTAGTCCTGTTCCAAGCCCTCGCTGGCCTCCTCGTAGGACAGGGGAATCTCGGCAATGGACGCCACGCAGCCGCCCACGGGTTCTGCCGTGTCCGTCTGGGAGATGGGCACGATGTCCACCGTCATCCCCTCTTCCAGCTGCGCGCTGGTGATATTGTCCACATAGCACAAAAGCATCCCGTTCTTCGCCAGTCCCGTGAAGGTCACGCTCTGGGTCAGCTCCCCGAAGACGCCCCATGCCAGCAGCCCCAGCAGCAGCGCCAGCGCCGCACCCAGCACCATCCAGCTGCTGGGGTTGGATACCTGAATGAAGTCGTTGAGCTTCTCCGGCGAGGAGAACCGCTCCACGCTCGATTTCTTGAACAGCTTGCTTTGCATATGCCTTCCTCCGTTCATCCCAGCGCCTTACAGCCGCTTGCGGATCGTCAGTATGTTCTGCCCGTCCTCCCAGGCATAGGCGACCTCATCCATGCTCTTCTTGACCATGTAGATGCCAAGGCCGCCGATCTCCCTTTCCTCCACGCCCAGGGTCACGTCCGGATCCTCCCGGCTGAGGGGATCGTAGGGCCTGCCCCGGTCGATGAAGCGGATCACCGCGCAGCGCGGCTCCTCCTCCACCTCCACCGTGACCGTCGCCTCTCCCACCTCCGGGTCATAGGCATAGTGCGCGATGTTGACAAACAGCTCCTCCACCGCAATGTCGATCTGCATGATCGTCTTCATCGGCACGCCGCAATCCTCCAGCTCCGCGTTGATGAAGTCCAGCACATCGTCCATGCGGCTGACCTCCGCTGTCAGGACCAGCTTTTTCATCGTTTCTCCGCATCCTTCCTCATACAAAAGCGCAGCAGGCCGCCGCCCAGAGATCCTTCGGCGCGCCGCCTGCTGTGGAAAAAGAGGAACGCTCCCTCGCATCCGCCGGGGTCATTCGATCGTCAGCATATCCGCAAAGCCGGTGATCTCAAAAACCTCCATCACCGTTTCATTGACGTTGCGCACGACCATGCTGCCCTGCTTTTTCATCAGCTTCATCGCCGAAAGGAGCACGCGCAGGCCCGCGCTGGAAATATAGGCCAGCTGGGCAAAGTCCAGCTCCAGCTCCGTCACGCCGCGCAGCTTCTCCTTCAGCACGCCCTCCAGCTGCGGCGCGGAGCCCGTATCCAGACGGCCCTCCAGACTGATCGTCAGCTTGCTGCCCTGTGCTGCGGTGTTGATATTCATCTTTCATACCTCCAAGCGATCCGCGCATCCGCGCGCCAGTGTGTCGAAAAAGTGGCTGCGGCCACTTTTTCGAGAAAAGGAAAGAGATTCCGCTTCTGCGGAAGCGGGCATTTTTCACTATCAGCCAAGGCTGATAGCCGTGAAAAATGTAAGGAATGGTTTCGGCAGATGCCGAAACCGCCCCGCCCGCGCGGCAAAGCCCCGCGATACGATTACAGTCAGAGGGCCAGCGGGCCCTCCGACACCTCCCAAGG
>SVGU01000009.1 GCA_015056155.1 Clostridiales bacterium
AAGGGGCGGCAAAAGTGACAAAGGCAATAGGCTTGAACATTGTGAAAGCCAGCGCCTTTAGACGCTGGCCGGTAATAAAGGCTTTTAGCCTTTGTGGAAACCACCCGTTTGACGGGTGGTTATCTTTATTCAAATATAAATGGCTTTATCAGCTTCTCCGGGCGGCGGCCTTGACGGCGTCCATCTCGGCGATCAGCTCCTCCAGCGGGCGGTATTCGTTGCCCCACCATTCGAAGACATGCATACCCTCGTCCTCCAGGACGGATTCGGTCAGCCGGATGTGGATGCCCAGCTGCTCATACAGGTCCTCCCTGTCCACAGGCACATGGTCAAAGGGCAGGAGCCTGCTGAATGCCTTGTAGGAGACGCCGCAAACGACGTTCTGAATGCCGAGGGAAGCGATGGCCGCGAGGCAGCGCTCGCAGGGGGCGCAGCTCGTATACAGGATGGATTCCCGCAGCACCTGATCGGAATATTTGTTGGCGCATTGATGGACGAGGTTGAACTCCGCGTGTCCGAAGATCCCGCGCTCGTAGTCGGCGGTGTTTTCGGCCTCCTCGAGGATATCCCCGTTGTGGACCAGCACGGCGCCGAAGGTGTCGCGGCCCTTTTTCCCGGCCTGCACGGCCAGGTCATAGCATCTGCGGATGAACTTCTGATGATCCATTGTGCGCCTCCTGAGGTGACGGCTGCGGTCCTCCGTGGCTCAGCGGACGACGCCGCGGCGGCTGTCCGTGAGGATGTTCTTGTAGGCGTTGAAGTCGTCCAGCACGCGGCCGCAGCCGAGGACGACGCTGGTCTGCGGATCGTCCGCCACGCCGCAGGGGATGTGCAGCGCGCCGTAGATCGCCTCGGGCAGGCCGGCGAGGGAAGCTGCGCCGCCGCTGAGGACAATGCCGTCCTCAAAAATGTCAGATGCCAGCTGCGGGGGCGTGCGCTCCAGGACGCTCTGGATGGACTCGATCAGATCGGCGACCGCGTCCTTGATGGCCTCGTAGATCTCGGTCGCGTGGATGGTCTGCGTCTTGGGCAGGCCGGACAGGAGGCTGCGGCCCGTCACCTCGCAGCTCATGCCGGAGGTGGGCGGAACGGCGCTGCCGATGGTGATCTTGACCTCCTCCGCCGTGCGCTCGCCGATCAGCAGGTTGTGCTTCTTGCGCAGGTAGCGGATGATCGCATCATCGAAATAATCGCCGCCGTAGCAGACGCTGGCCGCCTCGATCACCATGCCGGAAGCGAGTACGGCGATGTCGGTCACGCCTGCGCCCATGTCCACGATCATGCAGCCGTAGGGCTTGCGGAAGTCCATGCCCACGCCCATCGCCGCCGCGATCGGGCGGTCGAGTAGCTGCGTGCGCTTGACGCCCGCGTCGTAGAGGATGCTGACGATGTTGCTCTTTTCCGATTCGTTCACGCCCGTGGGCACGGACAGCACCACGCGCGGACGGGCAAAGAAGCGCTTGCCGATCAGCTGGCTCATGAAGTTGCGCAGCATCGTGTTCGCCAGCTCGAAGTCGGATACCACGCCCTGCCGGAACGGACGGATCGCCAGCACATTGCCGGGCGTTCTGCCGATCATCTTATATGCTTCCGTACCCACGGCCAGCACCTTCTTCGTCGTCCGCTCGATGGCGACGACGGCAGGCTGCCGCAGTACGATTCCCTTTCCCTTCTGGTAGATCAGCACGTTGGATGTGCCCAGATCAATGCCAAGATCGCTCACTCGCGCCATATTTCAATCACCTGTGATTCACATATTCATCGGTGCGTCATAACACACCACAATACATTATAGCATCATTTTCCGGATACGTAAACCACTATTTTCGCTTCTGCGGCGTTTGCCGGCGGAAGAGATGCCGGAACGGAGAAAGATTTACAATTGTCGGCCTTCGGAGCGCTTGACAGGGGTGTGAAAAAGATGTAAAATCTGGTTTGCATCTCTAAGGAGACAGCATCCGGAAGCCGCGCGCTTCCGGGACATGACGAGAGGAGAACATGTGAAATGAGTGCACAGTCCAATCCTTATCAGCGCGATGCGCAGGAACAGACCGCTTCCCACGGCAGCAAGGCCACGCTTGTGCTTTGCGTGCTGCTGGCGATCGCCGTCGCGGTGGCCGGCTATTATGGCGTCCAGTACAGCAAGACCAGCACTGAGCTGACAGACCTGAAGGCGCAGTATGCCGACCTGTCCGAGAACCTCGACGCGATGGCGAAGACCCTGAACGACATGACTGCTCTGGCGGAGAACACTGCTGCGGCCTGCGAGGAGGCTGAAGGCGCGCTGGCGGAAATGACCGCCCGGCAGGAAGAAACCGCCGGCAAGCTGGCGGAGACCGAGAAGGCGCTGACTGATATGACCACGCAGGCGGAGCAGATGGCGCAGGGCCGCGCCAATGCGGAGGCGGACCTCGTCAGCATGACGAAGATGCAGCAGGAGACCGCTGCGGCGCTGGAGGAAATGACGCAGAAGCACGGCGAAGCGGCCGATGCGCTGGCTGCCGTCAGCGGTGAGCTGGAGACGGCGAAGGCCGGGCTGGACAGCGCGAACGAGCAGCTGGCTCAGGCACAGGCGAAGCAGGCCGACAGTGACAACATCATCGCCAACCTGACGGCGTTGCTGGCGGAGGCGGAGGAACAGCTGGCTGCTGCCGCGGCGCAGCAGACCGAAGCGGCTCCCGCCTGGCCCGTCGTGAGCAAGAACGACGACGGCAGCTTCACTGTTGAGACGGAGCGCGCCGTGGTGACCGTCTGGCTGGACGAGGCGCTGAAGATCACGGCCATCGAGGCGGCCGTGGCCGGCATTCCCGTCGCGGAGGCGCTGACGGCGCAGTTCGTGGGTCAGACGATGCCCGTGGATGAAACGGCTGTGACGATGAACGACGGCGTGTTCGTGCCGGAGGTGTTCGCTGCGCTGTATGCGCTGTCGATCGCTCCCGCGCCGGCCGCGCAGTAAAACCGAATATGCAGGGCTCCGGGGCTGCCCGGAGCCTTTTGCTGTCCCCGCGGCATACCGGGCGGCGAACCCCGATATACATGCTGACAGCAGGATTCCGCGCATCAGGAGGTGGTCGGCATGGCAGACAGGGAGCTCTTTCCGCGGGAGGTCACGGGGAATGTTCCGCGCGTGACCCTCACAGGCATAGAAAGGCTGCACCTGGAACAGCATAAGGGTCTGATCGGATATCAGCCGGAGGAGATCGTGTTCCGGACTGCATGCGGGCTGATGCGCATCGGCGGCAGCGGTCTGCGCTTCGCCTCCTATTCGGCGCAGGAGGCGCTGATCGTCGGGAGGATCGGCAGCATCGCCTGCGAGGAAGCCGGTGGCAGAGGATGAGCATGTGGCTGCGGGGCTTCACGGCGGAGGGGCTGAACCTGGAGCGCTTCCTGTCCGGCGCGGCAGAGGCGGGCATCCGGCTCACGTCCGTCCGGCGGCATGGGGCGCGGCGCATATCCGGCTGTGTGGGGCAGGGGGATTATGCCCGCCTGGCAGCTCTCGCACAGCAGGGCGGATGGCAGCTGACGGAGGGCGCGCAGCATGGCCTGGGCAGGCTCCTTCAGCGAATGCGGCAGCGGTGGCTGCTGGCGGCGGCTGTCGTGCTGGCGTCGTCGGCGGTCTTCGCCGGTACGCAGGTCATGTGGCGCATCGACGTGACCGGCAGCGGCGCATACGAGGCGGATATCCGGCAGGCGCTCCGTGAGCTCGGCGTCCGGGCGCCGATGCTGCGCCGTCAGGTGGAGCCGGGGAAGCTGCGGGATGCGCTGGAATGGCGGTATCCGCGGATCGCGTGGATCGAGTGCGGCTGGCGCGGCATGACGCTGGAGGTCCGCGTGGTGGAGGGGCTCCTGCCCGGTGAGGACGGGGCTGCGGAGGGGGCGTGCGCGGTCGTTGCGGCGCGGGACGGCATCGTCGAGCGCATCGTCACGCGGGCCGGAACGCCGGTGGTCACCCCCGGGCAGCTCGTGCGGAAGGGACAGGTGCTCATCAGCGGGGAGGAGCGGACGGGCGGCGGCCTGACGCGGGCGGTGGCGGCGAGGGGCAGCGTGTACGCCCGCGTGTGGGACGCTGCCGCTGTGCAGACGCCGCTGTATGAAACGGAAACGGTCTACACCGGCCGGACGCAAGAGACGTGTCAGATTGTGTGCCCGTGGTTCAGTCTGCTGCCCGATGCGCCGGAAATGTTCGAGCACCGGGACGTCGCTGTCCGGGAGCTCCCGCTGGGCGGCTTCTTCCTGCCGCTGACGATCAGGACGGAGACGCGCATGGAGGCGCAGTACACATCGCAGCTGCGGAGCCTTGAGGCGCTGAAGGCGGAAGCGTCCGCTGCGGCCCTGCAAAAGCTCTACGCGATCACGGGCGGCAGGGAATCCGTGGTTGACAATTGGGTGAATTGTAGTATTATAGAGGATGAGATACTGTTGTCTGTGGCCTATGGCGAACGCCTGATGGACATTGCACAGCAGGAACGCGACTCCGTCATGGCGGCTGCGGAGTAGGGCGGGACCCATGGCAGAAGCCGCGAGGAAGGAAGGAACCTGTCTTTGACACATACCAGGAAGCTTCTGCTGTCCGTGGATTCCATGGACGCATACATGACGCTCTTCGGCTTCAATGACCAGCATGTGGCCCTCATTGAGCAGGAATGCAGCGTATCGGTCACCCTCCGGGGCGCAGAGCTGTGCGTGGGAGGCGAGGAGAGCGACGTCGAGCTGGCGGTGAGCGTGATCAGCAAGCTGCTGGAGATGATCCGCCGGGGAGACCTGGTGGACCGCAGCCGCATCCGCTATGCCATTGCCCTGGCGCGGGAGGGCAAGGTCGACATGATCGACGAGATCCTGCGCTCCGTCGTGGCGATCACCCACCGCGGCAAGCAGATCCGCTGCAAGACCCTCGGCCAGCAGCAGTACGTGGAGGCCATCCGCAATCACGACCTGACCTTCGCGGTCGGTCCGGCGGGCACGGGCAAGACGTATCTGGCGATGGCGCTGGCGGTGGTGGCGCTGAAGAACAAGGAGATCGAGCGCATCGTGCTGACGCGCCCGGCGGTGGAGGCGGGCGAGAAGCTGGGCTTCCTGCCCGGTGACATGACGCAGAAGGTCGATCCCTACCTGCGCCCGCTCTATGATGCGCTCTATGATTTCATGGGCGTGGACAGCTATCAGAAGATGGTGGAGCGCGGTGTGGTGGAGGTCGCCCCGCTGGCCTACATGCGCGGCCGCACCCTGTCGGATTCCTTCATCATCCTGGATGAAGCGCAGAACACGACCTCCGAGCAGATGAAGATGTTCCTCACGCGCCTTGGCTTCAACAGCAAGGTCGTGGTGACCGGCGACGTGACGCAGACCGACCTGCCCTACGGCAAGCGCTCGGGCCTGGCGGAGGCGCTGGAGATCCTGGACGGCATCCCGGAGATCGGCGTGGTCCGCCTGACCAGCAAGGACGT
The DNA here is from genome assembly GCA_015056155.1 of Clostridiales bacterium. GTDB lineage: Bacteria > Bacillota > Clostridia > Christensenellales > Aristaeellaceae > UBA11524. The sequence goes on from SVGU01000009.1 coordinate 5,445, forward strand.
GGTCCGTCACGAGCTGGTGCAGCGGATCGTCGATGCGTACGAGCTGCACTATGAGAAACTCAAGCAGGCGCAGAAGTGAGAACGCTTCCGCGCACAGATCCTGCGGCAGGGGAGTCTCTGCCGGAAGAAAAGGAGTTGGATTGAATGCTCCGCAGAAAGAGTGACAAGGCCTTTGACGGAAAGGAGCTGCTGCAGCAGCTGAGTATCTGGTTTCACGGTGCAAGCACGCGTTGCCTGCTCCTGCTGATCCTGGGCGGCCTTGTCCTGTTCCTGCTTTTCAGCGCCGTCTGCATGTCCCAGAGGTACAGCCTGCAGGCGGGCGACACGGTGACGGAGACGATCATCGCCTCCAAGGACGTGGAGGACACCGTCACCACCGAGCAGCGCAGGCTGGCCGCCGAGCAGTCGGTGGAGGCGGTCTACCACATCGACGAGGGGATCAACAGCAGCATCCTGTCCAAGCTGGGCAGCATCTTCACCGAGCTGGCGAAGGTGCAGGAGTACGGCATGATGCTGATCGCGGAGAAGAACCCCTCCGTGTCCTCGGCGTATGTGAGCTTCACCGATGCTGAGGTGAAGGAAGCGCAGGCCATGGTCACGCTGCTGAAGCTCTCCCCGTACCAGACGCGCCTGCTGCTGCGCACGGAGAGCGAGAACTTCAACACCATGTGCTACGAGGTGCAGTATGCCGTGGAGAGCGCGCTGGGCAGCACCATCACGCTCAAGAACGAATCGACGGCCATCAACAGCATCGTCGAGCACTGCCAGTACCGGGTCGAGATCGTCCTGATCTCCCAGATCGTGCGTCCGATCCTGAACGAGTGCATCGAGGCGAACGTCATCGCGGACGTCGAGGCGACCAACATGCGCCGTCAGGAAGCCCGCGCGCAGGTGTCCCCGGTGATCTACCAGCAGGGCAGCATCATCCTCAGCGAGGGCGACAAGGTGGGCCAGAACCACCTGCGCATGCTGGAGGAGCTGGGCATGCTGGACACCGCCGGGTACGATTTCTCGATCCTGGGCGGCGCATTCCTGCTCATCATCGGCGCGATGATCATGCTCTGGCTGCTGCTGAAGCTGTATTCGCCTGCGATTCTGACGGATATGCGCAGCATGCTGGTGATCCTGCTGGTCATGATCATCACGCAGGCGCTGTCGGTCATCTGCGTCAAGCTGATCAACGTGTACCTCTCGCCCCTGGCGCTCAGCGCGATCCTGCTGACAGGTCTGCTGGGCTCCCGCGTGGGCATCGCCGGCGGACTGACGATGACGGTCATCGTCTCCGGTCTGTCTGCGGCGGCTGGCTCGGATTACAGCATCGAAATGATCTATCTGTTGCTGACGGGCGTGGTGAGCAGCGTCGTGTCCGCGCAGTTCCTCAGCGGCAAGCCCCAGCGTGTGCGCGCGGTCATCTGCGGCGCGATCGTGGGCGCGACGAACCTGCTGCTGATCCTTGCCGTCGGCCTGATGACCGCGGCGGACCTGCACAACACGGTCGGCAGCGCCATCTGGTCCATGGCCGGCGGACTGCTCAGCGGTCTGATCGCCGTGGGCTTCCAGCCGGTGTTCGAGGCGGCCTTCAACCTGGCCACGCCCAGCAAGCTCCTGGAGCTGGCCAACCCCAACCAGCCGCTGCTGCGCCGTCTGCTGATGGAGGCGCCGGGTACCTACCACCACTCCATCGTGGTGGCGAACCTGTCCGAGGCGGCCGCCGACAAGATCGGCGCGAACTCGCTCCTGGCCCGTACCGGCGCGTATTTCCATGACGTCGGCAAGCTGAAGCGCCCGCTGTACTTCAAGGAGAACCAGCGCGGCGACAATCCCCACGACCGCACGGACGCCTATGTCTCCGCGGCGATCGTGACCTCCCATACCCGCGACGGCCTGCAGCTGGCGCAGAAGTACCACCTGCCGCCCGAGGTGCAGCGCATCATTGCCGAGCACCATGGCGATACGCCGGTGATGTACTTCTATCACAAGGCGCTGCAGCAGGCGGACGGCAAGCCCGTGGACGTGAAGGACTTCCGCTACGGCGGCAGCCGCCCCGGCACGAAGGAGAGCGCCATCGTCATGCTGGCCGATACCATCGAGGCGGCGGTGCGCTCCATGTCCGACCCCACGCCGCAGGCCATCCAGCGCTTCATTGAGCGCCTGGTGCGCGGCAAGATCGAGGATGGCCAGCTGAGCAATTCCCCCCTGTCCCTGCATGACATCGACGGTATCTGCGAGGCTTTCAGCAAGGTGCTCAGCGGCGTGTTCCACGAGCGCATCGAGTACCCGACGGTGCAGATGAACAACGGCGAGGCCGTGACGCCTCCCGCTGCCCAGCCCGCCCAGCCGGCGCAGGAGCAGGGGAGCGAAAGCGACACGGACACGATGCCCGAGCCCTATGCCGCTCCCATGCCGGACGATCTCGTCCCGGCGGAGGGCGCGGACAAGGCGGCGCAGGAAGGAGCGTCGGCGAAATGAAGCTGCTCTGGCAGATTGATACGGCGGTCGAGCCGTCCTGGCTTTCCCTGATGCAGACGGCGGCGGACTGCGCGCTGCTGATGGAGGGCGTGACGCGCCCCTGCGCGGTGAGCATCCGCCTGTGCGGAGACGAGGAGATCCATGAGATCAACCGGGAATACCGCAGCGTGGACCGCGCGACGGACGTGCTGTCCTTTCCCACGGTCAACTACCCCTGCGGCGTCACGGCGGGACAGGCGGACAAGCTACTGCGGCGCGAGCTGGACGACGAGCTGGACGCCTGCATGCTGGGCGACCTGATCCTGTCGGTGCCCCATGTGCTGGCGCAGGCGGAGGAATACGGCCACTCGCCGGAGCGCGAGGCGGCATACCTGATCGTCCACGGCCTGTGCCACCTGATGGGCTATGACCACATCGAGGAGGACGACAAGAGGAGGATGAGAGCGATGGAGGAGAAGATCCTGTCGGCCATCGGACAGACGCGGGAGGGGACTGCCTCCGTCAGCGACGAAACGCTCCTGGCCCTTGCGAAAAAGGCGATGGAGCGCAGCTATTCGCCCTATTCCGGCTATGCGGTAGGCGCGGCGCTCCTGTGCGCGGACGGCCGCATCTTCCAGGGCTGCAACATCGAGAACGCCTCCTTCGGCCTGACGAACTGCGCCGAGAGGACGGCGATGTTCAAGGCGATCAGCGAGGGCGCGGAGGAATTCACGGCCATCGCCATCGCCGCCTCCGGGTCCGCCCCCTGGCCCTGCGGCGCGTGCCGTCAGGTGCTCAACGAGTTTGCGCCGGGCATACGCGTGCTCGTCACCTGGGACGGCAACACGGACGAGGCGTCCCTTGACCAGCTGCTGCCCCACGGCTTCGGCCCCAAATCCCTGCAGTAAACCATACAATCATAACATGTCCTGAGAAAAGGAGATCAACTGAATCATGTCTGAAAAGAAATTCCGTTCCGGCTTTGTGACCATCGTGGGCCGCCCCAATGTCGGCAAGTCCACGCTGATGAACGCCCTGGTCGGCGAAAAGGTCGCCATCGTTTCCAACCGTCCCCAGACCACCCGCAACCGCATCATGGGCGTGATGACCCGTGAGGACTGGCAGATGGTCTTCCTCGATACCCCCGGCATCCATACGCCCCGCACAAAGCTGGGCAGCTACATGATGCAGTCCGTACGCGAGGCGATGGACGGCATGGACGGCATGATGGTGCTGGTGGATGCGACGCAGGTGGGCGAGCACGACCGGTCGATCGTCGCGGAGATGGCTGCCCGCAAGGTGCCCAAGGTGCTGCTGCTGAACAAGATCGACCTCATCCCGCCGGAAAAGCTCCTGGGCCTCATCGCGTCCTTTGCCGACAGCGGCTATGACGCGATCATCCCCATCAGCGCGAAGACCGGCGACGGTCTGGAGCAGCTGACCGCTGCGATGGTCGAAAAGCTCCCCGAGGGTCCCAAGTACTTCCCGGACGACATGATGACCGACCAGCCCGAGCGCCTGATCTGCGCGGAAATGATCCGCGAGAAGGCGCTGCTGCACCTGCGGGACGAGGTTCCCCACGGCATCGGCGTGGAAATGATGGCCATGAACAAGGAATCCGACGATTTCATGGAGATCCATGCCACCATCTACTGCGAACGCGACGCCCACAAGGGCATCATCATCGGCAAGCGCGGCAGCATGCTCCAGCTGATCGGCAGCGAGGCGCGCCGGGACATCGAAGCCCTTCTCGGCCTGCATGTGAACCTCAAGCTGTGGGTCAAGGTGCGTCCCGACTGGCGCAACCGCATGGACGACCTGCGCACCCTGGGCTACGAAAGCAAGTAAACCACCAGAGCGTCTGCATTGTGTGTGCAGCGCTCTTTTTGTCGTTCCGGCCCGCTTTCATTGACACGGCATGGGAGAAATGGTATAATGTATCCGCGTTTTTTCGCTCAGGCAGGAGGGGAAGCCTCTGCTTCTTCAAACGAACTGCTGCCTGAATAATGAAGGAGAGAGTTGAAATGGGCAAGTATTTCGGCACCGACGGCTTTCGCGGTGAAGCGAATCTGAACCTGACTGCTGACCACGCGTTCCGCGTCGGCCGCTTCCTGGGCTGGTATTTCGGCGAGGTGAAGCGCCGCAAGGGCGACATGACGCCCCCGCGCATCGTGATCGGCAAGGACACCCGCCGCTCCAGCTATATGTTCGAGTACACCCTCGTTGGCGGCCTGGTCGCCTCCGGCGCGGATGCGTATCTGCTGCATGTGACCACCACGCCCTCTGTCGCCTATGTGGCCCGGGTGGACGATTTTGACTGCGGCATTATGATCTCCGCCAGCCACAATCCCTACTTCGACAACGGTATCAAGCTCATCAACGGTCAGGGCGAAAAGATGGACGATGAGACGCAGGACCTGATCGAGGCCTATATCGACGGCCACCTGGAGGTCTTCGGCCAGAAGTGGGACGAGATCCCCTTCGCCACCGGCGAGCACATCGGCCGCACGGTCGACTATGTTGCCGGCCGCAACCGCTATATCGGCTACCTGATCTCCCTGGGCATGTATTCCTTCAAGGGTAAGCGCGTCGCGCTGGACTGCGCCAACGGCAGCTCCTGGAACATCGCCAAGGCCGTCTTTGAAGCCCTGGGCGCCAAGACGCTGGTCATCAACGCCGAGCCCAACGGCCTGAACATCAACGAGAACGCGGGCTCCACCCATATCGAGGGCCTGCAGAAGTTCGTTGTGGACAACGGCTGCGACGTGGGCTTCGCCTACGACGGCGACGCGGACCGCTGCCTGTGCGTGGACGAAAAGGGCCAGCTGATCACCGGCGACCATATCATGTACATCTACGGAAAGTACATGAAGGAGCGCGGCGAACTGACGAACAACACCGTCGTCACCACGGTCATGTCCAACTTCGGCCTGTTCCGCGCCTTCGACGCCATCGGCATCGACTACGCCAAGACCGCCGTGGGCGACAGGTATGTGTATGAGTACATGACGCAGAACAACTGCCGTCTGGGCGGCGAGAACTCCGGCCACATCATCTTCACCAAGTATGCCTCCACCGGCGACGGCATCCTGACGAGCCTGAAGATGATGGAGGTCATCTGTGCAAAGAAGACCACCCTGTCCGAGCTGGCGAAGGAGCTGATCATCTTCCCGCAGAAGCTGGTCAACGTCCGCGTGAAGGACAAGGCGGCGGCGCAGGCGGATGCGGATGTGCAGGCGGCTGTCGCGGCCGTGGCGGAAAAGCTGGGCGATACCGGCCGCATCCTCGTCCGCGAGAGCGGCACCGAGCCGGTGATCCGCGTCATGGTCGAGGCGGAGAGCGAAGAGGTCTGCAGCGAATGCTGTGAATCCGTTGTGAAGGTGATCCGCGCAAATGGCCATTGTGTCTGATCCCGGGAAAAATACCGGAGATTGCGCGCAGGCAGAGGACTGCGTGCACATACGGAAGAAACGCGGGTTCTACCAGACCTGCGGCAAGCGGATGACGGACGTGCTGCTGGCGCTGATCGCGCTGGCGGTGCTGTGGCTGCCGATGCTGCTGATCGCGCTGCTGATCCTCATCATTGACGGGCGGCCGGTTTTGTACCGCCAGACGCGTCTGGGGCAGGGCGGCAAGCCGATCACGATCTGCAAATTCCGCAGCATGTGTCCGGACGCAGACAAGCGTATCGGTCAGCTCGATCCGGACATGCAGAGGCAGTATGAGCGCGAGTTCAAGATCGACCGCGACCCCCGGGTGACCCGGCTTGGCGCGCTGCTCCGGCGTTCCTGCCTGGATGAGCTGCCGCAGCTGTGGAACATCCTGAAAGGGGAGCTGAGCTTCGTCGGTCCCCGGCCGATCCTCCCGGAGGAGCTCCGCTGCTATGCGCCGCAGGAGCAGGCGATGTTCCTCAGCGTGCGGCCCGGACTGACCGGTTACTGGCAGGCCTGCGCAAGGCCGGAGGACACCTACACCGCCGGCCGCCGGCAGAAGATGGAGCTGTGGTATGCACAGAATGTGTCATTCTTCTTTGACCTGAAGATCCTGCTGAGGACAGTCTGCACGGTAATCCGCAAGATGTTGGGTTAAAAACCAGGTAAAGTGGAGAATTTAATGAAGTTTCTGTGAAAAAAAGCGCCGTTTGCTCTTGAATATTCTGGCAGGGTTTGGTATAATCATCATAAGATGCTGTATGTGTGATACGGCTGAAGGGAGTTGTTACATCTATGAAGAGGCTTACATCCGTTCTTCTCGTGCTCGCAATGCTGCTTACGTTCATGCCCGCTGTGTATGCGGAAGGCGGCAGTGATTTCGAGATCTCCGGAAATACGCTTGTCCGCTACAATGGCACCGGCACGTCCGTGACGGTTCCCGCTGAGGTAGAGGTCATCGGTTCCGGTGCGTTCCAGAACAACAAGACGCTGATCTCCGTTCGCTTTGCGGGCAAGGTCAAGTCCATTCAGTCGCAGGCTTTCGCCGGCTGTGAAAAGCTGACCTTCGTTTCCTTTACGGACGTTTCCGCTCTGGAGTCCATCGGCAGCAAGGCTTTCGCGGGCTGCGCGAAGCTGAATCCCTCCTGGGCATCCAAGGTTGCGAACGTTGCCGGAAATGCCTTTGAAGGCTGCAACACCGGCGCTCAGGGCGTGTTCTCCAACAACAAGGCTGACATCCCCACGCCTGCCCCCACCCCCGTTCCCACGCCCACTCCGGCTCCCGAAGTGACTCCCGATCCCGTGGATCCTGAAGTCCCTGCTGATCCGGAAGCGCCTGTGGATCCCGAAGTCCCTGCGGATCCCGAAGAGCCTTCCATCTCCGTGGAGACCAAGGACGCGATCGAGATCGTCGTGCAGCCTGTGGATCAGGTTGTGGCGGTCAATGCCAACGCCGTCTTCACTGTTGAGGCGATCGGCGAAGGCCTGACTTATCAGTGGCAGTCCAAGACCCCTTCCGCGACCAAGTGGTCTAATTCTTCCCTGACGGGCAATAAGACCGCGACGCTGACCGTGAAGGCGCTGTCCACTCGTTTCAACAACTACTATCGTTGTGTGATCACTGACGCCAACGGCAATACCGTGACTACCCAGGCTGCGCAGCTGATCGATGAGAGCACTGCGACCCTCGAGATCGTCACCCAGCCCACCGATCAGATCACGAAGCTTGATGAGACGGTTGTCTTCACTGTCGAAGCAAACGGTATTGATCTGAGCTACCAGTGGGAGTACAAGACCAGCGCGTCCTGGATGGTCTGTAGCCTCACCGGTAACCAGACCAACAAGCTGATCGTGAAGGCGATCGAGTCCCGTATGGGCAACTACTATCGCTGCGTGATCACTGACAAGAATGGCAACACGGTGACGACGGATGCCGTCCAGCTGCTGAACATCGCTGAGATTCCTTCCACCAACATCACCATCGTTGAGCAGCCCGTTGAGCGCGTTGTCGCAGAGAATACGAACACGTACTTCAAGGTCGTCGCCGAAGGTGAGAACCTGACCTATCAGTGGCAGTACCGCACTCCCACCGCTACCCGCTGGTACACCTGCACGCTGACCGGCAACACCACTTCCAAGCTGACCGTGAAGGCACTGGCGAATCGCTTTGGTAACTACTACCGTTGCGTGATCACGGATGCCGAGGGCTTCTCTCTGGCGACCGATGCGGTTCGTCTGCTTGAGGATGGCGTCGAGATTCCGGATATCAAGCTCGAGATCACTCAGCAGCCCACGGACCAGATCGTTGAGCTGAATGCCAAGGCGATCTTCAGGGTGGGTGCTACGGGCGATGGCCTGACCTTCAAGTGGCAGTACAAGACCGCTACCGGTACGAAGTGGCTCGACAGCTCCCTGTCCAACAGCAAGTACGCGATCTTCTCCATCAAGGCGATCAGCTCCCGTATGGGTTACAGCTATCGCTGCGTGATCACTGACATCCATGGCAATCAGGTGATTTCCGATGCAGTGAAGCTCCTGGAAGACGTCCCCTATGTGGAGATCGACGGCGTACAGTACGAGATCACCGGCACCACTGCTGAGATCATCGGCTACGTCGGCACTGCCACCAACCTGACGATCCCCGAGAAGGTGAATGACGCGACGGTCATCCGCGTTGGCGAGGCTGCCTTCGAAGGCAACACCACGCTGACCAGCATTGACCTGCCCGACACCATCACCACGATCGGCCGCCGTGCTTTCGCAAACTGCACCAAGCTGGCTGAGATCAAGTAATTCTCAAAAACAAACCGCCTGCGGTGCGATCTGCAGGCGGTTTTTCTGTGCACGGCAGTTTAAACAGACTGAAAGTCTGTATAGGCATCGAAACGCACTTCTCTTTCGAAGTTGAATAACACATTCTCTGAAGAACAGACTATCGGTCTGTAATGGTAGTTCAAAGAAGATACATCAAAAAGGTCAGCGTGGAAATGCATTCCCGCTGACCTTTCATATTCAAATGAGGCGTCGATACGGTTGTGATCCTGCTTACTGGGGCGGATTAGCGCCATACATCCCGGCATCGCTCATCATGGCAACCTCGTCATGCTGGCCGTTTCTGATCACGAAGGGAGCAACCGGCTGTACGGAACCTTCCGCCATGGTCAGCCTGCCGACGGATACTTCATAGGCGGTCTTGCCGATCACGGAGCCGTCAGCGAGCTGCTTCTGGTACGCTCGGCTCTGGAAGCGTCCCAAAAGCGTCACCTTGTCGCCAACCTTCAGATGACTGGCGAAGCGCGCGGTGCGCCCCCAGGTGATGCAGGGGATGTAGTCGCTCTTGCCGTACGCTCGGTTGACGGCGAGCATCAGGTCGGCGATCTCGCGGCCGAAGGGCGTCGTCCGGTAGGACGGAAGCTTGCACAGGGCGCCGGTCAGCTGGACCTGATTCGGGTTCTCATCCGTGTCCGGGTCCAGAAGGCGCTGTGCAAAGCCGGTGATCAGCAGCCGTCCCGCACCCTCGACGATCTTGTTGTAGCTGCGCAGCTGCCCCTCAAGGCAAAGCGGGGCACCGATCTCCAGGTTCACGCCCTCCATCAGCCGCTCGGACAGCGTGATGGGCAGCAGATCCTCCGCACCGGAGAGGCGCGGCACGGACAGGGTTGCATAGTAGAATTTCTCCCCAAAGACCTCGTGGCCATAAACGGGGGTGTCGGTCAGAATGCCGCTCAGATGCAGGTAATTCCCGGTTTCTTCCATAGCGATTCACCTTTCTTGGGCATGAAGCCCTCTTCCAGATATGCTCCGGCAGCCGCATGGGATGGCAGCGGCAGTTTACTGCGCAGCGGCCGGATGCTGTTTTCCTTGCACGTCGATCGTCGTTTCCCCTTCAAGCAGGATCTCTCCGGCAGGGATCATCGTGAAGCCGTGCTCCTTGTAGAAGGCAAGGATCTGCGGCAGAGCGTCCACGATGAATTCGCTGTCGTTGTGAAAGAGGATAATGTCGCCCGGCTGGACGTTCGCCGTAGCCCGCTTGACCAGGTCGCTGACGCCGCGGTTCTTCCAATCCAGCGAATCAATGCTCCACTGGACCGCCTCGTACCCCTCGTCCCTGCTGACGCTCACGACCTTGTTGTCGTAATCGCCGTAGGGGGGCCGGAAGAGCGTCGGGCGGATACCGGTCAGCGCCTCGATCTTGTCCGAGCACCCCTTCAGCTCCTGACGCATTTTGCTCTCGCTGATCTGCGTCATGTGGGGGTGTGAATCGGAATGATTCCCGATCTCATGCCCGCGTGCAGCGATCTCCCTGACGAGCTCGGGGTACTTGTCGACCCAGATGCCGACGAGGAAGAAGGTCGCCTTCGCGTCGTATTCGTCCAGCAGGTCGAGGATCGCCAGCGTCTTGTCGCCGCCCCAGGATGCGTCGAAGGTCACGGAGATCACCGGATCCTCCCGTTCCACGGAGTAGACGGGCAGCACACGCCTGACCGCTACCACATCGGTGGCCTGCGCCTGAAGGGGGCCGATGTAGAGCGCAGCCAGGCCGAGCAGGGAAGACAGCAGGCAGGCTTGCAGCTGCCAGGCGATGCGGCGCGGGGAGCGTCGTTTCCGCGGTGCGTCCGGCCAGCTGAGCTCGGGCTTGGGGCGGGGCTTGAAGGGCGTGTTTGAAGTCATCCTTGCCACCATCCTTTTATAGTCTATGCAGCGATACCGGGAATAAGTCCGGTTTCCCTGCATCCGCCAAAGGCAGTGCCGCTTCGACAAGGTCGGGATCTGTCCCGGCGGCTGGTGGAGTGTATGATGTTGCTTCATTGATTAAAACGCACGACTGTCGGGAAATATTTCACGGACAGGGAAGATTTACAACTCATTAACAATTACGAGTACATATCTATCTTCCGGTCTTATTATATGCAGCTTTTATGACGATTGAATGAACACGATGCAAATTTGCACGAATTTCGCAAAGACGACAAATAACGCTCTCCCCGGCGAAGGAGAGAGCGTTTGATGCAATTGGGGGTCCGGCTTAGTACATGCCGCCCATGCCGGCGCCGCCGGCGGGAGCCGCGGGTTCGGGCTGGGGGATGTCGGCGACCAGGGACTCGGTGGTCAGGACCATCGCAGCCACGGACGCAGCGTTCTGCAGCGCAGAGCGGGTCACCTTGGTGGGGTCGATGATGCCGCGCTCGATCATGTCGCAGTACTCATCGTTCAGCGCGTCGTAGCCGTAGCCGGCAGCCTTCTTGGCGTTGCGCTTCTTGTAGGCCTTGATGTTCTCGACGATGACGGAGCCTTCCACGCCGGCGTTGGAAGCAATCTGGCGGATGGGCTCCTCCAGCGCGCGCAGGATGATCTGCACGCCGGTCTTGGCGTCGCCGCTGAACTTGGGCAGCAGGGCAGCCACGTTGGAAGCGACGCTCAGCAGGGCGATGCCGCCGCCGGGGACGATGCCCTCCTCGGTCGCGGCGCGGGTCGCGGCCAGGGCGTCCTCGATGCGCAGCTTGCGCTCCTTCATCTCGATCTCCGTCGCAGCGCCGACCTGGATGACCGCCACGCCGCCGGCCAGCTTGGCCAGACGCTCCTGCAGCTTCTCACGGTCGTAGTCGCTGGTGGTCTCGGCGATCTGGGTGCGGATCACGGCCACGCGGGCAGCGATCTCGTTCTTGTCGCCGGCGCCGTCGACGATGGTGGTGTTCTCCTTGTTGACCTTGACCTGACGGGCACGGCCCAGCATGCTCACGTCGGCTTCCTTCAGCTCCATGCCGGTCTCAGAGGACACGACGGTGCCGCCGGTCAGGATGGCGATATCCTGCAGCATCTCCTTGCGGCGGTCGCCGAAGCCAGGGGCCTTGACGGACACGCAGGTGAAGGTGCCGCGGAGCTTGTTGACCACCAGGGTGGACAGGGCCTCGCCCTCGACGTCCTCGGCGATGATCAGCAGCTTCTTGCCGGTCTGCACGACCTGCTCCAGCAGGGGCAGGATCTCCTGGATGTTGGAGATCTTCTTGTCGGTGATCAGGATGAAGGGATCGTCCAGGACAGCCTCCATCTTCTCGGTGTCGGTGACCATGTAGGCGGAGGAGTAGCCGCGGTCGAACTGCATGCCCTCCACGGTGGTCATGCCGGTGGTCATGGTCTTGGACTCCTCGACGGTGATAACGCCGTCAGCGCCCACGGTCTCCATCGCGTCGGCGATCAGCTTGCCGATGGTCTCGTCCGCGGCGGAGTTCGCGGCGACGTTGGCCACGGCCTGCTTGCCGCTGATGGGCTGGGACAGCTCCTTCAGGCCCTCCACGGCAGCCTCGGTCGCGGCGGCGATGCCCTTCTTGAGCACCATGGGGTTCGCGCCGGCGGCCAGGTTGCGCAGGCCCTCGCGGATGATGGCCTGGGCCAGCAGGGTCGCGGTGGTGGTGCCGTCGCCGGCCACGTCGTTGGTCTTGGTGGAGACTTCCTTCACCAGCTGCGCGCCCATGTTCTCAAAGGGATCTTCCAGCTCGATCTCCTTGGCGATGGTCACGCCGTCGTTGGTGATCAGGGGAGCGCCGTACTTCTTGTCGAGCACGACGTTGCGGCCCTTGGGGCCCAGGGTGATCTTGACAGTATCAGCCAGAGCGTTGACGCCCTTTTCCAGGCTGCGGCGAGCCTGCTCGCCATACTGAATCTGCTTAGCCATGATAAACACTCCTTACTTCACAAATAACCTGCACGTCCATGAGGTGCAGACGGTCGGCTCTCTTTACTCGACGATGGCGAGGATATCGTTCTGGCGGACGATGATCAGCTCTTCGCCGTCGATCTTCACTTCCGTACCGGCGTACTTGCTGTAGATGACCTTCTGGCCGACGGACACCTGCATGGTGATCTCCTTGCCGTCCACGTTGCCGCCGGGGCCCACAGCGATGACTTCCGCCATCTGGGGCTTTTCCTTCGCGGTGCCAGCCAGGATCAGGCCGGACTTGGTGGTCTCTTCAGCTTCAACATTCTTGATGACGACGCGGTCACCCAAGGGCTTCACGGTCATGGATGCTTCCTCCTGATTCAATGCGAAATTACATTTTAGCACTCGTTCGGTCAGAGTGCTAAAATGTATTATACGCCATTTCTACCATACTGCAAGAGGAACAAATGTTCTATTCAAAACTTTCGCCGGTTTCCGGCAGGGAAAATGTGCAATTTGCGAACATATCTGTCCAACGAGCGCAAAACGTGATATAATATGATGAAAGAAAATCACGGAGGAAGACGGATGAAGGAACAGTGTCAGCGCCTGCTGCTTGACTGGTATGACAAGAACGCGCGGGAATTGCCGTGGCGGGGGATCCATGACCCATACCGCACATGGGTGAGCGAGACGATGCTGCAGCAGACGCGCGTGGAGACGGTCCGGGGGTACTATGACCGGTTCCTCAAGCGGTTTCCCACGGTGCAGGCGCTGGCGGAAGCGCCGCAGGACGACGTCCTCAAGCTGTGGGAGGGCCTGGGCTATTACAGCCGCGCAAGGAACCTGCACAAGGGAGCGCAGCAGGTCGTGGAGCAATATGCGGGCGTGATCCCCTCCGATCCGGCAGAGCTGCGCAGGATCAGCGGCATCGGCCCCTACACCGCCGGGGCGATCGCCAGCATCGCCTATGACCGGCCCATCCCTGCGGTGGATGGGAACGTGATCCGCGTGGTGTCACGCCTGCGCGGCATCCGCGAGAACGTCGGCGTCCCGTCTGTGCGGCGGCTGCTGGAGGCGGAGGCTGCCTCGCTGGTGCCGTCGAACAGGCCGGGGGATTTCAATCAGGCGCTGATGGACCTTGGCTCGGGCGTCTGCGTGCCCGGAACGCCCTCGTGCGAGCGCTGCCCGCTGAAGGGCTGCTGCGCCGCCTTCGCGGACGGCGATGCGGATGAGCTGCCGGTGCTGCCGCGCAAGAATCCCCCCAGGCAGCTTCGCTACGACGTCTGCCTGATCCTCAGCGGCGGCCGCATCCTGATGCGCCAGCGCACGGAAGCCATGCTCAGCGGCCTCTGGGTCTACCCGATGCTGGAGGGGCAGAATACCGTCAGCCGCCTGCCTGCTGCCGTGCGGAAGGCGTGGAAGCTCACCGTAAGCAGTGTCCGTGCAGAAGGGGAGGCGCGGCATGTTTTCACGCATCAGGTGTGGAACATGCGCCTGTATGTCATGGAAGCGGAGGAGCAGGCGCATGCGCCGGCTGGCATGCGCTTCGTGAGCCCCGAAGAAATGGAAGCGCTTGCGATCCCCACGGCCATGCGCGCGGCCAGAGCGCTGGCGGTGAAGCTCCTGCGCGGCTGCTGACCGCCAGCGGCCCAGGAAGCGAAACTGTGGATTTTCATTGACAGAAAGCGCAGAATTTGATAAGATATAGAAACCACATTGCGTGTCATTTCATTCGCGAGGAGAGATCGAATCATGGCCATCCGTCTGTTCGAAACCCGTACCAACAATTCCAACGTTCCGCTGCGCGTTGCGATGGGCCATTATGCCACCAGCCACAGCCATATCAACTACTATATCGACCTGACCCTGACCAAGCACCGCCTGTCCGAGGCGCGCGAGGTCGCGGCGCATCTGTGCAGCATGATCAGCCAGGCGACGGTCATTGATACCATCCTCTGCCTGGACGGCACGGAGGTCATCGGCGCCTGCATGGCCAGTGAGCTGACCCGCAAGGGCTTCAACAACGTCAATGCGCACAACACCATCTATGTCGTCACCCCTGAGCACACCACCGGCTCCCAGCTGATCTTCCGCGACAATGCCGCGCCGATGATCGTGGGCAAGCACGTGCTGGTGCTGGCCGCGTCCGTGACGACGGGCTACACCGTGCAGGCGGCCGTGGAGGCCATCCGCTATTACAGCGGCAAGCCCGCCGGCGTCTGCGCGATCTTCACCTGCCTGGAAGAGTGCAGCGGCTTTGAGATCAACGCGGTCTTCAATCAGAAGAACGATCTCCCGGACTACTCCTCCAAGCCCTCTCATGAGTGCCCGATGTGCAAGAACGGCCGCCGCCTCGACGCGATGGTCAATGCCTTCGGCGTGTCCAGCTTCACCTGATTTCATCGTGCGAACAACGAAACCGCAAGCCTTTACCGGCTTGCGGTTTTGTGCACTGCTGTGATCATACGAAAACGATAAATCCGAGTTTGACGAGGTGAGAATATGGCGATGTGGAATCCGTGGAGAGGTTGCAGAAGGTGCAGCGACGGCTGCCTCTATTGCTATATCCACAAGGGCGACGCAAAGCGTGGAGTTGATACAAGTATCATTGAAAAAACAAAGGACTTTGCAAAGCCCACAGAGCGCTTGAAGAATGGCAATTACAAAATGAAACCCGGCATTGTGTATACCTGCTTTTCCACCGATTTTCTGATTGAAGAGGCGGATGCATGGCGTGCAGAATGCTGGCAGATGATTCAGGAACGCAGGGATTGTACCTTTCTCTTTCTCACCAAGCGCATCGACAGATTTATGGACTGCATTCCCGATGACTGGGGTGACGGCTATGAAAACGTGGTCGTTTGCTGTACGGTTGAGAATCAAAGGAATGCAGACAATAAGCTCGCGATTTTTGAAAAGCTTCCGATCAGACATAAGTGCATAACGGCTCAACCGCTTATCGAAGCCATTGATATGGAAAGATATCTTGACGGTATTGAGCTTGTGGTTGTCGGCGGTGAGTCGGACACGAATGCAAGACCGCTGGACTACGATTGGGTGCTCGATATCAGAGCGCAGTGCATCAGGAAAAACGTGTCTTTTGAATTCAGACAATGCGGAACGCATTTTGTCAGGAACGGTAAGCAATACAGGTTGCAGACAAAGGATCTGTGCGCTCAGGCAAGAAAAGCTGATATAGATTTCAAACGCAACAGTTGAGGAAATTCCAGATTTGCCGGGCAGGCGAAGCCCTTTTTCCATATCAGGGAGCGCAATGATTTGCACTGATCCGGTGCACTGCGCTTGTTGGGCCGCATATGCAAACGAGCATCCGATACATTTTGCCGGATGCTCGTTTTATTCGTTGCCGGATAAACTGTTATTTGAGAGTTCTTCCAGGCAGGCTCCTTTTTTGCTGCCTGCATGCGTGCTCGACCCGAAGGAATCCGCATAGCCCGATCGCAAAAAGGGTCAAGGGATGAAAGCCTTTGCGGGGGTGTAGGCGGCGCCCGTGCAAAAAGCTCCGGAGCGCAATGCCCCGGAGCCTCTTGTTTGTGGTTGTTTACTTGCTCCAGACCACCAGCGCGCTGTTGGCGGGGTAGATCTGGGCGGTCTGGTTGGGATTGCTGCGCTGCGCCATGGCCTTGGCGTAGATGTAGGCCTCGTAGAGGGTGATCTCGCTGTTGCCGTCGCGGTCAGCGTTCAGCTTGCTGATGACCGTGTCGGTCGCTGCGTTCCAGCCGCTGCCGTGGCACATGCCGTAGGTGAACAGGCCGAAGTACTTCTCCGCCTTGCCGTCGCCGTTGCTGTCGTAGCCCATGGAGACGGACTGCTCGGTGGAGTGGGCGGCGGTGATGACGTAGTAGCCGCTGTTGGCGAGGTCGTTTTCGCCGCGGGCGATCTGCATGGGCTCCTCGGTGAAGACGTCCTCATCAGCCGGGAGGATGTCCTCCACGCTGCGGACCACCGTGCTGTCGTCGCTGGCAAAGATGCTCACGACGGCGCTGTTGAAGGCGCTCAGCTCTGCGGAGGAGACGCCGTCGCCCGTGCTCTTGCCGATCATCTGACCGGAATGGCAGCTGTCGATGATGACGACCTTCTTGCCGGGCACCTGGTCGAGGGCCTCCTTCAGGCGGCTGACGGACAGGTAGGTGTGGTACACGCCCACGAGTGCGCCGTGGAAGGAGGTTTCCGGCGTGTTCGCGCCGTGGCCGCTGAAGTAGAACAGGGAAACGTCATTGCTCTTCGCGTCGGCGAAGGTCGTGCGGATGGCGTTGATCATGCCGCTGTCGGAGAGGTTCAGCTGCGTGTTAATCTGGTAGGGCGTGCCGGTCATGCGGCTGAGCATGGTCGACATCGCGCGCGCGTCATTGTCACAGCCGGGCAGGTAATTGTCCTCGTTGGGGTAGGTGTTGCCGATGACCAGCGCGCGGTAGGTGGAGGGCGCTTCCTTGTAGGTGTGTGTGAATTCCTCCGACCAGGGGCCGGTGCTGACGTCGCCGTTGGAGAAGATGCGGACGGGGCGCACGCGGTAGTAATACGTCGTGCCCAGCTCCGCGTTGCTGTGGAAGCCGCTGGTCGTGCTGACGCGGCCGTTGCCGTTGCCGGCGGGGAGGGTGCCCTGCGTGCGGCTGATGGACACATCGTAGTGGCTTGCACCGGCGACGGCGGGCCAAGACAGGCGCACGCCCTGACCGGTGATGTCCTCGGCCTTCACGTTGCCTGCCTTGGGCAGCCAGACGCCCATGCCGATCTCGCCCTTGAGGGAGAAGCAGCGCCAGCCCTCGGGGGAGCAGAGCTTGTAGGAATAGACGAAGTAGTAGTACACCTCGCCGGGGATCATGGTGGTGTCGGTGAAGGTGGTGACCGGCTCCTCCAGGACGACGAGCTTCTGATAGTTCGTCACGTCCGGGTCGGAGAAGGCGCGGCGGTAGATGACATAGCCGCTGGCGCCGGGGATCGCGTCCCAGGTGAGCTTCACGCCGTTCGCCGTCCACTCATAGGTCTGGAAGGAAGGCGTTTCCATGGGGCTGCCGACCATGGTGACGCGGCTGGAATTGCCGGTGATCACCAGGCCGCTGCTCATCTCGCGCTTGGGGATGACGCGGAAATCGTAGGTCTCGTCGAAGGAGATGTTGGAGATATCGCAGTAGTCGGTGACCAGATCCGTGCGGACGATGCTCCACTCGTTGGCGTTGTGGATGGACATCATCACGTCATAGTGGGTCGCGCCGGCAACGGCGTTCCAGGTCAGGCGGATGGTGCTGGTGTCCTTGCCGCGGGGATCGTTGATCTTCACATCGCCCAGGACGATGTAGGGCAGGGAAGCGGACTGCGGGCTGGCGCTCAGGACGCTGCCGTCTGCGCCAAGCTCCACCGCGCGGACGCGGAAGTAGTACACGATGGTGGGATCGAGCTCCGTGGTGGTATAGGAAGCGGTGGTGACGGTTGCCAGCACGGAATAATCCGCCTCATGCGCCGCCTTGCAGAGCACCTGATAGCCGTCAGCGTCGTCCACGCCGTTCCACGTCAGCGTCATTTTGCCCACGCGGTTGTGGCTCGCGAACAGGCCGGAGGGCGCTTCCAGCGCGCGGTATTCCACGAATTCGCCGGGGCCGTCCGGTTCTTCCGTTTCCACGTCCGGTTCCGGGATCGGCTCGGCAGTGGGTTCGGGCGCGGCTTCGGTGAAGATATCTTCGCCGGGAGCGGGCTCGTCCGTCGGTTCAACCACGATGGGTTCCTCGGTCGCGGCAGGCTCCTCGGTCGCAGCAGGCTCCACGGTCACGGCAGGTTCCTCGGTCGCGGCGGGTTCCTCGGTCGCAGCGGGTTCCTCGGTCGCAGCGGGTGCCTCGGTCGCGATGGGCTCTTCGGTCACGGCGGGGGCCGGCGTGGCGGTCGGAGCGGGTTCATCGTTCACCAGACGGATGGCCGTCAGCAGGTGTCCGCTGCAGGTGCGGGCGGACTCGTCGTTCCGGGCCTCGCGGTCATGGGCTTCGGCCTGCTCATCGGTCAGCATGCGGACGCGGTCTGCGCTGACCCAGCCCGTCATAAGGGACGAGCCGGTGTTGAGGGTGATGCGGATGGCGCGCTCGTCTTCGGAGCGCTCTGCCGCGAAGACAACGCCGCCCTCGGCGGCCTCCTCGTACGCGCCCCAGAGGCCGCTGACCTCATACAGGCGGACGCCTGCGGAGATCCGCGCAAGCCCTGCGACGAAGGCGGGCGCGCGCAGGTTGCCGGTCTGGGTGAACACTTCGTCGGCGGGTACATCCTCCGCGCCGTCGCCGGGAATGGGCGTGGTCTGGGCGGCGAGCAGCGCCTCCAGCTTATCCGACAGTGCGTCGGAGGTATCTTCTGCAAAAACAGTCGTCGGGATCGCTGTGAGCAGCATCAGCAGCGCAAGCAGCAGCGATGCGAAGCGACGGGTCATCCTCATGGGCATGGCCTCCTTTGTCTCATGGGGCATAAGTATGGAATTCCAATCATATTATAGGCTTTCGGCAGGGTTTGGTCAAGTGCGGGGCGGAGAAAGTTACATTCGTAACAATACGCGGAATCCGCCACTTCCGGGCCGGATGGACTTGCCATCTTCCGCCGGATATGGTACAATACAACATGGATGCTCATGCGTCCATGAAGCTGCGGAAAGGAGTGAAGCGGGCGTGGCCGTCAGGCTTTCGGTCGTCGTGCCGGTATATGGCACGGAAAAATACCTGCGGAAATGCCTCGATTCACTGGCAGAGCAGACCCTGCGGGAGGCGGAGTTCATCCTGGTGGATGACTGCACGCCCGACCATGCAGGGAAGATCATGGCGGAATATGCCGCGCGGGACAGCCGGTTCCGCATCCTCCGCCATGAACAGAACCGCGGTCTGTTTGTGTCCCGCGTGACCGGGGCAAAGGCCGCGCAGGGCGACTACATCGCCTTTCTGGACAGCGATGACTTCGTTTCCGTCGACTTCTATCGTTCTGCGGTGAAATGCGCCGATGATTCGGACGCGGACGTTGTGATGGGCGATACTGTATGGGTGCTGGAGGACGGGCGGCGCATCGTGCGCCCGATGCACGACTGCTGCGTGCCGGAGGGACGCCTCGGCCAGGAGGAGCTGCGCCGGGCGTTCTATGGTCAGGAGCTGTCCTGCTACAGCTGGCATACGATCTGGAACAAGGTGTACAGGCGTTCGCTGTTTGAGCGCTGCCTGCCTGTGTTTGAACGCCTGACCGGGCACATCGTCATGACGGAGGACGTGGCGTTCTCCTGCGTGCTGCTGTACGAGGCGCGCTCCATGGTCCGGCGCCGCGGGGACGGCGTGTTCTACTGCATGCACGCCGCGTCCTCGACGAATGCGGCCTATGCGGACCAGGCGCGGTTCTTCCGCAATTATGAGAACATCGTCGCCGTCTTTGAATTCGTGGAGGCGTTCCTGAAGGAAAAGAACGATCAGGCATGCCTGAACCACCTGATGAACGCGAGGCGCTGGTATTGCCGGATGTGGACGGAGGCCCGCCAGCGGTGCGCCTCTGACCCGGCGGCGAAGGAAAGGGCGGATGCGCTCACGGCGCGTCTTGCGCCGGGCTTTGACGCGGACAAACCGCAGGACAATGGGGAGATCTGGTGGTACGACCGCTACACCCTCCCGTGGAACGACGGGCTGGAAAAGATCAAGCGGGCCATCGCCGGGCTGGACGGCTGCACGGCGGATACGATCTCCTTTGATGTGTTCGATACCCTGATCCTCCGGCCCTTCCGGCAGCCGAGCGATCTGAAATGCATGCTGGAGGACAAGTGGCAGAAGGAGAACCGCCGCTGCCTGCTGTCCTTCGCGGACGCCCGTGCAGAGGCGGAGACCTCCGCCCGCGTGTGGGCGAGGGGCCGGAAGGAAGACATCGACCTGTACGATGTGTACAACGCGCTGGAGATGACCTGCGGGACGTCGCCGGACTGCGCGGAGGCGATGCGCTTCTATGAAATGGAGGCGGAGATCGAATACTGCCAGCCCCGGCATTCGGGCGTGCAGCTGTTTCAGCTGGCCCGGGCGATGGGCAGGCGAGTCGTCCTGACCTCGGACATGTATCTGGACAGCGGAACGATCACCTCCATGCTCAACAAGTGCGGCGTGGACGGTTGGGATGCGTTCCTCCTGTCCAGCGAGCAGAACGCGCTGAAGTGGAACGGCGGGTTGTATCGCTGCCTGCTGGCGGAATTGAAGGCCGCGCCGGAAACCATCCTGCACATCGGCGACAACTGGGAGAACGACTGCATCCAGCCCCGGAAGCTGGGCTTGCGGGCCATGCATCATCCCCGGGCGATGGACGTGATGACCGACCGCCGCCGGACGATGCTGGGAGCGCTGGGGCTGCAGACGGCTTCCGCCTTTGCGGGGGAGCGGTCGCTGCAATCGTCGCTGTCCTTCCGCTGCATGCAGGCGCTGACGGCGAACCGCTTCTTCGACAACGGCTTCGCGGCCAGCGCGCAGGAGATGAATTTCGCTTCCTCGCCTGCGCTGCTGGGATATTACGCGGTCGGCGGGCATGTGCTGTCCGTTGCGCAGTGGCTGATCCGCCGCGCAAAGGCGGACGGCGTGCGCAAGCTCGTGTTCCTTGCGCGGGACGGCTGGCTCGTCAAAGAGGCGGTCGATCTCCTGCTGACGGAGGCGGACGGCATTGCGACGGATTATCAGCCTGCCTCCCGGCGGTGCCTGCTGCCGGCGCTGGCGGTCAACCCGACGGATTTCTACGCCCTGCCGGTCAATACGCCGGCCTATTCGGTGAAAAAGCTGCTGGAGCTGCTGGACTTCTGCACGGCGGAAATGCCGCAGGAGGAGCTGCGCAGGCAGGTGGAGGAAGCCGGATTTGCGTGGGAGGAAAATTTCCCCGGGCGCTACCGGTATCATGAATTCATCCGCTGGTATCTCGACCATCTCTACGACGGCCGGAGGCACCAGCAGGCATACAACGCCCTGCATGCGTATTATGAGCCGGTGCTGACGCCGGACGCCGCCTGCTTCGACATGGGCTACAGCGGACGGCTGCAGGCGGCGCTCAACCAGCTGGCCTGCAGGAGCGTGCCGGTCTACTTCATCCACGCGGATGACCGGAACTGTCCGCGCCTGGAACGGGCGTACGACTTCGAGGCACGCTGCTTCTACGGCATGAAGCCCGGCATGTCCGGCGCATTCCGGGAATTTCTGCTGTCCTCGGACGAGCCGCCCTGCATCGGCTTCCGGCGCACGGAAGAAGGCGTCGTTCCCGTGTACGGCAGGAGCGAGTACAACTCCGCCGCGCGATTCTTCATCCGGCAGGTGCAGCGCAATGCCCTGCAGTTCGTCCGGGACTACACCGCGCGATTCCGGGGCACGGTCGCCGAGCGGCTGAATCCGTACGTGTGCTCCATGCCTTTTGAAAGCGCGCTGCGGTACCTGGGCGAACCGGACCTGGCGATGCTTGCGGACATCCGCTTTGAGGATACCGTCTTTGCCGGGCAGGACGACCTGGATCTCGCGTCCCTTGTGAGAGCGCAGTCTGCTGCGGCGAACGCAGACGGGGTGCAGGCATTGCAGGGGCTGCCCTGGTTCGGGGAAGCGCAGCGTCTGACGCCCGGGCGTGTCTGCGGGCTGCTCCTGCACGACCGCGGGACGCTCAAGGCGGAGGCGAAGCGACGCCTCGAGGGGCATCCGCGTCTGACAAAGGTCTGCCGCGCGGGCTGGCAGGTGCTCAAGCGCTGCCGCCGGCTCATCAGAGGGGGGGCGGACTGACATGGCGATCGGCCTCTTCTGGAACGACCGGGTGCACTTTGACCAGCACGACTGGAAGATGAAGTTCTTCTGGGTCGGGAACAATACGGGCAACCTGGTGTTCATCCGGGCGCTGAAGAACATCTTCGACCCGGTCATCTTCCCCCTGTGGGATGTGGATTCCGGCGCCTTCCGGGACGACCCGGCGGTGACGCACTACATCACCACCGAGCTGATCTGGCTGACGGAAAACACCGTGTACCCCCACGTGTGGAAGATGCTCTCCGGCATCGGCGACAAACCGCTGGTGCCCATCAGCGTCGGCGTGCACAGCCGCACGGATTCCACGAAGATCAACCTGCACCCCGATACGGTGAAGCTCCTGCGGACGATCTCTGAGCGGGCGATCCTCGGCGTGCGCGGGGAATATTCCGCGGCGGTGCTGGAGCGTCTGGGCATCCTGAACCTGAAGATCATCGGCTGCCCGAGCCTGTATTACGGCATGGACGATGCCTTCCGCCTGGAGAAGAAGCCCTTCCATGAGGGGATGAAGACGGCGGTGAACTTCCGCACCTTCTACGGCAGCCTCCGCCCGGCGGAATGCGAATTCCTGACCTATGCGGCCAACCGCCGCATGCCCTTCGCCGAGCAGACGCAGCAGGAGCTGTCGCTGGAAAACTGCCAGAACAACCTGCCGCAGTATGAGTACTTCAGCGCCTGGCTGAAGGAGCAGAAGCGGGTCTTCTTCGAGATCGACCCGTGGGTGGAGTGGCTGAAGCAGTTCGACTTTTCCATGGGCAGCCGCTTCCACGGCAATGTCCTGGCCGTCATGAACGGCATTCCGGCGCTGACGATGGTGATCGACGGCCGGATGCAGGAGATGACGCGGCTGTTCCGCCTGCCGACGATGGACGCGAAGGACTTTTCCATGGACAAGCCGCTCTCTTACTACTACGATCTGGCGGACTTCACGGAGTTCAACGCCGTATATCCCAAGCGCCTGGCGGCCTTCCGCGACTTCCTGCGCAGAAACGGACTGACGGAGGCGATGAAGGCATGAAGAACATGTTCATCGTCCTGCGGGAGATCGCCGTGCACATGCCGCGGACGATCCGTCTGGCGCTGTACGAAAACCGCTCCCGCCGCAGCCAGCTGCTGCTGGGGCGCGTGTGGGACTTCCTCAACCCGCTGTTCCAGATCCTGATCTACTGGTTCGTCTTCTCCGTCGGTCTGAAGACTGAAACGAGGAACGGCTTTCCCTACGCGATCTGGCTCATGTGCGGCATGATGCCCTGGCTGGCGATGAACGCCTCCTCCGTCAATGCCGCCAACGCGATCCAGGCCAACGCGCACGTCCTGAAAAACGTGAGCATACCGGTGACGATCATGCCCGTGAAGGCGATCGTCCGGGCGTACTACGAGCATCTGTGGACGATGGGCATCCTGATCACGACGCTCCTGTGCTGCCGGATCTGGCCGACATGGCACTGGCTGGAGCTGGCGTACTACCTCGCCGCCGCGTGGATGTTCCTCATCGGCTTCACCCTCATCTCCAGCAGCCTCAGCGCCGTGTACCGGGACTTCTTTGAATTCCTCAACCCCGTCATGCGGCTCCTGTTCTACATTTCCAGCGTCGTCTGGCCGCTGGAGAGCCTGCCGGAGGATCTGCAGTTCATCATGCAGCTCAACCCCTTCGCCTACATCGTCGAAGGGTACCGCAAATGCCTGCTGTACGGCGAGAGCTTTCTGGCAAACTGGCAGCAGGGGCTGTACTTCTGGGGCCTGACGCTGGCGCTCCTGCTGCTGGGCAGCATGCTGCACATGCGGCTGCGCAAGCGCTTCATCGACCAGCTGTGATGCGCAAAAGGAAGGAGGCGGCGGCATGGCGCAGGATGTGATCGTCCGGCTGAAGGACCTGACGAAGACCTACGATCTCTATACGGGCGAAGGCGACCGCATCAGGGCGCTGCTGGGCCTGCCCGCCAAGGGGCTGCATTACAGCGCGCTGGACGGCGTGACGCAGGATTTCCTCCGCGGCGAGATCGTCGGGCTGGCCGGGCTCAACGGCTCGGGCAAATCCACGCTGGCGAAGATCATCGCCGGCATCACCCATCCGACCAGCGGCTCCTGCCAGGTGCGGGGCACGGTCAATATGCTGGCGGCCAACGTCGGCATGAACGATCAGCTGACCGGACGGGAAAACATTTACTATAAATGCATGCTCATGGGGCTGAACCGGCGGCAGATCGAGGCGGTCGAGGAGGAGATCATCGACTTTGCCGAGGTCGGCGTGTACATCGACCAGCCCCTGCGGACCTATTCCAGCGGCATGCGCTCGCGGCTCGGCTTTGCCATTTCCGTGCATGTCGATCCGGAGATCCTCATCGTGGACGAGGCGCTTTCGGTGGGCGATGCAGCTTTTTCCGAAAAATGTCTTGCCCGGATGCAGGAATTTCGTGATTCAGGTAAAACTATATTCTTTGTGACACATGCGCCTTGGCAGATGCTGCATTTCTGCGACCGGGTCATGTGGCTGCACAAGGGCCGCGTCATCGGTTTTGACGACGCGGATGTGATGGTCCCGTCCTACGTGGAATTCACGCGGGAATGGACCAGGCTCGACCAGGCGGCGCGCGACGCGCTGGAGCCGGTGTATGCGGACTACCGCGACGCCTTCCAGCGCCAGCAGCGCGAGGCATGGGCGAAAAAGGCGGCTGAACGCGCCGCCGCGCAATAATCCAGGCTCATGCCGGCGAAGGCGGAAAAGTTTCCAGTACAGGGAATAGACTGGCAATCTGATTCGTTGTATTCGTCGGAGAAGCAATATACTTTCCGCAAAAAGGAGTGACACTGACCATGAAACGACTGGTATCCCTGCTGCTGGTGATCTGCATGCTGGTGCCCTGCCTGGCGAACGCCGAGCAGTTTGGCGACAGCGTAATCATCGACGGTGAAGACGTTTTTGCTGCCGTTCCTGAAGAGATCGTTCAGGAGCCGGTGGAGGAAGACGTCGTCCTCCCTGAAGCTGACGACATGCTGATGATGCTGCCCACCGACGGCGTGGACGGCCCTGCCCCCTACCGTGAGCTGGTCCTGCTCCAGCCCACCGACCTGATGGGTACCGCCCTGAGCGTGAACACCATCCGTCTGTCCTGGGGCCCCGTTGCCTTCGCGACGCAGTACGACGTGTACCGCAAGCTGATCGGCGAAACGGAATACACCTACGTGAGCTCCACGCCCGCTGAGCAGCTGTACTTCGAGGATTCCGCCGTGACTCCCGGTACCGTTGCTTACTACCGCGTGCAGGCCGTGAACGTGTCCTACAACGGCAGCACCCCTGTGGTGACCTACAGCCCCCAGTCCAACACGCTGCCCTTCATCACTCTGGAAGCGCCCAAGCTGAACGACCCCCGCGGTCTGGATGCTGACTCCCTGCGCCTGACCTGGACCACCGTTGCCGGCGCCACGACCTATGAGGTCGAGATGGCGACCAGCGCTGCCGGTCCCTTCACCAACGTCCGCAAGGAGCTGACCGGCGCCCACTGCAACGTGGACAACCTGTCCACCGACAAGGGCTACTACTTCCGCATGCGTGCCGTGCGTACCTTCTCCAGCGGCGAGAAGTTCTTCTCCGAGTACTCTGAGCCCATCAAGTGCGGCAAGCCCATGGATCGTCCCACGCTGGCCGTGACCGCTGACGGCAACAACGGCATCCTGACCTGGTCCGCCTGCGCTGGCGCGACCGGCTATGTCATCTACCGCAAGGCGGGCACCAGCGGCTCCTACAGCAAGCTGAACATCGTCGGCAACGTGACCAGCTATGTCGACGCTGGCCTGACCCCCGGCGAGGTGTACTACTACTTCGTGTACGCCATGAGCCCCGTGGGCGCCTACAACTGCTTCTCCCTGTCCTCTGACACCCGCTACTTCACCGTCGTGGAGGGCGCTGTGCTGTGTGCTGTCCAGAATACCGGCCTGCAGGAGCAGACCATCGACTGGACCGGCCCCGACGGCAAGCCCACCTGTGCGGGCGCGAACAAGTACCTCGTGTACTCCTCCACCACCATTGACGGCCTGTACACCCTGATCGGCGAGACCACCGAAACCAAGTTCGTGGCCACCGGCCTGGAAGAGGGCTGCACCTACTACTACAAGGTCCGCGCTGTGCGTACCTTCTCCAACGGCGACATCTCCTACGGACCCTGGTCCAACGTGATGGCCATGCCTGAGGCCGGCGCCCTGAAGATCTCCAGCGTCAGCGCGACCAACGCGACCCTGGGCATGGACATCGCCGGCGGCTACGTGGGCGACGTGTTCAACTGGACCACCGTCGTTTCCGGCGGCAGCGGCGCCTACTCCTTCAAGTACACCCTGGTCAGCCTGAACGGCTCCGGCTCCCTGCTGCTGCAGGACTTCAGCGAGGGCTACATTGCCATTCCTGAAGGCCAGACCAGCCTGGCGGCCAACTTCGCCCTGACCCTGACCGACGAGATGTGCGACCTGATCACCAACCAGCGCTATGCGATGCAGATCGAGATCAAGGACTCCCTGGGTGCTGTGACCGCGCAGTACGCCTGCGAGGATACCCTGAACGAGATGAACTTCTGCGCGCCCAAGCCCACCACGCAGATGATCAACGTCACCCTGCGCGCCGGCGAAACGCTGGATCTGATGCACGGTGTGTGCCCCGAGGCCGGCGACGCCATCCTGATGGACGTCTCCAACCCCACCGGCGCCATCTCCCTGTCCGGTAACACCGTGACCGCGCTGTCCAACGGCTACGCCACCATCCTGGTGACTCCTGCCCGTTACAAGAATGATATCCTGATCGCTTACCACATCACCGTGGGCTACGCGACCCTGGCCATCAACAACATCACCCCCAGCGCGACCACTCTGAACAACTACGATACCCTGTCCTGGGATATCAACTACACCGGCGGCCGTCCCAACTACACCATGAACATCAAGGTGTACTGCGGCACGACCCTCGTGGCCAACAACAACAAGACCTACTCCAAGACCGGTCTGGTCTCCGTCAACTACCAGCCCACCAAGCCCGGCGATTACACGCTGGAGGTCGTCATCAACTCTGCTGACGGTCAGACCGTCACCAAGCGTTCCGCGGTGACCAAGGTCGTCAACTACACGCCCGTGACCGTCCTGCCCAGCACCACCAGCGCCACCGCCGGCACCAACATCACCTGGGTCACTGCTTACAGTGGCAACAACACTGTCGTCCGCCGTGACTACACCCTGTTCCGTGACGGCGTTGTGGTCGCCTCCTCCGTGGGCACCAACAACTTCTCCTTCAGCTACACGCCCACCGTGGCGGGCAGCTACGTGCTGCAGGTTATCGTCTATGAGGCGACCGGCAGCCGCATCGAAGTGACCTCCTCCACCGTGACCGTGACCGCGGGCGTCGCCAGCGGCTACCGCGTCGGCAAGGTCACCGGCGTCCGTGTTGCGCTGCGCAAGGGCAACAGCACCTCCGCCGGCATCTACTTCCGCATTGACAAGGGCGAACTGGTCAAGGTCATCAAGGAAGAGAACGGCTGGTACTGGGTCGAGTACAAGGGCACCTACGGCTGGATGATGTCTCAGTACGTCGCCCTGCAGTGATCGCTCTGACAATCCCATCAACACAAACAGGGGAGGCTGCGAAAGCGGCCTCCCTTTTCAGGTACGCAAAAAGCCGCACGCAACGGTGCGGCTGATAAGTGAAGGGAGGTCAGTCGATGCAGACCAGCTCGTATTCGCGGCTGCCAAAGCCCAGCTCGGCAGCGGCTTCGATGGTGTGAACGCCGTTGCGGCTTTCGATGCGCTCGAGCATGTGCGCCTGGCCGGGATCGTCGGTTGCGGCATACACCAGATCCAGACAGGCCTGGTCGATCGCGATGGGGTCGAGGGAGGCGAGCATGCCGATGTCCTGCATGCAGGGGTCCTCCGCCACCGCGCAGCAGTCGCAGTCCACGGACAGGTTCTTCATCACGTTGATGTAGGCGGCCTTGCCGTCGAAGCGCCGGGCAATGGAGGATGCAGCGTCTGCCATCGCCTCCAGGAAGCCGGTGTGGTCTCCGCCGAAGGAGAGCTTCGCGTCGCCCGCGCCGTGGATGTGCTTCTTGCCGTAGGAGGAAGCGACGCCGATGGACAGCTGCTTGATCGCGCCGCCGAAGCCGCCCATGGGGTGGCCCTTGAAGTGGCTGAGCACCAAAAGGGAATCGTAGTTCGTCAGGTTCCGGCCGACGTAGTTCTTGCTGATCACCTTGCCGCCGGGGATCAGCAGCTGCAGGTCGGGGCCTTCGCCGTCCATGATGTCCACGGGGAAGTGCTCGCTCCAGCCGTGCTCCTGCATCGTCTGCAGGTGGCGGCTGGTCACGTCGCGGCTGCCGGCGTAGGCGGTGTTGCACTCGACGACCGTGCCGTTCACGTGCTGGATCATCGGCCGCCAGAAGTCCGGGCCGAGGAAGTTCTGGTTGCCCTTTTCGCCGGAATGGAGCTTCACGGCGACCTTGCCGGGCAGTTCGATCCCGAGCAGACGGTACAGTTCAAGTACCTTTTCGGGCGTGATGCATCGGGTGAAGTAAACCTTCGAAGCCATGAAAATGCCTCCTTGTTGCCATAAAGTCAGTATATGTGGGTCACGCGGCGGTCATGCATTGCTGCTGCGCTTGTGCAGCTCGTCCGACACATAGCCTGCGAGGATCTCGACGATGCGGGCGTTCTTGCCGCCGCGGGCGACGATCACGTCCGCCAGGTTGATGTAGTTGCGGATGTACTGTTCGAACATGGGCCGGACGGTCCTGCGGTACTGGTCGGAAATGTTGTCGATCGTGCGCCCGCGTTCGATGATGTCCCTTTCGATCCGGCGCAGCAGGCAGATGTCCGCATCCACGTTCATGTACAGCTTCAGGTACATCAGCTCCAGCAGCCGCGGGTCGTGGAAGCAGTGGATACCCTCCAGGATGAGCACATCCGGCGGGTAGATCAGCTCCTGGGAATCATCGCGGCGATGCTCGGCATAGTTGTACCCCTTGCGGGTGATGGGCTGGCCGTCCAGGAGCGCCTGTACGTCCGCGAGCAGACCGTCGTGATCGAAGATCGACGGCTCGTCATAATTGAGCAGCATGCGCTCCTCAAAGGGCAGATGGCTGTGATCCCGGTAGTAGCAGTCCTGCTGCAGGACGTAGCAGCGGTCGCCCAGCGCATCCGCCAGGGACTGCGCCAGCGTGGATTTGCCGCTGCCGCTCGCGCCGCAGATCCCGATGAAAATCATGTATATGCACCTCCTGCGATATCTCCTTTGGTAAAAGATACATCACTTGCCCCGCCCTGTCAAGCAGAATCGGGCAAGCAGCGCCAATTCCCGGCAAAAAGCGCGGGAATGCAGCAAAATACCAGTGACACGCCTGCGGATGTATGGTATCATGTCCGTGTGAATTCATCCGGAGGTGAGCGCGTTGCCTGACAACAGGACGCGTACGAAGGAAAGGAAGCCACAGAAGCACAGGAAGCTTTGGTTTGCCGTGATGCTGGCGATGCTGACCGGCGCCATGACGGCGACCGGCATCATGGCCGGACCGGCGGATGCAGCCATACAGGAGGAGCACAGCATGCACAAAAGAAACGGACGGACGGTCATGTACATCATGGACGAGGCCGGCATGACGCTGCGGGACGATGATGCGCACAAGCTGGACCAGCTCAATTACAGCTTTGCCCTGATCCGCGACGGCCGCGCGGACGGCAGCCACTGGCGCGGGACGCGGCGGGTCACGGAATTCCTGCGGAAGCATCCCCATATCGACGGCGTGATGTCCGTCGGGGGCTGGGGGGCAGACGGCTTCTCGGACGCCTGCATGACGGAGGAGGGCCGCAAAACCCTCGCGGACAGCATCCTTGCCCTGATGGACGAGCATGGCTTCGTGGGCGTGGATATCGACTGGGAGTACCCCGGCGTTCCCGGCACGGGGATCGTCAGCCGCGAGGAGGACGTGGAAAACTGGTATGCGCTCCTGCAGCTGCTGCGGGACGGGCTTGACGCGCGCGAGGCCGCGAAGGGCAGGGAATACATCCTGTCCGTGGCGCTGGGCGCAGGCGAATCCCACCTGAAGGTGATCGATCCGGCACGGCTTAACCGGCTGATCGACCAGGCGGTCGTGATGGCGTATGACCTGAGCGGCTTTGACCGCACGACTGGTCACCATGCGGGCCTGTATTCGGACGGCAACGGCGGTCACGGCGGTGCGCATGCGGTGGAGAGCCTGATCAACCGCGGCCTTGCGCCCGAACGCATCCTGCTGGGCATGCCGGCCTACGGGCGGGTCTGGCGGCAGGTGACGGGCGGAGGCGACGGCCTGTCCCAGCGAGCCGCGACGAGCGGCAACAAAACCCTCTCCTTCGATGAGGTGCTGCGCCTGACGGACAGCGGCTATGCCCGCCACTACGATGACGAGGCACAGGCGGCCTGGTGGTTCGACGGCAGCAGCTTCGTCAGCGCGGACGACGACCGTTCCATCGGCTACAAGTGCGGCTGGCTGATGAAGAAGGGGCTGCAGGGCGCGGCGGTGTGGCAGTACACGCAGGATGCGTCCGGCGCGATGCTGGCGATGCTGGATGCGGCGCTGAGAAAATAAAACCTGAACGGGAAAATGCATTTCCGCCCGCGTTGATCATGCTGAAGAGATCAATGCGGAAGGTGGAGAAATCATGTTGGGTATCATTATGTTCGTTGTTGCTGCGGGCTGTTCTGTTCCGTGTATCGTGCTGTTCTGCTCATCAATGTCTCAGATGGGGGTTACACTGAAGCTGGTCAGGAAGATCCTTGCCTGGGCGCTGATCATTGCGTTGGGAATCACTGGCGGATTGCTGATACTGACCCGGGAGCATGACCTGATGGGGTCATGGATGATGCAGGATAATATTCCGGCATCGGGTGGCCTGGTCAGTCGGATCAGCGCCTGGATGCTCACGAAGCTTTCGGCTTTGACAACTGAAATGACATTCACATTCGGCAGCACACATATGCTGATCGAGAGCGGCGGATCGATCACGGATTCCCATTTCTACTGGACATGGGACGATTACGTGCATGTACCTGGGTACGGTGATTTCAACTATGTGATTTCCGGCGATACGCTGAGCCTGGTTGATGACAATGGCAGCATTACGTATTTCAGACGCGTGAAATAAACGCAAAAATGCTTGACAAAACCGGAAACCGGGGCTATACTTGTTCCATCGTCTGAAATGACGGAGAAGAGTACCCGGCTCGAAAAGCCTGACAGAGAGATGCATCATGGGCTGAAAGTGCATCGGCAGAGTAAAACCGGCGAAGACCACCTCCCGATCGGGCCGCGGGCTGCGCGTTACAGCGGCAAAGAGAACCAAGCAGGGTGGAACCACGGGCTTTTCAAGAAGATTGATGATGCTCGTCCCTCACGCAATTTTTGCAGGAGGGACGAGCTTTTTCGTTCCTCAAAAATGAAGGGAGGAACCCACATGAAGGTCATCTACAACGACGGTCACGCTGCCGAGTGCGCTCCGGAGGAGGAGCTGCATATCCTGCGGCATACGGCGGCGCACATCCTGGCGCAGGCCGTGCAGAACCTCTACCCCCAGGCGCATTTCGCCTACGGCCCCGCCACCGAGACGGGCTTCTACTATGACATTGATCTGGGCGATGTGAAGCTCACCGAGGATGATCTGCCCGCGATCGAAAAGGAAATGCAGGCCATCGTCAAGAAGAACCTGCCCATCAAGCCCTTCGCGCTGAGCCGCGACGAGGCCATCAAGCTGATGCAGGAGCGCGGCGAAAGCTACAAGGTCGAGCACATCGCCGACCTGGCGGAGGACGTGACGCTCACCTTCTTCCAGCAGGGCGACTATATCGACATGTGCGTCGGTCCGCACCTGTGCTACACCAAGGCGCTCAAGGCCTTCAAGCTGACGGCCATCTCCGGCGCCTACTGGAAGAACGACAAGAACAACAAGATGCTCACCCGCATCCGCGGCACGGCCTTCGCCACCAAGGATGAGCTGGAGGCCTACATCAAGCAGCAGGAAGAAGCCCGCAAGCGCGACCACAACAAGCTCGGCCGCGAGCTGGAGTACTTCACCACCGTCGATGCCATCGGCCAGGGCCTGCCGGTCCTGCTGCCCAAGGGCGCCCGCGTCATCCAGCTGCTGCAGCGCTGGGTCGAGGACGAGGAGCAGAAGCGCGGCTATCTGCTGACCAAGACGCCTCTGTTCGCCAAGTCCGACCTGTACAAGATCTCCGGCCACTGGGATCACTACCTGGACGGTATGTTCGTCCTGGGCGATCCCACGGACGAGACGAAGGAATGCTTCGCCCTGCGTCCCATGACCTGCCCCTTCCAGTATCAGGTGTACCTGAACCGCGCCCGCTCCTACCGCGATCTGCCGATGCGTCTGGGCGAGACGTCCACGCTGTTCCGCAACGAGGATTCCGGCGAAATGCACGGTCTGATCCGCGTGCGTCAGTTCACCATCTCCGAGGGCCATCTGGTGCTGCGTCCCGAGCAGCTGGAGGAGGAGTTCCGCGGCTGTCTGGAGCTGGCCAAGCACATGCTGGGCACCGTCGGCATGCTGGAGAACTGCTCCTTCCGCTTCAGCCAGTGGGATCCTGCCCGCGCCGGCATCAAGTACGAGGGCACGGCGGAGCAGTGGGAGGAAGCCCAGCGCATCATGGGCGAGATCCTGGACAACCTCGGCGTCGAGTATGAGATCGGCATCGACGAGGCTGCCTTCTACGGCCCCAAGCTGGACATCCAGTACAAGAACGTCTTCGGCAAGGAAGACACCATCGTCACCATCCAGATCGACATGCTCCTGGCGCAGAAGTTTGGCATGGAGTACACCGACACGGACGGCAAGAAGAAGATCCCCTACATCATCCACCGCACGTCCCTGGGCTGCTACGAGCGCACGCTGGCCTACCTGATCGAGCGCTATGCCGGCGCGCTGCCCATGTGGATGGCGCCCGAGCAGGTGCGCATCCTGACCATCACCGAGCGCAGCGACGACTGGGCCTATGAGCTCAAGGCGAAGCTGGAGGCCGAGGGCATCCGCGCGGAGGTCGATCCCCGCAACGAGAAGATCGGCTTCAAGATCCGCGAGGCGCAGCTGGAGAAGGTGCCCTACATGGTGGTGCTGGGCGACAAGGAAGTCGAGGACAAGGTCGTTGCCCTGCGCGACCGCAAGGGCGGCAACCACGGCGTGATGAGCGTGGAGGAAATGATGGCCCGCTTCCGCAAGGAAATCGACGAAAAGCTGCACGACTGATCGAACTGCCAAGGCGCGGAGCAACTGGTCTCCGCGCCTTTTCCGGCGGAGGAAATGCATGAAGAAGCTTCTCATGACCCTGATGACGCTGCTGCTGCTGCTGCCTGCTGCGGCAGTGTGCGGGGAGGTGCAGCAGCCGCTGTACCGGGCGAAAATGGCCAAGGAATCCAAAATGCGCGCCGAGCCCTCCACTTCCTCAAAGTTTCTGGGAACGGTCCCGGACGGCGCGGTGATCGTGATCTACGAGTGGGGCGAGGAGTGGTCTCTGTGCGGGTACGGTGAAAAGACCGGCTACCTCCTGACGAACCGCTTCTATGAGCTGTGGCGGCTCGGCAGCGCGGCGCTGCCCGGCATGCAGTTCCTGGACGGCGTGGCGCTGATTACCCGGGAGGTCCATGTGGAGAACGATGACAAGTCCTCCGGCGACCTGTTCAACGGCATCGACCTCGTGCCGGGCGATGTGATCGCCGCCTGCTCGGAGGCGGGAGATATCCCGTTCCGGCGGGCGATCCTGACCCTGCCGGCGGATTCGTACGAGTTCGCGCCCTTCGCGGCGCCCGAAACCGCTGCCCCGGGCGATATGCTCTACGCCTTCACGACCTACTACAACGATTCTGTCGGCGGCGATCTGGCGGCGGAGCGGCGCTACAACATTGAGCTCGCGGCGCAGCGCCTGAACGGTCAGGTGCTGGCGGCAGGGGAGCAGTTCTCCTACAACGAAGTCTGCGGACCCTATGAGGTCTCCAACGGCTACGTCCGCGCCCCCAACATCAGCCGCAGCGGCTACGGCGTGGGCGGAGGCGTGTGCCAGCTCAGCACGACGCTGTTTGAGGCGATCCTGGGCCTGGAAATGCAGCTGGACCAGTGGGAGGTGCACCAGACCAGCGGCGTGAAGTATGCGCCCCTCAACTATGACGCGGCGGTTGGCAGCGTCAAGGATCTGCGGTTCACCAATACCCTCGGGGTCCCCGTCCGCATCGAGGTGCGCACCCAGCGCGGCGCGCTCACGGTGTATCTGTACAGGGCTGAATGAGCCGGAAAGAAGCGTGAAGCATCGGTCTTCGCGCTTTTTTCTTGTAAATAGCGCGTTTCGGCGGTTGAAAAATCTGTTGTGACAGATTATAATATAGAGGTAAGTTCAGGAGGTGCGTTATGTTCACCGGATTCCCGGAGGAAACGCTGCAGTTCTTTCTTGATATCCGTTTCCACAATGACAAGGCGTATTTTGCCGAAAACAAGCCGCGATACGAGCGGGACGTGAAGGCGGTGTTCCACAGCTTCATCGAAGCGCTTGCGCCGACGATGCAGTCGATCGATCCGCTGATGGAGATCCGCCCCTACAAGTGCCTGGCGCGGATCCACCGCGATACCCGCTTCTCCCGGGACAAGTCGCCCTTCCGTGATCACCTGTGGCTTTGCTTCCGCAGGGCGGCGGAGCCGAGGGAGGGAAGCGTCAACTTCTTCTTCGAGCTCGGCCCGACGACGCTGGGCTGGGGCATGGGCACATGGGGCGAGAATCGTCCGATGATGGATGTGTTCCGGCGGCAGATCGCGGCTGACCCTGCGAAGGCGGCGAAGATCGTTGCGTCCTGCCATCTGGAGGAGAGGGACTTCGGCGTGTTCGGCACCGCGTGGAAGCGCATGGAGGTGCCATCCCAGATCCCGCTGGGGCTGCGCGGATGGTACACGATGCGCGAGGTCTACGTGGGCAAGCAGCATCCGGACATGAGCATCATCGGCAGTCCCTCGATCCTCGAGCAGGTGCGGGAGGACTTCGAGGCCCTTGCGCCGCTGTATCGTATGCTGCGCGGCGCATATGACGAGGCTGCGAACGATCAGAGTATGTAAACAACATTGAGCATAAGCGAACAGGAGGTCATCACAATGGATTGGATGAAGCTGAAGAGCGGCTCCGACGTGCGCGGCACGGCGGTGGGCGAGAACAAGAACCTGACCCCGGAGATCGCGACCTGTCTGGGCATGGCGTTTGCGAACTTCCTGGCGGAGCGCCTGGAAAAGCCCGTGAGCGAGGTCACGGTCGCCATCGGCCGTGACAGCCGCATTTCCGGCCCGGCCCTGCTGCAGGCTGCGGCGGAGGGCGTGGCGAAGGCCGGCGCGAACGTGCTGAACTTCGGCATGTGCTCCACCCCCGCGATGTACATGAGCATCATCACGCCCGGCTTCGAGCCCGACGGCTCTGTCATGATCACCGCGAGCCATCATCCCTATGACAAGAACGGCCTGAAGTTCTTCGTGAAGGAAGGCGGCCTGGATGGCAAGCAGGTCGGCAAGCTGATCGAAATGGCCTCCGGCTATCAGCCCGACGGCGTTGAACTGACCGGCACGATCGTGGAGAAGCCCTTCCTGCCCACCTACAAGGAGCAGCTGGCGGACCGCATCCGCCGCGGCCTGGGCACCGATGTGCAGAAGCCGCTGCTGGGCCTGCATGTGGTGGTCGACGCAGGCAACGGCGCCGGCGGCTTCTATGCGGAGCTGATGGAGGAGCTGGGCGCCTGGACCGAGGGCAGCCAGTTCCTTGAGCCGGACGGCATGTTCCCCAACCATGTGCCCAATCCCGAGAACGCGCAGGCTATGGCCTCCATTTCCGAGGCTGTCCGGAAGGCCGGCGCCGACCTTGGCGTGATCTTCGATACCGACTGCGACCGCGCTGCTGTGGTCGATTACGACGGCAGCGAAATCAACCGCAACCGCCTGATCGCCCTGATCTCCGCGATCCTGCTGGACGAGAAGCCCGGTCAGACCATCGTGACCGACTCCGTGACCAGCGCGGGCCTGAAGAAGTTCATCAACGACTGGGGCGGAGAGCACTACCGCTACAAGCGCGGCTACCGCAACGTCATCGACGAGGCGATCCGCCTGAACGAGGAAGGCGTGTCCTGCCCGCTGGCCATCGAAACCAGCGGCCACGCGGCGCTGAAGGAGAATCACTTCCTGGATGACGGCATGTACCTGGTCACGGTCCTGATCGTCCGCGCGATGAAGCTCAAGCAGGAGGGCAAGAACCTCGGCTCCCTGATCGCCGATCTGCAGGAGCCCGTGGAGAGCAAGGAGATCCGCCTGAACATCACGGCGGAGGACTTCCGCGACGCGGGCAAGGTCGCCATCCAGAAGGTGCTGGATCACGCCAGCTATGCCGACGACTGGCACATCGCGCCCGACAACCGCGAGGGCGTGCGCATCTCCTTCGACCTGGGCGACGGGATGGACAACGGCTGGTTCCTGCTGCGTCTGTCCGTGCATGACCCGGTGCTGCCGCTGAATGTGGAGAGCGACGTGCCCGGCGGCGTCAAGAGCATGCTGAGCGCGCTGTATGACGTCCTGAAGGATTGCGAGGGCATCGACTTCGCACCGATCCTGAAGGCCATCGAGGCATAATCAATACAGAAATGGGACGCGGCAGACACTTCGACGCCGCGTCCCGCTTCATATGGAGGACAAGATGAGGATCGACGATTATCAGAAGGAAGCGATGACGCTTCTGAACCCGGCGCTGACGGAGCAGGATGTGCTGATGAATTCGCTGATGGGCCTGTGCGGCGAGGCGGGCGAGGCGATCGACCTGATGAAGAAGCACCTGTACCAGGGGCATGAGCTGGACCGGGCGAAGCTCGTCAAGGAGCTGGGCGACATTGCCTGGTACCTCGCCGAGGCCGCGACCGGGCTGGACATGCTGCTGTCTGAGATCCTGCAGGGCAATCTGGACAAGCTGCACAAGCGCTACCCGCAGGGCTTCGACACCCAGCGCTCGCAGCACCGGGAGCAGGACGCATGAAGCAGCTCAATGTCATCATCGTGTACCACCCCGACGGGGAGCGCGTGCTTATGTGCCAACGCCGCAAGCCGCCGTATCAGGGGCTGTACAACCTTGTCGGCGGCAAGGCGGAGCCGGGTGAGGACGGCCTGGCTGCGGCGTACCGGGAGCTTCAGGAGGAGACCGGCATCACGGGGCAGGAGATCGTGCTGACCCGCCTGATGGATTTCCGCTATCATTACTGCGATATCGAGCTGCAGGTCTATGCCGGCGCGCTGAAGCGGGAGGTCGTCCTGCGGGAGGAGCTCAATCCGCTCTGCTGGATGCCCCTGACGGAGAATTTCTTCGACAGCGCCCGTTTCGCCGGAGACGGCAACATCGGCCACATGCTCGAAATCGTCCGGCACGACATGCCGCAGCTGATGACGGCGGAGGCGCATATCGCCCCGGCACAGAAGGGAGAAGCATCATGCGACACGAAATGAACCTGCGCCCCAAGCCCTTCGAGGCCATCGCGTCGGGCAGGAAGACCTACGAACTCCGCCTCTTTGACGAAAAGCGAAGAGCGATCCGCGTCGGCGACGAGATCGTATTCAGGCGCACGACGGACGAAGCAGCTGTTCCGGTGACTGTGACGAGCCTGCAGACCTTCCCGGACTTTGCGGCGCTGTATGCGGCGCTTCCGCTGCTGCAGTGCGGCTATACGCCGGAAAACGTGCACCGCGCGGATCCGAAGGACATGGAGGCATACTACACCCCGGCGCAGCAGGCGGAATACGGCGTGCTGGCCATCGGGATCGAGCGGCTGCGCTGCCCGCTGGAGAAGCTCGCAGGGATCTATCAGGTGCGCGAGCTCACCGGGGACGATGTGCCGGAAATGCTGCGCCTGGCACAGGGAAATCCGCTGTATTATGAGCACATGAAG
This sequence comes from Clostridiales bacterium, assembly GCA_015056155.1. Taxonomy (GTDB): domain Bacteria; phylum Bacillota; class Clostridia; order Christensenellales; family Aristaeellaceae; genus UBA11524. The sequence continues at coordinate 43,717 of SVGU01000009.1, forward strand.
CTGCGCCCGACGATGGAGAACATCGCGGAGACGCTGCAGGCGCTGCCGCCCCGGCGGACGCTGGCGGACAAGCAGTTCTTCGGCTGGTTCCGGGAGGGAAGGCTGATCGCCATGATGGACCTGATCCTGCGGCACCCGAAGGAGGACATGGCCTTCATCGGTTGGTTCATGGTGGACGCCGCTGAGCAGCACCGCGGGCTTGGCCGCCGCCTGGTGGAGGAGACGCTGGTGCTCCTTGCGTCCCAGGGGTACCGGGAGGTACGCCTCGGACGGGTGGAGGGAAACCCGCAGAGCGAGCGCTTCTGGCATGCCTGCGGCTTTGCGGAAAACGGCCTGGGCTATGACACGGATGATTATCATGTGACGGTCATGTCAAAAACGATCGGCTGAAGCTGAGAACAGCAAAACAAGAGCGCACCTGCTGTCCCTTTGGGGCGACGGCGGGTGCGCTTTCGCTTAGTGATTTAACCGGTACACGGCTTGATCAGCCGCGCAGCTTTTTGGACAGGAACAGCACCAGATCGTCGTCGATGGTGCAGACCGTCTCGTACTGGACGCACTGCTTGCCCTGATACCACACGCCGGAGCCGTCGGGAATGTACCCGCGCTTCACATACATGCGCTGGGCGGTTCCGTAGGCGTCGCACAGGCCGACGCCGAGACAGACGGTGTCCGAAAATGCTGCGGCAAGCTTCTCCGCCGTGTCCATCAGGCGGTTGCCGATCCCCCTGCGCTGATACTTCTTCAGCACGTTGAAATCGTGGATCTCTGGAATGCCGCTGCCTTTGAACGGGCCGCCATGAGCGTCCCTGTACAGATACACGGATCCGGCCGGGTCTCCCCGGTATACGGCGGTCAGGGCGATGCACTTTCCGTCCGCCTGATCCTTCAGGTACGGCAGGTAGTCGCTGGCGTCGCTGTGCCAGCCCTGGGCGTTGAACGCTGCGGAGAGGAGCGCGGTATCCGCCTCCTCCATGTCGCGGATGACAAGATCCGCATCCTCGTAGTAGATCATGGTTTTCCTCCTTGTCAGGGAACGGTCGTCATACGCTGTGAAAGCAGGTGCCCCGCAGGTAGTCCCGCACCGAGCGCCCAGACGTCCTGCGCGCGGAGCTCTGCGGCGATCCACGGTTCGGACAGCGTAAGATCCGCGCTGCGGCTGAGCAGCTTCAGCCGGCTGCGCTGCGAAAGGCAGGTCAGCAGCGGCGAAGCACTCCTTCGCAGGCCGGTCAGCAGCGCGCTGTCCGGCAGGGGAAGCGTTGTCAGCTGCGCCTGCGAGAAGCCCAGCAGCGCGTGGGTCGCCAGCCGGGAAAGCCGCGCGTAGGGATAGCGGCGGGTCTTGGCGGATTGCAGCATATCCTCCCGGGAGCGGGCGTTCATGGCGGCGCTGCGCAGTCGGAATTCGATCCCCTCGGAAACGTCGGGCAGGTCTGCGTATTCCTCCTGTGTCATGCTGCGCAGCCTGTACAGCAGTGCCGCGTCGAGCGCGCCGGGACGGTGCAGCTGGGCGGCGGATGCGGCCTCCCGGAGGATGCGGAAAGTTGCGGCTGGCATGGCTTTCTCCGCCTGTGCCCAGTCACCGCGAAGGATCGCGCCCCGCAGCGCCGTGGCAGAGGGCGCTCCGGAGGTGAGCGTCGTTTCGTGGTATCCGGACGTCCGCGCGACAGGCACGACATCCAGCTTTGCGTCCAGGCGCAGCATCGCTCGCAGGTAGCAGATGGCGAGGGTGCTGTTGGGCTGCCCCAGAAGGGCATCCATGCCGGGCTGTACCGCCTGTGCCGCCCGCGCAACCGCGGCAGGCCAGGGGAGTCCGGCGTCAAGCTGGCGCTGCAGGCTCTCCCGGAAGTCCTCGTCGGGCTGCTCCAGCAGCCGGGCGGCGGCCATCAGCTGCTCCGGGTCGGCGGATTCGGTCCCGAAGGAGATCGCGTCGCAGCCAAGCCCGTCAAGCAGCGCCACGCCGCCGAGGGCGAAGTGCTCCGCGTCCCGTGCCGACCAGACGGCAGGCAGGGCAAAAACAGCGTCCGCGCCGCAGGAGAGCGCCATGGCCGTCCGGTCGCCGCAGGAGAGCAGCGCCGGCTCGCCCCGCTGGGTGAAACAGCTGGACATGACGACGACGACATAGTCGGCGCCGGCGGCGCTGCGGGCCTGCTCCAGATGGTAGGCATGGCCGTTGTGGAAGGGGTTGTACTCGGCGATCACGCCCAGCACGCGGGGCATCTTAAACACCTCCGGTCAGTCGTCGGAGAAGGGGCGGATCACGCCGCCGACGTCAAAATGGCGCACATCGCCTTCGAAGCCGCTGAAGGAGAAATCGCAGCCGCTGCGGTGCAGCTCGGTGCGGATGGTCTGTCCGGGGCGGATCTCCTGATTGTAGTTGAGCGCGAAGGAAGCCAGCTCATGCCCGCTGAGCAGATCGATCCCCAGCGCGTTGCAGCACCAGTCGATGTACTTCGTATTGTTGACATGGCCGTTCATGTCCAGATCGGTGTAGACGGGCGTGCGCTCCTGCGTGTCGAAGCTGCCTCCGATCTCCGCGACGGTGGCCGGAAGCCCCAGCGGCGCGATCAGGTCGCTGTTGTCCGGCATCATGGCCAGCACCGGATCGGGGCGGCTCATCCTGCGCTCGGTGATGTTCAGCAGCGCCCAAAGGCTGCCCGCGCAGCCGATCTGCTGCCCGTCCTCGTCCCGGAAGATAAAATAGCGCGGGAAGAACCAGCGGCGATTGGGCATCGGGAAGGTCTCAAGGGTGATGGTTTCCCCAAAACGGGGATAACGCGCCATCTGCACCTCCACACGGGTCAGGATCCAGACCAGATCCTGGTTGAGCAGCATGCTGCGGCCGATGCCGAGCAGCTCTGCATGCGCGCCGGCGGCCTCCTGCATGATTTCCAGGATCGCGCTGGGCTTCATGCGGCTGTTCATGTCGCACTGATAAGAGCTCACGCGCATGCTGAACGTATAAATCTTCTGCATCAACGATTACCTCCTTTGGTCATCATGTCCCATCGGGGACAGGCAACATTATATCCCAATCGGCTCTGACGCGCAAGGGCGGAAGCATGCGCAGCCGGTTTTGCGCATAGAAAAAAGCGGACGCATAAGCGGCCGCTTTTCTGCGCGCAGGATCATTCCTTGCTGCTGAGCTCCTTCAGGCAATTCTTGCACACGAGCTTGCCCTTGTAGGGAGTCACGTCACGGGCGTCGGAACAGAAGATGCAGCTGGGATGATACTTCTTCAGAATGATCTGGTCATCCTCGACGAAGATCTCGAGCATATCCTTCACGCCGATATCCATGGTGCGGCGGAGCTCAATGGGCAGCACAACGCGCCCAAGCGTATCCAGCTGACGGACGACGCCGGTAGACTTCATAGCCATAGTAACCCTCCCAATATGCCGATATGTGGCAACTCTGCATTCAGTCGATTAACTGTAATTCCACGATTATTCTATCGTTAATTGTCGGCCATGTCAAGAGCAAATTTATATTTTAATATTATAAATGATAATGATTCCAGAAAAAATAAATAAATCAACTAACTTTTGTAACATAATACACACCTGACTGTGTAAATAAAAGGGAGGGACAGGATGAATCGCATCTGGGCATGCAGCATGCTCTTTGCTGCAGCACTTTCGCTGGGGACCGGGCGGCAGCAGGCGGCTGCGGAGGCGATGCTGAATTGCGGCAATGAGGCAGTCCGGCTCACGCTGACGCTGCTGGCAGCGATGACGCTGTGGAGCGGACTGATGGAGATCCTGACAGAAACGGGGGATGTGCGCAGGATCGGCGGCGTTTTCCGGAAAGCTGCTGCACCGCTGTTCCCCAAAATACGCGACGATGCGTGTTGGGAGGCGATGAGCCTGAACATCGCTGCCAATCTGCTGGGCCTGGGAAATGCGGCAACGCCGGCAGGCATCGCGGCAGCCAAAGGACTGGCCGCGCAGGGAAAAGACGGGCTGCAGGCGCTGGCGATGCTGCTGGTGATCAACAACGCCGGACTGCAGCTCATGCCCACGACGGTCATCACCATGCGGCAGGCAGCGGGGTCACTCGATGCGGCGTCGGTCTGGCTGCCGACGCTGATCGTTTCGGCGGTATCGACGGCAACAGGCGTACTGCTGATGCTGCTGGTCAGGAAGCTGAGGTGCGGCGCATGAACGGAACGGCAGGGATGGTGCTGCTGGGAACGGTCGGGCTGATCCTCCTGCGCGGCGTGATGACCGGTTGCGACGCATACGGCGCGTTCCAGCGCGGGGCGGCAAGGGGCATGCGGGCGGCCGCGGAGCTTCTGCCGGCGCTGTGCGGGATGCTGCTGATGCTGTCGCTGCTCAACGCGTCAGGGGCGTCGCAGCTGATCGCGCGGCTGCTGTCACCGGTGACGGGGCTGCTGAATCTGCCGGAAACGATCGTGCCGATGCTGGTACTGCGGCCGCTGACCGGTTCGGGCAGCCTTGCCGTCCTTGAGCAGGTCTTCGCGGCATATGGTCCGGACAGCCGGGAAGGAATGATCGCCTCCGTTCTCATGGGCTCGAGCGAAACGATCCTGTACACCATGACGGTCTACCTCGGCGCATCGGGCGTGAAGCGGCTGCCGGGGGTGATGGCGGTGTCGCTGGCGGCCTATCTGGCGGGCGTGATCTGCTGCTGCATGATCGTTTCCTGATGGAACAAGATTTGCTTGCGATGCAGCGGCAAATCATGTATAATGTATATTCAGGAATACATGTAACGAAAGGATGACAATGCCATGAGAGACAGCGTCATTGGAGACAGCCGGGATGTCGCGCGGGCAGCGATTTCGCTTGCCATGACGGCGGACCGTGAGGATGAAGGCACCATGAAGCGCAGCCTTCTGGAGAAGGGGATCCGCGGCGCAGCCTCCGATTATGGCGGAGACTTCGTTCCTTCTGTGCTCCGGATTATCGAGCGGGCGGTCGTTGCCGCCAAGCGCGAAGGCGTGATCGAGGACAGCCATCAGGAGGAAGGCGCGGTCGCAGGCGCAGCCCGAGACGCGATCTCGCAGATCACACAGAAGGCGCTGGGTCTTTCCGTCGGCGGAAAGATCGGCGTGGCGCGCTGCGGAGAGCATGTGGCAGTGGCTGTGTTCTTTACCGTCGGTCTGGTGCACCTCAATGAGGTCTGCGTCGGCCTGGGTCATCGCGCGCTGTAAACAAACGGATGAGGAGAGATACAGATGGTTTTGAATATCGCAATGGATGGGCCGGTGGGCGCGGGCAAGTCCAGCATCGCGGACGCGGTGGCAAATGCGCTGGGCATCCTGCATCTGGATACGGGCGCGATGTACCGGGCGATCGGCCTGACGGCGCTGCGCCGGGGAGTTGACCTCGCGGATGAACAGGCGGTGACTGAGCTTGCCCGGCAGATCCGCGTGAGCGTCGCCCATGGCGGGGACGGACAGCGGACGCTGGTGGACGGCGAGGACGTGACGGCGCTGATCAGAACGGCGGAGGTCAGCATGGCCGCGTCCACCGTGGGCAAGTACCAGGGCGTCCGCCGGGAGATGGTTGCGCTGCAGCAGCGCCTCGCCGCCACGACACCCATGCTCGTGGACGGCCGCGACATCTGCCTGCGGGTCCTGCCGGACGCGCCGGTGAAGATCTACCTGACGGCCTCCGCGGAGGAGCGGGCGCGCCGCCGCTGGCTGGAGATGCAGCAGAAGGGCGACACGACTCCGTACGAAACGGTGCTCGCCGACCTGAAGGCCCGCGACGCGCAGGACATGAACCGCGAGATCGACCCGCTGCGCCCGACGGAGGATGCGGTGATCGTCGATTCGACTGAGCTGTCGTTCGGCGAGGTCGTGGAAAAGATCATCGGCATTGTAAAGGAGAAGTACCATGAGTGAAGCACAGAAAAAGGCGCCGGAGAAGAAGGCGAAGAAGTCCCTTCTCTACGCCGTGGCCAGGCCCATTGCAGCGCTGCTGTTCAAGACGTTCCTGCCGGTGAAGTTCCATAACCGCGAGGGCCTGAACGGCGAGCCGCCCTTCGTCCTGATCGGCAACCATACGTCGCTGATGGATCCGGTGATCATGGGCGTGGGCGTGAAGAAGCATCAGATTCGTTTCATCGGAAAGAAGGAGCTGTGGAAGAACAAGCTGGTGGGCGCGGCCTTCAACAGCATGAACATGATCCCCGTCGACCGCCACAACAGCGACATGGAGGCCATGCGCGCCTGCATGCGCGTAACGCGTGAGGGCAACATCCTGGGCATCTTCCCGGAGGGCACGCGCCACCACAAGGGGCTGATGGAGGAGATCGAGTCCGGCGTGGCGCTGATCGCGCTGCGCAGCCGGGTGCCTGTCATCCCCGTGTACATTTCCGGCAAGGTCGCGCTCTTCCGCACCCTGCATGTGTACGTCGGCGACCCGATTCCCACCGAGGATCTGCGCGAACAGGGCGTGAACAAGGAGACCTGCGACCTGCTGCTGACCCGTATCACCCAGACCTACGCCCGGATGCACGAGGCACACACGAAGGCGTGACCATCGCCGCGGGTGCAGATTCGCCTGCAGCAATGGGAGCGTTCGCGGATTGGCGGAGATTTCACGAAATTTTTTTCAAATTTTTTCTCGGAACAAGCAGGAATCCGGGAAAATGCATCGAAACTACATTTATTAGAGCATTTTGCGTGAGAATGCGATGCTGCGAAAGGATGCTGACGCATGCCGATTGAGGTTGCTGCCCATGCGGGCTTCTGTATGGGCGTCCGCAGAGCAGTCGAGGAAGCGCTGAAGGTTGCAGAATCCGGCGTTCCCAGCTGTACGCTGGGGGAGCTGGCCCATAACCCGACGGTCGTCGAAATGCTGGCTGTGCGCGGCGTGCCCCCCATCCATCGGGTGGAGGAAGCGGATGGCCGTCAGGTGCTGATCCGCAGCCACGGCGTGTCCCCGGATGTGCTGGAGGCGCTTTCGGCAGCCGGCTGCAGCGTGATCGACCTGACCTGTCCTTTCGTGGCGAAGCTGCACCGCATCGTCGCGGACGGCACTGCGGACGGTACGCCGGTCATCATGGTCGGCGAAGCGGCGCACCCGGAGGTGCAGGGCACCTGCGGATGGGCGAAGGGTCCTGTCTACGTGGTCGCAACGCCGGAGGAGGCTATGGAGCTTCCGAAGATGGAGCGGGCGATCGCGGCGGCGCAGACGACCTATCCGCCGGAACGCTGGGAAGCCATCGCTTCCGTGCTCCGCAGCAAGGTGGAGCACCTGGAGGAGCACTGCACGATCTGCAACGCCACGCCGGTGAGGCAGCGGGAGGCCAAGGAGCTTGCCGCCCGGGCGGATGCGATGATCGTCATCGGCGGCCGGACAAGCGCCAACACGCAGAAGCTGTACGCAGCCTGTAAAGCGCTGTGTCCCCGGACCATTTTGGTAGAGCGCGCGGCGGAGATCCCGCCTGCCTTTGCAAATACAGATTCCGAATTCATAGGAATAACCGCTGGCGCGTCCACGCCGGCTGGTTCATTAGAGGAGGTTTTAACTCACATGACCGACATGCAGAACACCGATTTCAACATGGATGCTGTGGTTGCCAGCATGACCCGCATCCGCGCCGGCCAGACC
>SVGU01000114.1 GCA_015056155.1 Clostridiales bacterium
CTTACACGCGACGGCGCTTGGGCGGACGGCAGCCATTGTGGGGGATGGGCGTCACGTCCTTGATCATGCTCACATCCAGACCGGCGGCCTGCAGGGAGCGGATCGCAGCCTCACGGCCGGAGCCGGGGCCCTTGACATACACTTCGACCGTCTTCAGGCCGTACTCCATCGCGGCCTTGGCAGCGGTCTCAGCAGCGGTCTGCGCAGCGAAGGGGGTAGACTTCTTGCTGCCACGGAAGCCCAGGCCGCCAGCGGAGGCCCAGGACAGGGCGTTGCCCTGAGTGTCGGTGATGGTGACGATGGTGTTATTGAAAGAAGAGGAGATGTGCGCAGCGCCGCGCTCGACGAGCTTGCGCTCCTTGCGCTTGCGGACAACCTTCTTGAGGTTCTTGGACTTAGGAGCCATTGTTAAATCCCTCCGTTAATTCTGCGGGCTCGGCAAATTACTTGCCAGCCTTCTTCTTACCGGCAATGGTCTTCTTGGGACCCTTGCGAGTACGGGCGTTCTGCTTGGTGTTCTGGCCACGGACGGGCAGACCACGACGATGACGGACGCCACGGTAGCAGCCGATCTCCATCAGGCGCTTGATGTTCAGCGCGACCTCACGGCGGAGGTCACCCTCGACCTTCAGGTTGTGCTCGATGTAATCGCGCAGCTTGCTGATGTCGTTCTCGGAGAGATCCTTAACGCGGGTGTCGGGATTGATGCCAACCTCAGCCAGCATCTTCTGAGAGGTCGTCAGGCCGATGCCGTAGATGTAGGTCAGGCCGATCTCCACTCGCTTTTCACGGGGCAGGTCCACACCTGCAATGCGTGCCATGTGTAAAATGCACCTCCAAATTTTTGGCCTCACCGGTCGTCCGGTGCGGGCTTCTCGCGGTTCTTGACCGCAGTTGTGTTCATGCCGGATTTCGCCGCGCATGATGAAGCAGCGGACTGGGTTTGCGCTTCTGGAGCAACCCACTCCAGAGGGACGTAACTTTCGTCCGCACCCTCGGTGCCGACGCCTGGTGAAAGCAGGCGCTCAGCGGCGCTGATCCTCCGCATCATTGGAAGGCTGCGAACAATCAGCGTTGTCGGCCTGCGGCCAATGAAGACGTGAACTCTTCTGGTGGAACACGACCGGTCTCCCGGGCATGCAGCCGCCCACCGGCAGAGTTAGCCGCAGACTTAATCATTCTAACATGAACCACCACAAATTGCAAGCGCTCCATGAAAAAAATCTGCCCGGCAGCGGAATTGGCAGGTGTAGAAATTACAATGCAAAAATTGTGCGAAGTGCACAATGGCCTGCCGGTTTGTATTGTCAAACCCTGCGGCGGTGTGATATAATGTCAGACATTGATGAAGGACGGGAGGGGATGCAGATGACGGGACTGCCGGAGGGCGCGGCGTTTGTGCTTGCGCGCCTTGAAAAGCACGGCTTTCAGGGATATGCGGTGGGTGGCTGCGTCCGGGATTCCCTGCTGGGCAGGGAGCCGAAGGACTGGGATATCTGCACGGATGCGCTGCCGGAGGAGATGCAGCGCGTGTTCAGGGATCAGCATGTGATCGAAACGGGGCTCAAGCACGGGACGCTGACGGTCATGTACGCCCATGAGCCCTATGAGGTGACGACCTTCCGCGTGGACGGGGAATACACGGACCACCGCCACCCGGATGAGGTGCGGTTCGTCAAGGACGTGGTGGACGACCTGTCCCGGCGGGATTTCACGGTCAACGCGATGGCGTGGAACCCGAAAACGGGGCTGGTGGACGCCTTTGGTGGTCAGGAGGACCTGAAGAAGAAGCTGATCCGCTGCGTCGGGGAGCCGGAAAGGCGCTTCGGCGAGGATGCGCTGCGCATCATGCGGGCGCTGCGGTTTGCCTCGACCTACGGCTTTGCGATCGACGAGGCGACGGCGCAGGCCATCCACCGCCTGAAGCACACGCTGCAGGATGTGGCGGCGGAGCGCATCCGCGTGGAGCTGGCGAAGCTGCTGTGCGGACAGGGCGCGGGGGAAATCCTGCGGGAATACAGCGACGTGATCTTCCAGATCCTGCCGAAGCTCGCGCCGATGGCGGGGTTCGACCAGCGCACGCCCTATCACGCCTATGACGTCTGGGAGCACACGGTGCGCGCGGTGGAGAATGCCCCGGCCACGGAGGTGCTGCGGCTGACGATGCTGCTGCATGACAGCGGCAAGCCGGAGGTCTTCACGGTGGATGAGGCGGGCGTGGGGCACGCATGGGGGCATCAAAAAGCCTCCGTTTCCATCGCGGAAGAGGCGCTTGCGTATCTCCGGGTGGACAACGCGACCCGCGACCGCGTGCTGCAGCTGGTGGAGATGCACGACTGGCCCATGTCCACCGAGCGGACGCTGCTCAAGCGGCGGCTGAACCGCCTGGGCGAGGAGGCGCTGTACCAGCTGATCGAGGTGCAGCGCGCGGATGCCCTTGGCAAGGGAACGGAGTCCGTGGCGGACGTCGAGGCGCGGACGGCAGCGATCCGGCAGGCACTGGATACGCTCATTGCCGAGCGCCCCTGCGTAACGCTGCGGGACATGGCGGTCAATGGCCGGGACCTGATGCAGGCGGGGATCGCGCAGGGCAAAACTTTGGGAGAGACGCTGAACTGGCTGCTGAACGAGGTGCTCAACGAGCGGCTTGCCAATGACCGTGAGGCGCTCATGGCGGCGGCGCGGGCGCACGCCGCAGAGCAGCAGGCATAATATATAATGTAGGAAAAATCATCGGGAGGCGTACGGAACGATGGAAGGACTGGCAAAGCGGCTGTTGAAGCCGGGGGAATCCCCGAAGGATCAGGCGGTCAGGAAGCGGCTGGGAACACTCGGCTCCGGCGTGGGCGTGGGTGTGAATGCGCTGCTGGTGGCGATCAAGCTCTTTGTCGGCTCGGTCACGGGCTCGGTGGCTGTCGTCGCGGACGCGGTCAACAACCTGTCCGACGCGGCGGGCAGCGTCGTGTCGCTGGTGAGCATGCGGATGGCGCAAAAGCCCGTTGACCGGGAGCATCCCTTCGGCCACGGCCGCGCGGAATACCTGGGTGCGCTGGCGGTGGGTGTTTTGATCCTCGTCATGGGCGTGGAGATGATGAAGACCGGCGTGATGAGCATCATGGACCCGAAGCCGCTGGCGCTGAACATCATCACCTTCGTGCTGCTGGTGCTGTCAGTGCTGATCAAGGGCGGGCTGTATGTGTTCTACAACAGCGTCGGCCGGCTGATCGACTTCTCCTCCCTGATCGCGGCGGCGAAGGATTCTTTTTCGGATATGCTGGCGACGGCGGCGGTTGCGGTGTCCACGGTGGTGGCGATGATCTGGGATATCCCGATCGACGGCGTGATGGGCGCTCTGGTGGCGCTGCTGGTGCTGAAGGCAGGCTTCGACGTGGTGCGGGAGATGCTGGACAATCTGCTGGGCGGCCGCCCCGACCCGGAGCTGGGGCGGGAGATCATCCGCAGGCTGCGCACGTATGAGAACATCCTCGGCACCCATGACCTGCTCATCCATGACTACGGCCCGGGGCGGTGCTTCGCTTCCATCCACGCGGAGGTCCCGGCGGACGGCGACATCCTGCAGCTGCATGAGGTGATCGACCGGGCGGAGCACGAGATCGGCGAGGCGCTGGGCGTGCCGCTGTGTATCCACATGGACCCCATCGTCTCCGGCGACGAAAAGACGGACGCGGCCAGCGAGCATCTGCACGCGGCGCTGAAGAAGCTCGATCCGGAGCTGATGCTGCATGACCTGCGCATGGTGCCGGGCGAGAACCGCACGAACCTCGTCTTCGATGTGGTGATCCCTGCGGGCTACAAGGATACCGGACGCGTGACAGAGGCGATGAACGCCGCCGCGCGGGAGCTGGACAGCCGCTATGTGTGCGTGGTGCATTTCGATATCGACTATTATCACGAATAAGCGCAAAAGCATCCCCCGACCGAGCTGGCCGGGGGATGCGCATGTTTCTGCGGAATTACCAGGAGAAGGGCCACTCGGAGAGCACCTCTGCAGGCACCCAGCCGCGGCGATCCTCGCCGATGGCGTAGTCATGGTAGTGCACCTGCGCCCAGAGCATGCCGTCCTTTTCCTCGTAGCCGTAGATGACGGCGCGGCTGCCCTTGTAGAGCATGCTGACCTTGTACATCTTGTACTCGTAGCCGGGGCCGAAGTAGACGCGGTGGTCGAGAAGCACCTCGCGGGCGTCGCCGTCGTCGTTCTCGGTGGGAACGAGGCTGGGATCGAGGTCGATGCGGTTGGCGGGGGTGTAGGCGCGCATCCACTCGCCGCGGTAGTTCAGCTCGATCTGGAACCACCAGATGTCATTCTCGGGATCCCATGCCTTGCTGACCACGTTGACGTAATCGCCCGCGCTGTAGAAGGAGCCGGGTTCGTCGTAGTCATTGCTGGGGCCGGAGCGGGTTGCGGCGGTCTTGAGCAGCTCAGCCATGACACCCTCGGTGGGATAATCCGTGGAGGGGATGACGATGGGCGGATTCGTGACCTGCGGGACGGGCGTGATCAGCTCCACCAGCGGGGTCCGGGTGGGTTCGGGGGTGAGCAGGACCACACCGCGGGTCGGCGTGGGGGTGATGATCTCCACGCGGTAGGTGGGCGTCGGGGTGACGCGGTGCACATAGGGCGTGGGAGAGGGCGTGACGTACTCCACGTAGGGACGGGGCGTGGCGGTGGCATAGGCGCGGGGCGTCGCGGTGGCATGGCTGCCGGAGGCGACGATGATATCGGTGATGGTCGCGCCGGTGCTGCCGTAGCCCTGCCGGGAGGATTCGATAGTCAGCTCGATGCTGGTCACGCCGCTGATCCTTTCAGGCAGCAGGATGCGCTGGTAGCCGTCGTTCCACGAGGCGGAGTAGGTGCCCGGACGGAAGGAATCCGACAGGCGGTAGCGGTAGGTGACGCTGGTGGTGGTGTAGCGGTTGGCGCTGTACCACAGCGTTACGGCGACCACGCTCGGACGGTCGTAGTGGTTGAAGTAGTTCTGGCTGTAGCAGTGGCCGCTGCGGATCCAGATCTCGCCCACTGTGGCGCTGTACAGGTTGATGGTCAGGTCAGCGCCGTAGCCGGAGGCGGTCTTGGTCCAGGTGGTGGCGGTGCTGCCGTCGGTCAGGGAGGAAACCGGCCCGTTCCGGTCGGTGACCGAGGCGATATAGACCTGCCCGGCGATGCCGCTCTGGGCCAGCGCGGAGCCGGCGCACAGGCAGGCCAGCAGGAGGACCAGCAGGGGAAGCAGACGGGTCTTCTTCATGAAGATCAGCATCCTTTCATATATACTTGCCCTGCCGGATGGGCGGGCGGGGAACTCTCGTCATCCAATCAAACGATTCAAGATGGTATTTTCTTCACGCGAACAGGCAATTCCTTCATTATTTTCTTTTTGTCGGTGCAAAATCTGCATCTGGCGTGTGTTTTTTGTGATTTATGCGCGATTTGTGGATTTTGCTCTTTTCAAATCATCAAATCCGTTGTACAATAGAGGCAGGAATGTACTTGATCGCCTTACTCGTTATGGGAAGACGTGTAAGAGCTTACATGAACCAAGGAGGGACTGCCCATGGAGCTTCGGACTGCATCCTCTCCCCGCGACGTGAAGCACTATGATACCAAGCGGCTGCGTGAGGAGTTTCTGATCGACGATCTGTTCAAGGCGGACGACGTGAAGCTGGTGTACAGCCACATCGACCGCATCATCACCGGCAGCGCGGTGCCCGTGAAGGGTACGCTGACGCTGGCAGCCGGCGACGAGCTGCGCGCGGAGTATTTCCTGCAGCGGCGCGAGCTGGGCGTGATCAACATCGGCGGCGAGGGCACGGTGACGGTCGACGGCACGGTGTACACCCTGCGTCACCGCGATGGCCTGTACGTCGGCCGCGGCAGCAAGGATATCGAGTTCGCTTCTGCCGACCCGGCGAATCCTGCCAAGTTCTACCTCAATTCCTGCCCGGCGCACACGGCGTATCCGACCGTGTATATCCGCCCGGAGGATTGCGTGCGTCAGGAGCTGGGCAGCCTGGAGGGCGCCAACCACCGCACCATCTGCAAGTATATCCTGCCCGGTCAGGTGCAGAGCTGTCAGCTGGTGATGGGCATGACCAAGCTGGAGCCCGGCTCCGTTTGGAACACCATGCCCTGCCACACCCATGACCGCCGCATGGAGGTCTACCTGTACTTCGATATGCCCGAGGACGCCTTCGTGATGCACTTCATGGGCGAGGGCGACGAGACCCGCCACATCGTCATGCGCAATGAGCAGGCCGTCATCAGCCCCTCCTGGTCCATCCACTCCGGCTGCGGTACGCAGGCATATACCTTCATCTGGGGCATGTGCGGCGAGAACCAGGACTTCGACGACATGGACGGCATCGCCATGAAGGACCTGAAGTAAGGGCTGTTTTGAACGGAGCTGATCATACCGGTGTGGTTGTATGAAATGAATAATGAATAATGAAGCCGCATCCCTTCGGGCTGCTGATGAATAATGAATAATGAGCAGAGCCGCGTCCTGGTTTCACTTTCATTATCAATTATTCATTATTCATTATTCAATCTTCATTCGAGGTTGTCCACAGACAGTCACACCGCCGCCGCAAGACATAATCACCCAAATCACAAATACAGGAGGTACACCCCTATGAACATGTTCTCTCTGGAAGGCAAGGTCGCGCTGGTGACCGGCGCGTCCTACGGCATCGGTTTTGCCATCGCCAAGGCTATGGCGAAGGCGGGCGCGACCATCTGCTTCAATGACCTGAAGCAGGAGCTTGTCGACAGGGGCCTGGCCGCTTATGAAGCGGAAGGCATCAAGGCTCACGGCTATGTCTGCAATGTCTGCGACGAAGATGCCGTGAATGCTCTGGTCAAGCAGATCGAAGAGGAAGTCGGCGTGATCGATATCCTGGTCAACAACGCGGGCATCATCAAGCGCATCCCCATGTGCGAGATGAGCGCGGCGGACTTCCGCCAGGTCATCGACGTTGACCTGAACGCGCCCTTCATCTGCGCCAAGGCCGTCATCCCCTCTATGATCAAGAAGGGCCACGGCAAGATCATCAACATCTGCTCCATGATGTCCGAGCTGGGCCGTGAGACCGTTTCCGCCTACGCGGCGGCCAAGGGCGGCCTGAAGATGCTCACCAAGAACATCTGCTCCGAGTACGGCCACTACAACATCCAGTGCAACGGCATCGGCCCGGGCTACATTGAGACGCCTCAGACCGCGC
>SVGU01000115.1 GCA_015056155.1 Clostridiales bacterium
TGCGGCTCTTCTTCCGCATCATCGACCCCACCAGCTTTGAAAAGCAGGGGGAGGACGTGGGCAATCAGTACCGCACGGGCGTTTACTGGACCGATGCGGCGGATGAGGCTGTCGTCCGCGCGGAGCTCGCCCGGCTGCAGACGCGCTATGCCGCGCCCCTGGCCGTGGAGGCCTGCCCCCTCGACCGGTTCTATCCCGCCGAGGAGTACCATCAAAAATACCTCGACAAGACCCCCGGCGGCTACTGCCACGTGCCGTGGGACATGATCGACGCCGTCCGCACGGTCGATCTTTCCGAAATCTGACGAAAACACCTTGTCAAGACCTATCTTTTCGTCCGCGTTTATGCTATCATGGTTTTACGATCGACGATGAACGAGGTGTATTCCGATGGCCAAGCTGTATTACCGCTACGGGGCGATGGGCTCCAGCAAGACCGCCAATGCGATCATGGTGCAGTATAACTACATGGAGCGCGGGCAGAAGGTGCTCATGCTCAAGCCCAAGCTGGAAAACCGCGACGGCGCGTCCACGGTCCGTTCCCGCTGCGGACTGGAGACCGAGTGCCGCTTCGTGGAGGATATCGGGCTGGAGGACGCGCGCGGGTTCGACTGCGTTATCGTCGATGAGGCCCAGTTCCTCGCCCGGGAGCGCGTGGAGCTGCTGGTCCGCATCGTGGATGAGCTGGATATCCCCGTCATCTGCTACGGCCTGCGCACCGATTTCCAGGAGAATTTCTTCGAGGGCAGCCATTGGCTCATGGCGTGGGCGGATACCATCGAGGAGGTCAAGACCATCTGCTGGTGCGGCCGAAAGGCCATCTGCAACGCCCGCGTGGTGAACGGCCGCGTGGTCAAGGAGGGCGACCAGATTCTCCTGGGCGGCTCCAGCCAGTATGTCAGCCTCTGCCGCAAGCACTTCCACTCCGGCGACCTCGGCGACAGCCTCGGCTGAAAACCCCACATGCCTCGATGGGAATACAGTTGTATCTGCGCTGTATTCCCCTTTTTTCGGTATTGACATAATGCTTATGTATCAGATATAATACTAATTGAACGATTCGACAATAATTTCATACTTATTCCATACAGAGAGGAGGTAATTCCCTTGCAGACCGCAGCCCTCTGCATCATGGCGATCGAGAACGACGATGACCGAGCCTTCATGCAGAGATTGTACACAGTTCATGAGCGTTTGATGTACCGTGCAGCCCTGAAGATGACACGCAACATCCGCGATGCGGATGACGTCGTCGGTGCAGCATGCGAATCGCTGATCAAGGGAATTGACCATCTCAAAACCATCAACGTCCGGGCACATCCAGCCTACATCACTTCCGCAGTGCGGAATCAGGCCCTGATGCTCCTCAGACGGCGCAGGATCGAGTACCGCGCCATCGGGCACCTGCTGGGCTCGAACCGGCTGCCAAAGGAGTATGTGACGGACGATGTGGATACACGGTTGTTCTACCAGTGTACGCTGGAGGAGGTTGTCGAGACGATCCAGCGGCTGTCGGAGAACGACCAGCATATCCTGCGGATGAAATTCTTCGATCAGCTGAGCGATCAGGAGATCGGCGAGATACTGGGGCTTCAACTCTCCAGCGTCCGCTCGAGGCTGACGCGTGCGCGCCGCCGGCTGCGTGAGGCACTCAAGGAGGACAAGGATGAGCAATGAGCAGCGGAGACCTGCCGCCGAGGGCTACGAGGCGCAAGTCATCGCCCATGCTTTTCAGACAATGCTGAGCGCGGAATGCGAGGCGCTGCAGAAGGAGCCGCTCTCCGCCGAGGAGGAGGAGCTGCTGCAGCAGGCCGCCGCCATGCGCCCGAAGCGGCTGAAGCAGATCGACAGCAGCCTGCGGCAGAAAACGTCGCAGAAGCAGTTGAAGAAACGCTCCTTCGGCCCCCTGAAGTATATCGCACTTCTCCTGCTGATGGCCGTGCTGAGCTTCGGCACCGCCCTTGCGGTCAGTCCCGCCCTGCGAGTGCAGCTCGTTGACATCCTGCAGCTCGTGCCGGACGAATACGTCACGCTGGGTCCTACCGGCATGATGGTGTCCGCACCCGCCGGCTGGCGCGGCGAGTACTTCCCGGCTTATGTGCCAGAGGAGTATGAGCTGGTTAGCTGCTACTCGACGGAACAGTTCTCGAAAGTGACCTATCAGAATGAAAACGCCCAACGCATTGTGTACCAGATCTCAGCAACAAGAGTTACAACTCAACTCGATGCCGAAAATTCAATTTGTCGCCGTGCCATTGTCAATAACCACGAAGGGTATTTGTACACAACAAAGACACAGAGTACTCTTATGTGGTACGATGGCTCGATTTACCACGCCATAGTTACGCCAACTACAGATATGGCCCTCGACATTCTTGAATCGTTTGCTCTGGTAAAGCACATGATTCCATGAAATGTCGAGTTTTCTATATTCAAGGAGAATACTATGAAAACGAAGATAACTGCTATCCTACTCGTCCTCATTCTGCTGTTTTCATCTGTTCAGTTGTCCTTCGCCGAATCAATCCAGCCGCGCTATTCTCACATCTCTTCCATCTCCGCCGGTATCGACCTGAACGGCAGCTCGCTCTGGTGTTTCGGCCAGGCCGACAGCAAATTCGTTGACACCACCACCCGCCTGTATGTCCGTGCGATTCGCCAGTCCCACGACGGCGGCGCATGGGCACGCTACGCCTCATGGAGTCAGACCACCTCCGGCTTCATCCCCGCCATCATCGAAGAAACCATCACCGTGGATGCAGGCTACGACTACCAGGTCTACGTTCTGGTTCAAATTCTCGACTCCACCAACAAGGTCGTAGAAAGCGACTACATGTACTCCACGATTGTCAGCTATCCCCGCACCTGACCGACCCAACCCGCCCGCCTGACGGCGGGCTTTTTTCGTGAACCCCAACGGAAGTTGTAACTCCCGTACCCCACCGCAGGGGGTCTTCGACCCGCTTATCCGGCCGCCTCCCACTACATCAAGGAAGAAGACGACTCCGGGCGACGCGAGAACTCTGTGAGCTTCGCTCGCAGATTCGAGCCAAAGCGCGCACAACAAGGTGCACGAAGCCTTCGTCCCCCTCGCTGCACCGAAGAGCAGCCGTGATCCGCCGTGCCTGCACGGCGGGCGCACAACTCCGGTGAGCGTTGCCGCACGAGTGCGTCGCGGGGCGTCTGTCATGCCCCGTGACCCCCGCAAGAAAGCCGCCAACAAACACTCCCCAAAACGGGTCAAGGGTCGAAGACCCTTGCAGGGTCCCGGGACAGAGTCCCGGGCCGCCGGAGGCCCCCGCGCCCCCCGTATTCTCCTTGACAACGCAGCACCAAAACGATACAATCAGCATGCCGGCACTTGCGTGCCGGGCGAGCATTGGAAGAACGGAGGGCCCGCCATGGAGCATCAACCCCTGATCAGCGTCGTTATCCCCGTGTGGAACGGCGCTCCCTATCTGGAGAAGTGCCTGACGAGCATCCTCAAGCAGAGCGTCACGGACCTGGAGGTCATCGTGGTGGACGACGGCAGCACGGACGCCACATGGGTAATCCTCACGCGCATGGCGGAGAGCGACCCGCGCATCCGCCCCGTCCACCAGGAAAACGCGGGCGCGTCTGTGGCCCGCAATACCGGCCTCGAGCTCTGCCGGGGTGTGTATGTCCGCTTCGTCGATGCGGATGACGCAGTTCCGGCGGATTCCTTCGCGCGGCTGCTGGATTCCGCCCGGACACATCAGAGCGATCTGGTGCTCGCCGCGTATACGGAGGTGCTCGCCGGGACGCGCTCCCTGCGCAGCCTGAACAAGCAGGACGAGGCCATCGAGCAGGAGGAGTTCCTCCGCCGCCTCGAACGGCTCGCCAACAGCTTCTACTATGGCGTGCTGTGGAACAAGCTGTTCCGGGGCGACATCATCCGCGAGCAGAAACCGCGCTTCACCCCCGGGCTGCACTGGGGCGAGGACTTCGTGTTCGTCATGGATTATCTCGCCCATTGCCGCCGGTACAGCTACGTGACCGCCCCGGTGTATGACTACATCCGCAACCCCCGCGGGCTGGTGATGCGCCAGCTGTGGCGCTCCGTCACCCACCCGATCGCGTCCCTCAAGGACCGCTGGCTGGTCTATCAGGCGTATGTCCGGCTGTATCAGCGGGTCGGCGCGTATGAACAATACCGGCATAAGCTCTGGCATTATCTCGTCCGATTCACCCTGCGCAACTGATGCGCACGGAAGGAGTACCGATGATCGACGATTCCTGTTATATGGCCCCGCTCCATCTGGCGGGGCGGCTGATCCTGGAAAACGGCGGCGAAACCTACCGCGTGGAGGAGACGATCACCCGCATGGGGCACGCCTTTGGCTTCACGGAGGTGGAGAGCTTCGCCGTCCCCAGCGGAATCTTCATCAGCTACCGCAAGTCCGACGGCACGATCGAAACCGCCGTCAAGCGCGTGCGCAAGCGCGGCACGGACCTGACCCGCGTGGACGCGGTGAACGCCATCTCCCGCCAGCTGGAGCAGGAAAAGCTCTCCTGCGAAGAGGTGATGGCCCGGCTGCAGGCGGTGGAATACCGCAAGGCGCAGCTCTCCAAGATCCAGCTCATGATGGCGGTGGCGCTGTCCTCCGCCGGCTGGGCGGTGATGTTCGGCGGCGGCGTGGCGGATCTGACGATCGCCTTCCTCGTGGCGTTTCTGGTGCAGGGGCTTGCCTTCCTGATGGACCGGGCGGGCATGCGCTCCTTTGTGTCCACGCTGGCCGGCAGCTTCCTTTCCTCGATCCTGCCGATGCTGTTCCATTTGCTCACCGGACTCCTGACGGTCGACGCGGCCGTCGCTGCCTGCCTGATGCCCATGCTGCCGGGTCTGGCGATGACCAACGCCGTGCAGGACACCATGCGCGGCGATATGGTTTCCGGCATCGCATCGGCCACCAGCGCTCTGCTGACCGCGACGATGATCGCCGCCGGTGCGCTGATCGGCACAACGGTCTTCCGGCTCCTGACGGGAGGTGTGGCCCTGTGACCGACACCCTGACGCTGCTCGGACAGGGGCTCATCATCTTCCTGTCCAGCTCCGTGGGCACCTTTGGCTTCGCCATCTTCATGCACGCCCCCAAAAGGGCCTGGCTCCCCGCCAGCGTCATCGGCGGCGCCGCTTATCTGACCTACTGGGCGCTGCTGCAGATGAACGTCTATGAGCCGCTGTCCATGTTCATCGGCGCGCTGCTGGGCTCGCTCCTGGGACAGTACTGCGCGCGGCGGATGCGGATGATCGCGACGATCTTCCTGCTGCTGGGCATGATCCCGCTGGTGCCGGGCCTGGGGCTGTACCGCTGCATGCACTACCTCGCGCAGGAAATGTACTCCGCCGGTGCGGACGCCGGCGTGCGCGCGATGGTCGATATCGTGATGATCGCCTTCGGTCTGGGCTTCGGCAGCTACATCTTCCGCGTGTTCACCCCGTCCCGTGCCGCAAAGGAGGCGCTGAAATGAGCATCACCGTCATCGCCGTGGGCAAGATGAAGGAAAAGCCCTACCGCCAAATGGCGGATGAGTACCTCAAGCGCCTGAGCCGCTACGGCAAGGTGGACGAGGTGGAGCTGCCCGACCTGCCGGAGCCGGTCAATTCCTCCCCGGCGATCGAGGCGCAGATCAAGGACAAGGAGGGCGACGCGATCCTCAGCCGCATCAGGCCGGGGGATTACGTCATCGCCATGACCATCCCCGGCAAGCAGTGGGACTCCCCCGGGCTGAGCCGCCATCTGGATGAGCTGATGAACCGCGGCCAGTCGAACCTCGTGTTCCTCATCGGCGGATCGCTGGGCCTGGCCGACAAGGTGCTTGCCCGCGCGGACGAGGAAATGTCCATGTCCAAGATGACCTTCCCCCACCAGCTGGCGCGGGTCATGCTGCTGGAGCAGGTCTACCGCGCCATGAAGATCCGCTCCGGCGAGCGATACCACAAATAAGCGGACGAACCGCCGCATACAAAAAAGCAAGAGCAGGCGCCTGTCAGCGGGTCGCCTGCTCTTGCTTATCTTTCTTTCCGGCGTCAGAGCCTGCCTGCTCCTCAGTCGATGACCATCTCGGTCTCGCCGTCGAAGAGGTAGACGCTATCGTAGGGGATGGAGAAGGTCAGCTGTTGACCCATCTCCGGCGTATCGTGGGAGTCCACCTTCAGGATCGCCTGCGCGTCCTCCACGGTGATGTACACGTTGGTGTTGTCGCCCAGCATCTCCGTCAGCTCCACCTCGGAGGGGATGACATAGGCATTGTCCGTCTCGCCCAGCTTGATCGCCTCGGGACGGAAGCCAAAGACGATGGCCTTGCCCTCGTAATCCGCGACATTCTGGAGCTTCCGGGACAGATCCAGCTTCACGTTGCCGAACATGAGCGCGCCGTCCTGCACCTTGCCGCGCACGAAGTTCATCGGAGGCTCGCCGATGAAGCCCGCCACGAACACGTTCGCCGGCTTGAAGTACAGGTCATAGGGCGTGCCGATCTGCTGGACGTAGCCGTCCTTCATCACGACGATGCGGTCCGCCAGCGTCATGGCCTCCGTCTGGTCATGGGTGACGTAGATGGTGGTCGCGCCGGTCTCGCGGTGGATCTGGGAGATCTCGTAGCGCATGGTCACGCGCTGCTTGGCGTCCAGGTTGGACAGCGGCTCGTCCATCAGGAACACGCCCACCTTGCGGATGATGGCGCGGCCGATGGCCACACGCTGGCGCTGACCGCCGGACAGCGCGCGGGGCAGACGGTCGAGATAATCCGTCAGGCCGAGGATCTTCGCGGTCTTCAGGACGCGCTGCTCGATCACGTCCTCGTCCACGCCCTGCAGGGTCAGGCCGAAGGCGATGTTGTCGTACACGGTCATGTTCGGATACAGCGCGTAGGACTGGAACACCATCGCCACCTCGCGCTCGCGGGGACCCTTCTCATTGGCGCGCACGCCGTTGATGAGGAACTCGCCGCCCGAAATATCCTCCAGACCTGCGATCATGCGCAGCGTCGTGGACTTGCCGCAGCCGGAGGGGCCGACGAACACCACAAATTCGCCCTTTTCAATTTCCAGATTGAAGTTATGCACCGCATGGAATCCGTTGGGGTAGATCTTGTTGATG
>SVGU01000116.1 GCA_015056155.1 Clostridiales bacterium
GGGCTCCAATGAGTGGAACAAGCAGAAGGCGAAGGTCCGCGAGGGCCTGAAGACACTGGCCTTCGACCTGGTGGCGCTATATGCCAAGCGGTCGCAGGAGACCGGCTTTGCCTTCAGCCCCGATACCCCGTGGCAGCGCGAATTCGAGGATCAGTTCCCCTATGAGCTGACGCCCGATCAGGAGCATTCCGTCCGGGAGATCACCATGGACATGGAGTCCCCGCGCAATATGGACCGCCTCCTGTGCGGCGACGTGGGCTACGGCAAGACGGAGGTCAGCCTCCGCGCGGCCTTCAAGGCGCTCATGGACGACAAGCAGGTCGCCATCCTCGCGCCCACGACCATCCTCGCCCAGCAGCATTACAATACCGTCATCAAGCGCTTCAAGGGCTTTCCCGTGAAGGTGGAGGTGCTCAGCCGCTTCAAGACCGCCAAGGAGGCCAAGGAGATCCTCGGCCGCCTGAAGGAGGGCGACATCGACATCCTCGTGGGCACCCACCGCCTGCTGGCCAAGGACGTGGAATTCCGCGACCTGGGTCTGCTCATCGTCGACGAAGAGCAGCGCTTCGGCGTGCAGCACAAGGAGACGATCAAGAACCTGAAAAAGCAGGTTGACGTGCTGACGCTGTCCGCCACACCCATCCCGCGCACGCTGCACATGTCGATGGTCGGCATCCGCGACATGTCCATCCTGCAGACCCCGCCGGAGGAGCGTCTGCCGGTGCAGACCCGCGTGGTGGATTACAACGACGGCATGATCCGCGATGCGATCCTGCGCGAGCTGAGCCGCGGCGGCCAGGTGTACTTCCTGTACAATTCCGTTCGCACGATCCACGAATTCTACGCGCGCCTGCGCACCCTCGTGCCGGAAGCGCGCATCGGCGTGGCCCATGGTCAGATGAAGGAGCACGGCCTGGAGGACGTGATGATGGACTTCTATGCCGGCAGCTATGATGTGCTGCTGTGCACGACGATCATCGAAAGCGGCCTGGACGTCCCCACGGCGAACACGCTGATCGTCTTCGACGCGGACCGCTTCGGCCTGAGCCAGCTGTATCAGCTGCGCGGCCGTGTGGGACGCTCGAATCGGCAGGCCTATGCCTACTTCACCGTCCGCCCCGACAAGAACCTCTCCGAGACGGCGGATCAGCGCCTCGCTGCCATCCGCGAATTCACGGAGTTCGGCGCGGGCTTCCGCATCGCCATGCGCGACCTGGAGATCCGCGGCGCGGGCAACATCCTCGGCCCGGAGCAGCACGGCCATCTGGCGACCGTCGGCTATGACATGTACTGCAAGCTGATGGAGGAGGCGCTGCAGGAGGCGAAGGACGAGCTGGCCGGAAAGCCTGCGCGGCTGGAGCATCTGGAGACGCGCGTGGACATCAAGGTCGACGCATACCTCCCGGAAAGCTATGTGCAGGACGGCAAGCTGCGGATGGAGATGTACAAGCGCATCGCCAGTCTGACGACGGAGGAGGACCGCAGCGACATCATCGACGAGCTGCTGGACCGCTTCGGCGACATTCCGCCGGTGGTGGAGACGCTGCTGGATATTGCGCAGCTGCGCGTGAATGCGAACAAGCTGGGCATCAGCCAGGTGAGCTACCGCAGCGGCGGGTTCCTGATGATGAAGATCGACCCGCGGTACATGCCGGATGATCTGATGCTGATCGAGGCGATGCAGCTGGACAAGCGGGTGATGCCGAGCACGAAGCTGCCGAACATGCTGCTGATGGTGGATCCGCGGCTGAACGAATACGGCATGCTGGAAGCCGCCGTCCAGACTCTGACAAAGATGAACCAGCGCATCCACCAACTCCAGGAGGAAAAAGCCAACGCTGGGGCATAAAATGGGTTAAGGGCCTGAGGCCCTTACGGGGGATGGAAGGGGCCGCGGAGGCCCCTCCCCGCCGGAGGCCCGCCGCAGCGTCCCGCGCCCGCAGGCGCACCTCCCCTGACGCCTTTGAATGATCCCCGATCATTCAAACAGTCCGACCGACCCCAAAAGAAAAGTCAACAAAGTGCACCAATCAAACCAGTTTCACGTCGAGCCAACCCAAAAGGAAAAGCCCCAAAGGTGCACCGAAAAAACGGTTTCCCAAAGGACATATACCAAAAAAGCAAGAGCCGCCCAGCCAAAGCAGCCGGGCGGCTCAAACTATTCTGTTATTTCTCCACAAACCGCCAGATCGCGACGATATCGCAGTCCGCATGCGGCTCCTCCGGGTACGCCTTCACCAGCGCCTTCTGCACCTTTCGCGCATCCTGATACGTCCCGATCAGCCCGAAGGCGTTCAGCGCATCGTAGTCAATTGCATCCTCAAGGCCGCGGCCGCAGTTGGTGATCGCACTGATGCCCGTGGCCTCTTCCACCAGATCGTACCCCGCAGGCTCAAAGCGGCCATCTGCCTCCAGTGCCGCATCGGGAACAGGGGAGGGCGCGACAACCACGGCGAGGTACTGACGATCCCGCCCGGGCGGCTCCAGCGCCAGCGGATCAACAGGCATGTGCTCGCACAGGTCGTGGTCGAAGGTGATGATTTCGTCCCGGTCAAGGCCGGTGCATGCCCAAAGCTCCGCTTCCTCGTTCCGGCGCAGACGGCTGCTGCAGGTGAACACCGGCTTCCCCGGCGTCCGCCAGGGATTCGCCTCCGGGATGCGCTCGTCCTCCGCGCGGATCCCCGGGCGGATGTTCACGATCCGCCGTCCCATGAACCCGATGGTCATCTCGTCGCCCACGGAGAAGCGCTCATACTGGATCAGCGCAATGTCCACCGTGACCTCGCGCTGTCCGTCGGAGATCGTCATGCACCAGCCGCCGAAGAGCTTCTTCTTCTTGCGGACGATCCTCCCTGCGATGAAATCATATGCGTACATGCGCCGTCCTCCCGAAAAAATGGTAACAAAAAAGTGCTGGTGAAGGGATTTGAACCCCCAAGGTTTCCCCGTCTGATTTTGAGTCAGATGCGTATGCCGTTCCGCCACACCAGCACGAACAAAAATAGTATAGCACATCAAATGACGGTTTGCAAGCAAAACTTGTGGGCAAAACTGGTTGACAAAATTGATACTATATAGTAATATGTTATATAGAATGAAGGAGGAAGCTATGGAAACGAAGGGCGGATACCTGATATCGCGCATCAAGCAGCTGGGAGGCAGGCGCTTCGACCGGATGCTGGACGAGGCGGGGATCGAGGCGTTCAACGGTGCGCAGGGGCGGATCCTGTACGTGCTCTGGCAGGAGGACGGCGTGACGATCAGCCAGCTGAGCAGCCGGACGAGCCTGGCGAATACGACGCTGACGTCCATGCTCGACCGGATGGAGCAAAGCGGTCTGGTCACGCGGGAAGCGTCGCCGAAGGACCGCCGTGCGCTTCTGATCCGGCTGACGGATGCGGCGCGGGCGCTGCAGGCGGATTACGAGAGGATCTCGCAGCAGATGAATGAACTGTATTACGAAGGCTTCACAGAGGATGAGGTCCGGCAGCTGGAGGGCTACCTGACGCGCATCCTCGCCAATCTGGAAGGAGGAAAATGACATGAGCAAGGTTTCTGTCCCGATCACGAATGACTGGTGCCCGCAGACGCTGTTCACCTACGGAACGTTCCGGGAGGATGGGAAGCCGAATTTCGGGCTGTTCTGCTGGTTCAGCTACTGCTGGTTCGATGACCTGGGCGTGATCTGCGCCATCGGCGGCCGGAAACAGACGCAGGACCGCATCCTCGCTGGCCGCGTGTTTTCTGCCAACCTGGTCGTGGAGGACAATCTGGCCCTGAGCGACTACTTCGGCACGGCGGACGGGCATGATGCGGACAAGATGGATATCGCTTTCGAGTGGGAGCGCGGGCAGGTGCTGGATGTGCCGGTGCTGTCTTCCAGCCCGCTGTCCTTCGAGCTGGAGGTGGACAGGGTGATCCCCACCAACGAGGAGGAAGGGGACACGGTGTTCCTCTGCCGGATCCGGAACGTGCTGAAGGACAAGGCGCTGCTGGAGAGCGGATTGCCGGTGGACGAGCTGATGCGGAAGATCGGCGCGGTGAGCACGGCGGGCGGTGTCGAATACTGGAGCTGGGACGGCCGTCATCTGGGACAGTGGCACGAGCCTGCACAGCGAGTGAAGCCGGGCGTCGAGGTCGGTAAGGCAGCACAGATGTGAGGCTGAGGATTGATTTGTGGATAAATAAACCCGCCAGCGGGGGAGTTGCGGCTCCCTGACTGGCGGGTTCTTGCGATTTGGGGGTAGTGGGGGTATTGCGACGTGTTTTCCGTTCCTTTGGAGCTGAGCGGACTGTTTGATCGATCGGGGATCGATCAAAGGCGTCATGGGGCGGCGCTGCGGCGCGGGGCCTTCGGCGACCAGGGCCTCCGCGGCCCTGGACCCCGTAAGGGGTTTCACCCCTTAACCTTTTTCCCTCTCCGGTGTTACTTGCGGAGGGTGATGACGACGTGACGGTTGGGCTCCTCACCCTCGGAGTGGGTGTCCACCGCGTCGTTCTGCTGCAGAGCGCTGTGGATGATGCGGCGCTCGTAGGGGTTCATGGGCTCCAGGCTCACCTTGCGGCCAGTCTTCACGGCGCGGTTCGCCATGCGGTTGGCCAGACGGATCAGGGTGTCCTCGCGCTTGGCGCGGTAGTTCTCCGTGTCCAGCGTCACGCGGGTGTAGTCGTCCTGGCCGCGGTTCACCTTCAGGCTGGTCAGGTACTGCAGCGCATCCAGCGTCTCGCCGCGGCGGCCGATCAGGATGCCCAGCGTATCGCCGGTCATCTGCACGAAGACGTTCTTCTCCTCGTCCGTGCCCACGGCGACCTCAACGTCCACGCCCATCAGGTGGGTCAGCTCCTTCAGGAAGGCCTGCGCCTTGCCGGCGGCGGAGTCGGCGGCGACCTCCTCATCGGGGATCATGGTCACCACGGGCTTCTCCAGGGGCTTGATCTCGGCCTTGGGCTTGGGCTCGCGCTTGGGCTGCTCGGCCTTCTTCTCGGCCTTGGGGGCGCGCTCCTTGCGGGGCTTGGGCTGACGCTGGGGCTTCTCGGCGGCTTCTTCGCCGTTCTCGGCCTTGGGGGCCTCGGGCTTGGGCTGCTTGGCCTTGCGCTGCACAGGCTTGGGCTGCTCAGCCTTGGCTTCGGCAGGCTTCTGCTCGGCAGCGGCCTCGGCCTTGGGGGCCTCGGCGGCGGGCTTCTCCGCCTTGGGAGCGGCGGGCTTTTCGGCCTTGGGGGCAGGCTTGGGCTCGGGCTTCTTCTCGGGCTTGGTCTCTGCCTTGGGGGCGGGCTTCTTCGCGGGTTTGGGGTCGGGTTTGGGATCAGGCTTGGCGAACAGCTCGGCCAGCGGATCATCCTCGATCTCCTCGCGGACGGTCAGACGGAGCTTGTAGGGGCGGCTGCCGAACAGACCGAACAGGCCCTTGCTGCCCTCCTCGAGCACGTCGATGGAAACGTCGCTGATGGTGGCGTTCAGGGCGGTCAGGCCGTTCTGAAGCGCCTCCTCATAGGTCTTGCCGGTTGCTTCATAGGTTTTCATGGTTAATGATGACTCCCTCTCCATTATGGGCGGAATCCGCCCGGTCATTCAGGTGAACGAAACGGATGGCTCAGACCTGCTCGGGATTTGCCGCAGCGACGGCGTCCTTGTGGTCGAGGTACTTGTTGATCAGCGTGTTCTGCGCCATGGCGATCAGGTTGCTGGTGACCCAGTAGGCAGCGAAGGCGGCGTTATAGCTGGAGCACAGCATCAGGGAGAAGATGGGGAAGAACCACTTCATGAACGCGCCGGTGTTGGGCTGCTGCTGGCCGTCCTTGGTGGGAGCGGGCTGCGCGTTGGTGGTCGGGTTCAGCACGGTCATCAGGTACTGGCTGGCGGCGGACAGCAGGGGCAGCAGGAACAGGCCGTTCCAGTGGGTGGAGACAGTCCACTGGGCGATCAGCAGGTTGATGGTCCAGCCGTTGCGCTGCGCGGTCTGCACGGCGTATTCCGGCAGGGCGATCATCGTGTTGGAGATCGCCTCGATGGTGGTCTTGAGCGCATCGCCGGTGAAGGAAGCCTCGGTCAGGCTCATGCCGATCTTTTCGCCCAGCAGTGCCACGCTTTCAGGCGAGAGCTGGTTGAACATGCGAACCCATTCGCCGCTTTCGATCATGCGCAGGCTGTCCACAGAGGGCCAGGCGGCGTTGAAGGGGCTGTCGGGCATCCACAGGTTCTTGATCCACAGGAAGGGCTCCAGCACAGGCTCGCCCTTCAGGAGGATGTCGAAGGCCTGCTGCACGAGCTGTTCGTTGGCCATCATTCTCATTGCGGTAAACATGGCGAGCAGGATCGGCATCGACACCAGCAGCGGCCAGCAGCTGGACATGGGAGAGACCTTCTCCTTCTTGTACAGCTCGGCCAGCTTGCGCTGGTACTTCTCGGGATCCTTCTCGTACTTCTTCTGCAGAGCGGCCTGCTTGGGGGCAAGCTGACTCATCTTGCGCATGCCCACGCGGGACTTGTAGTCCAGCGGCATCAGGCACAGACGGACGAGGATGGTGAACGCGACCACACACCAGCCGTAGCTGGGGATGAACGTGTGCAGACCATCGAGGATGGATTTGAGGAACTCGTTCATTTCGGGTTATTCCCTCCTTAAGGTAATGCAGGCGTCTTCCGGCACGGGGTCATAGCCGCCCTTCGACCAGGGGTTGCATCGCATCAGCCGCCACGCCGCCAGCCGGCCGCCCTTGAATGCGCCGTACCGCTCGATGGCGGTCACCGCGTACTGGCTGCAGGTGGGGATGTAGCGGCAACAGGGGCCGCCCTTGTTGGGGCTGATGGCTTTGCGGTAGAAGTGAACCGTTTTCAGCATGGCGCTGGAGAGGAAGGAACGCTTCATCGTGCGCGATTCCCTTCTGCTGCGGACGGCTTCTTCGCCTTCTTCGGCGCAGGCGGCGCGTCCGTGGGCGCATAGGAGAGGGCGTTGTGTTTCTTCAGCAGGTAACGCACGTCCCTTTGCAGCGACTGGAAGGTGGCCTCAGCGGCTGAGGGCCTGGCGACGACAACGTACAGGCCGCTTTTCACATCCCCCAGATAGGGCCGGAAGCATTCGCGCAGGCGGCGCTTGACCTTGTTGCGGGTCAC
>SVGU01000117.1 GCA_015056155.1 Clostridiales bacterium
GTTGCAGTCGAAGCCCATCACGATGACCTTGCCGCCCACGCCGTGGGTGATGCCAGCCTCGTCCAGCGCAGCCACAGCGCCGCGGGCCATGCCGTCGTTCTCAGCGTAGATGATGTTGAAGTCTTCGCCGGAGTTGATGACGGCTTCCACGATCTTCTTGGCTTCCGCCTCGTCCCAGGTCGCGGTCTGCTGCACGACGATCTTCCAGTTCTCGTTCTCGGCGACCTGCTTGTCCAGCGCGCCGGTACGGCCGATCTGAGCGTCGGAGCCCATCGCACCCTGGATGTGGATGATCTTGTACTCGGCCAGGTTCTGGGCGATCAGCCATTCAACGGCCAGCTTGCCCTGGTTGGCCATGTCGGACACGACAGCCGCCTCGAACAGGCTCTCGTCGCAGTCGATCATGCGGTCGAACAGGAACACGGGGATGCCGTTCTCAGCGGCGGAAGCCAGCACGGCGTCCCAGCCGGTGGTCTCGGCGGCGGAGATCAGCAGGTAATCCACGCCATCGGTGATGAACTGCTGAGCGGCGGACAGCTGCTCGTCGTTCTTCAGGGAGTAGAAGGTCTTGGCGATGTAGCCGTTCTCGGCGGAGAAGACAGCCTCAAAGTCCTTGACGTTCGCCTCGCGGTAGCCGGACTCGGACGGGGGGTTGTTGACGATGCCCACGGTGATCTCAGCCGCGGCGACGCCGATGGTCAGGGTCAGAACCATCAGGAGAGCAACAAACAGACGGGAAAGCTTCATTTTTTCTACCTCCTGTTTCTCTTTGTCCATTTCGGTGGACTTCTTGCCTTTATTGTATATGAAACCTGTCCGGGAAACATTCAAATTCTTTCAAGGTTTTTAGCAACTATTTTGGAGATTTCTTTCATCGGCAGGGAAAAATGATAATTCTTTTCGAAATGTGACAGATTTTTTCGGATCATTCCAAATGTGCGCGGTTCATGGTATAATCGGAGCAGAGGTGGAAAACGTGCGCAAAGGGACACAAAACAGAAACAGGAGCATCGAACAGCAGATCAGCCGGCTGCTGCTGACTATCCTGCCCGTGATGGGCGCGGTCATCATCTTGCTGATCACGACGCTGTTTTCGATCAACTCCCGCTATACGGCGGTGCTGCTCAACGCCAACACCGCGGCGGACTTCAACAAGGAATTCAAATCTATGCTGGATGCGGGGATGTACAACCATGTGATCCGGCCGCGCAGCGAGGACTCGGTGGGCGAGCTGCCGATGGAGATCCTCGACGACGCGGAGAACGTGCTGCGCCGGCTGGAGACGACCACGACGCTGCCGGACAACCGCTGGCGCATCCAGAGCATGCTGGACATGTGCGAGAATCTGCGGCAGTATATGCGGCAGATCGCGCTGGAGGAGTCCTACGACCAGCGGATGACGCTGCTGGAGCGCAACATCCGCGGCGAGACGGGCCTGACGCTGCTGATCGAAACGTACATGCATGACTTCATCGGCGACGAGGTGCGGGAGCTGGCGCGCATCCAGGGGCAGATCCGCGCGCAGGTGACGGTGCTGTCGATGGTGATCGTCGCGGGCGTGCTGGCGCTGAGCGTGGTGATCACGATGTACTCCGTGCGGGTGACGAAGCGGATCACCGGGCCCATCAGCGTGCTGAGCCGCAAGGCGCAGCAGTTCGGCGGCGGCGATTTCACCCCCACGCCGGTGGATACGCACATCACCGAGCTGCAGACGCTGGACACGGGCTTCAACGACATGGCGCGGCGCGTCGATGCGCTCATGGCCAAGCAGATGAAGGACCAGCGCTCGCTCCACCGGGCGGAGCTGGAGCTGCTGCAGGCGCAGATCAACCCGCATTTCCTGTACAACACGCTGGACTCCATCGCCATCCTTGCCGAGAGCGACCGGGGCGAGGATGTGGTGACGATGGTGACGAGCCTGTCGACCTTCTTCCGCAATTCCCTCAACAAGGGGCAGGACCTGCTGACCCTGGGCGCGGAATGCTCGCAGGTCACCAGCTATCTGGAGATCCAGCAGATCCGCTATTCGGACATCCTGCGCTATGAGATCAGCGTGCCGCAGCGACTGATGGACTGCATGGTGCCCAAGCTGATCCTGCAGCCGCTGGTGGAGAACGCCCTGTACCACGGCATCAAGAACCGCCGGGGCATGGGCATGATCACCGTGACGGGAGAGGAGAAGGACGGCCGGCTCCTGCTGAAGGTGACGGACAACGGCGCCGGCATGGATGAGGAGCAGGTGCGCGTGCTGCAGTCGGGCATCTATGAGGACAAGCACACGGGCCTGGGGCTCGTGAACGTACACAAGCGCATCCGCCTGTACTGCGGCGAGCCCTACGGCCTCTCCTTCGAGAGCGAGGTCGGCCGGGGCTCCACGGTGTCGGTGCTGCTGCCCATGACGCATCAGCTGGGGGACAAGGAGGTTGATCCTGCATGAAGAAACGACTGATCCTGCTGCTGGCGGCTATGCTGCTGCTGGGCGGCTGCGCGGCCTCCCAGGGGAAACCGGCGGACAATGCCTACGAGGATTATATCGTCGTCGGCTTTTCCCAGGTGGGCGCGGAAAGCGACTGGCGCAACGCCAACACCCGCAGCATGCAGCAGGCGCTTTCTGCGGAAAACGGCTACCGCCTGATCATCGACGACGCCCAGCAGAAGCAGGAGCGCCAGATCACGGCCATCCGCAACTTCATCCATCAGGGCGTGGACTACATCGTCCTTGCGCCCACGACCGAGCAGGGCTGGGATACCGTCCTGGCCGAGGCGAAGGCAGCGCAGATCCCGGTCATCATCGTGGACCGGCGCATCGACGTGGCGGACGAGGGGCTCTTTGCCTGCTGGATCGGCTCCGACTTCCGCCTGCAGGGAGATACGGCGGTCCGGTGGATGGAGGAGAACCTCGCCGGGCAGCCGCTTCAAATTGTGCACCTGCAGGGCAACTACGGCTCTTCCGCGCAGATCGGCCGGACGGAAAGCCTGGACATCGGCGTCGCCGCCAATCCCGGCTGGACCCTCGCCGCCCGGGACAGCGGAGATTTCACACAGGCAAAAGGCCAGGAGCTTGTGGAAGCTTACCTGGCCGGGGGGATCGGGTTCAATCTGATTTTTGCGGAGAATGACAACATGGCCTATGGCGCGATCGACGCGCTGAAGAAGAACGGGCTGGTCCCGGGAAAGGACGTGACGATCATTTCCTTCGACGCGAACCGGACGGCGCTGCAGATGGTCATGAAGGGGGAGATCAGCTTCGACGTGGAATGCAATCCGCTGCACGGCCCGCGGGTACAGGCGGTGATCGAG
Source organism: Clostridiales bacterium (assembly GCA_015056155.1). Classification (GTDB taxonomy): domain Bacteria; phylum Bacillota; class Clostridia; order Christensenellales; family Aristaeellaceae; genus UBA11524. The sequence continues at coordinate 3,301 of SVGU01000117.1, forward strand.
CAGCTGGAGCGGGGCGAAACGCCGCCGAAGTTCACCTTCGTGGAGGAAAGCGCCTTCGGGGCGGAGGGCCTGACGGAGGAGATCATCGACAGCCGGGGCTACTGATCCCCGCCCTGGGAGCGGTTGCGGTACTCCTTGGGCGTGATGCCCTCCAGCTTGCGGAACACATGGCTGAAATAGTTCGGCTCGTTGTAGCCGATCTCCATGGCGATGGTGGACAGCTTCATGCCGGTGGTCCTCAGCAGCTCCTTGGCCTTCTCGATGCGCATGGCGGTCAGATAGTTAATGAAGGAACGGCCGACCGTCTGGGAGAACACGGTGCTGAAATGCGCCGCGCTCAGCCCCACGTACCGGGCCACGCTGATCAGCGAAATATTGGGATCGCAGAAATTCTCAGCCACGTATTTTTCAGCCTTGCTGATGACGTGGCTGTATTTCATTGCGCTCACATTGTCCTCGCGCAGGCTGACGGCGTGCTGCAGCAGCTCGATGGCGGCCTGCCGGAAGGCGCTCAGGCTCCCGGAGGCGGTCATCACGTCGTGCTCGCTGCTCAGGCGGGTGGCGACGTCCTTGGCGTCCACGCCGGGGGATGCCTTCACGGCCTGCTGCACCGTCATGCGAAGCAGGTCGATCAGCGCGTAGTAGCGCATGAGGGTGCTGCTGAAGCGGCTGCCCTCAGGGCTGTCGAGCACCTCGTCCACCAGCGCCGGCACATCCGCGGAGGAGGCCTGCTGCAGCTTCTTGCGGAACGCCTCGCCAAAGGGGTCGCCCAGCTCCAGCATTTCCGCAGCGATCTGTGCCGCGTCGCTCACGTCCACCACCTGGCCCGGAGAAATGCCGCAGACCTTGCGCAGCAGATCGGCCGCCGTCCGGTAGGACTGGCATACGGCGCTCAGCCGCTGCTCGACATGGCCGGCGACGGTGGTGATCGTCGGGCAGAGCTCCCGGAGCTCATGGCGGAGAATGGTGTTGAAGCGGTACACCTTCTCGCTCAGCGCCTCCCGGTCGCGCCCGTCGCACAGCACGGTCAGCTGGTTGGCTTCATTGAAGCAGTACAGGGGCATGCCCAGCCGCTCCAGCAGGTTCTGCACGGTGATCTGCAGGTGCTGGTAATCCATCCCCTCGGTGCTGAAGCTGAACAGGGCGAGCTGGTAGAAGGGGCTGACGATATCCAGCTTCAGGGCGTGGGCGCGCTCGAGCAGGGTGCTGGTGTGAAGCCCGCCGTAGAGCAGCTGCTGCATGAAATGCTGGCGCAGCGCGTGCTGCACCTCGTCCGTGTCATAGCCGTGGGGGATGGTGTTCTGGCGCTTTTCCGCTTCGATCCGCCGGGCCATCTCCTCGATGGCGCGGGTCAGCTCCGGCGGGCGGATGGGCTTGAGGAGGTACTGGTCCACGCCGAGGCTGATGGCCTTCTGGGCGAAGGAAAAATCGTCATATCCGCTGATGATGATGATCTTCAGCCAGGGCATCATGGCCTTTGCATGGCGGATCAGCTCGAACCCGTCCAGAAAGGGCATGCGGATGTCGGTCAGGACGATGTCGGGCATCATGTCCTGCATGATGGACAGCGCCATCTCGCCGTCGGACGCCTCGCCGCAGAAGGTGTAGGGGCCGGTCATGCCGTTGATCACGTTGCGGATGCTCTGCCGGATCAGCAGCTCGTCCTCGACCACGAATATCTGATACATATGCTCTTCCCTCCTGAAGGATCAGGATCGCGCGTGTTTCATCGTTTCATCTGTAATTGCCATTATACCGGATTTCCCCTGCGCAGGCAAGGGCGATCGGCGCGGACGGGGCTGCGTCAGCGCATGTTGCGGTACATGCCGCAGCTTTCCCGGATGATCAGCGAGCACTCCCGGATCTGGCTGAAGGAGTAGACCGTGCCGCCGCTGATGGCGTTGATCAGCTCTGACACGGCGTTCTGGCCGTGGTCGGTGGGGTGGAGGTCCACGGTGGTCAGCGGCGGGTTCAGGTAGGGGGTGAAGAACTGGTTGTCGCAGCCGATGAGCGCCACGTCCTTCGGCACGCTCAGGTTCAGCCGGTTCAATTCCCGCAGCGCGCCCAGCGCCACCAGGTCGTTGATGGCGATCAGGGCGGTGGGTCGCTTTCCCTCCGGCAGGCTGGCGAAGAGACGTGCCACGCACATCTCGCCGTCCCGGGGGGTGAAGCCGCTCTCCGCGCCCGTGCTGAACACCTCCATGCCCAGCCGCTTCATCTCCGCATAGAACGCCTGCTCCCGCACCGAGGCGGAGCGGATGCTGCTGCTGCCGCCCAGGAAGGCGATGCGCTCGTGCCCCAGCGACAGGAGGTGGGCGATGCTCTTGCGCACGCTCAGGGACAGGTCGGAGGTGATGTTGATGCAGTCCAGCCCCTCGATCTTCGGGCCGATGATCGCCAGCGGCATCACCTGGCGCAGCCGCTCCAGATAGCTGCGCAGCTCGTTGTCGGTGCCGTTTTCCACCATGGAGCCCACCAGCACCGCGCCTGCGGGCTTGTGCTCGATGAGCTGGTTGATCAGCGCCGGGCTGATGGGCTCGTTCAGGTCGTGGCTGTACAGCTGCAGGGCGTAGCCGTTGCGGCGGGCGGCCTCCTCGGCACCGGCGGCCAGGCAGGCATAGTAAGGGTTGCTCAGGTTGGAGACCACCAGCGCCAGCGTGCGGTTTTCCGGCGCTGCCTCCGGTGCGCGGCGGGCGGTCGGCGGATTGTAGTGCAGCGCGCTGACCGCCTGCTCCACCTTCTGCCGGGCCGCATGGCTGGCGCTTCCGCCGGACAGCACGCGGGACACGGTGGCGATGGACACGCCGGCATATTCCGCCACATCGTAGATCGTTGCCTGCTTTTCGCTCATGGGGGGACACATCCTTCTTGTAATATACAGCCATTATAGCAGAAAAGGCTGGAAGTTACAACAAAAATGAAAGAAAATGAAAACTTTGTGTAAATGCGCAGATTTGAGGATGTATTTACAATGGCTTTTATGAAAAACTTTCATGATGCCTGTTGACTCTGCTGATATGCGGATGTATAATAGTGACAAAGATATCCCGGAAAACACAAATCCTTGGCGCAACCGCCGTAAGAGGAATGTAAGAACCCTGTATCAAACGGGAGAACCCGTTTAGATAAACGTTAAGAGGAGGAAACCAACATGAAGAAACTGCTTTCCATGATTCTGGCAGCGATGATGCTCCTGTCCGTGGCCGGCTTTGCCGTGGCCGAAGACAAGCAGGTGCTGACCGTCGTCACCTGGGACGCGAACACCACGCCCTACCTGGTCGCGCAGGAAGCCGCCTTCGAGGCTGCGTATCCCAACATCGACCTGCAGTACATCGACGTTGCCTCTCAGGACTACGCCATCAAGGCGGGCTCCATGCTGAGCGCGGGCGACGCCTCCGACGTGTTCATGGTCAAGGAAGTCTCCGACATCGTGAACTGGCATGCGCAGGGCTTCGCTGAGCCCCTGACCCCCTACATCGAGAAGGACAACTACGACGTGTCCGGCTTCGTGGGCATGGAAGCGAACTACGCTTTCGAGGGCGCTCAGTACGCGCTGCCCTTCCGCTCCGACTTCTGGGTCCTGTTCTACAACAAGGATCTGTTCGACGCGGCTGGCGTTGCTTACCCCACCAACGACATGACCTGGGACGCCTATGCGGAAATGGCCAA
>SVGU01000010.1 GCA_015056155.1 Clostridiales bacterium
CCTCCTCCACACCCTCGCGGGCGTCGGCCATGAACTGCTGGGGCTGCTTGAGCGCCACCATCTTGTTCGTGCCGGAGTGCCAGACCTCCATGCCCTTCTCAAACGCGCCCGACACGATGCGCATGAATGCCAGACGATCGCGGTGGGCGGGGTTCATGTTGGCCTGGATCTTGAAGATGAACCCGGAGAAATAGGGGTTCTCCGGGCCGACCTCGCCCGCGTCGGACATGCGGGGCAGGGGCGGGTTGGTGTACTGCAGGAAGCGGTCAAGGAAGGGCTCCACGCCGAAGTTGGTGACGGCGGAGCCGAAGAACATGGGGGTCAGCTCGCCCTTGCGGACCTTGTCCAGGTCGAAGGAGTCGCCCGCCTCGTCCAGCAGCATGATCTCCTCCTCGAGGCGGTCGCGGTAATGCTGGGCCAGCACATGCTCGATCGCCGGATCATCCAGCGCGATCTCCAGCTCGTCCACGCGCTTGGAGCCGTGGTCGCCGCCGGAATAGAGCGTGACGGTCTGGGTATCGCGGTGATACACGCCCTGGAAGTCGCCGTCCACGCCGATGGGCCAGTTGATCGGGCAGGAACGGATGCCCAGCACCTGCTCCAGCTCCTCCATCAGCGCAAAGGGATCCTTCGCCGCGCGGTCCATCTTGTTCACGAAGGTGAAGATGGGGATGTTGCGCATGCGGCAGACCTTGAACAGCTTGATGGTCTGCGCCTCCACGCCCTTGGCCGCGTCGATCAGCATGACGGCTGCGTCCGCCGCCACCAGCACGCGGTAGGTATCCTCGGAGAAGTCCTGATGGCCGGGGGTGTCCAGGATGTTGATGCGGAAGCCCTCTTCCGGGATTTCAACGGGTTCCTCGCCGGAGCCGGGGAAGGGCTGCACCTTTTCGGGCTTGTACTCGAACTGCATGGCGGAGGAGGTGACGGAAATGCCGCGCTGCTTCTCGATCTCCATCCAGTCGGAGGTGGCGTGCTTATCGGACTTGCGGGCCTTGACCGAGCCTGCGGAGCGGATCGCGCCGCCGTAGAGCAGCAGCTTCTCGGTCAGGGTCGTCTTGCCTGCGTCAGGGTGCGAAATGATGGCAAAGGTACGGCGCTTCTCGACCTGCTCGTGCAGCATGTCGCGGAAGGCCTGCGTATCAGTGGTGGGGAGCATGGTTTGCCTCCTTTATGGGTTGACAGTCTATTGTATCGCCGGAAGTGACCGGTTGTCAAGGGGAAGAGGGCTCCGGAGCCGCCCTTTACGGCGGGCTGTCCAGGAGCCGTGCTGCTTCCTGATACAGGCGGGGTGACACGTTGGGGTAGGTGAGGTTCTCCGGCAGGGCGTCGAACAGGCGGACCTCCGCCATTTCGCTCTGGGGCAGCTCGCCCATCGCATGCACGACGGCGAGGAACACCACGCCGTTGGCATGTCCGCGGTCGGTGAAGCCGCAGTAGTCGCACACGGGGATGATCTCCGCATCCTGCACGCCGCTTTCCTCGTACAATTCGCGCCGGGCAGCCATGACCGGCGTTTCGCCGGGCTCGATATGCCCGCCCTGCGTCTCCCACGTATCGCGCTCCCGGTGGCGGCTGAGCAGCCACTGCCCCCGATAACAGGCGCAGACGACCACATACTTGTACGGCGCAAGCGTATTCAGCGGATGAATGCTGCAGCGGAGAGCGGGACCCTGGGTGGACATGGATGATCACCTCCGAGGGGGGATGAATTGTGAATTCGGAATTCGGAATGCGGAATTCGGAATGTAGATGGATGGACGGAAGGCTGGGGTGCGTGGCATACTGTGCCACACAATGAATTGTGAATTCGGAATTCGGAATGCGGAATTCGGAATGTAGATGGATGGACGGAAGGCTGTGTGGCGTGGCATACGGTGCCACACAATGAATTGTGAATTCGAAATTCAGAATGCGGAATTCGGAATGTAGATGGATGGACGGAAGGCCGTGTGGTGCGGCATGCTGTGCCACACAATCAATTCCGAATTCCGAATTCCTAATTCCGAATTACTCCTTATAGTCTTGCAGGCTGACGCTGACCATCTTGCTGACGCCCTGCTCCTCCATGGCGACGCCGAAGAGGCTGTTGCAGCGCTCCATCGTGCCCTTGCGGTGGGTGACGACGATGAACTGCGTGCCCTTCGAATACTCCTTCAGGTAGTCGGCGTAGTAGCCGATGTTGGCGTCGTCCAGCGCGGCCTCGATCTCGTCGAGGATGCAGAAGGGGGTGGGCTTGAGCTTCAGGGTGGCGAAGAGGATGGCGATGGCGGTCAGGGCGCGCTCGCCGCCGGAGAGGAGAGACAGCAGCTGCAGCTTCTTTCCGGGGGGCTGGGCGTTGACCTCGATGCCGCAGTTCAGCGGATCCTCGGGGTCCATCAGCTTCAGCTCCGCCTTGCCGCCGCCAAAGAGGCGCGTGAAGGTCTCGCTGAAGTAGCCCTGCAGCTTGGTGAAGTTCTCCACGAAGGTCACGCGCATCTGCTCCAGCAGCCGCTCGATCAGTTCGCGCAGGTCGGCTTCTGCCGCGCGCAGGTCCGCCTGCTGGGCGGTCAGGTCGTCCACGCGGGCCTTGGTTTCGGCGTATTCCTCCACCGCGCCCACGTTGACCGTGCCCAGGGCGCGGATGAGCCCCTGCAGCTCGCTTGCCCGCTTGTCGGCCTCGCGCTCGTTGAAGCCCTCCGCCTGGCGGAATTCCTCCGCGCCGGCGTAGGTCAGCTTGTAGGTGTCCCAGATGCGGTTCTGCAGGTTGCGCTGGTCGCTGTCCACGCGCTGGCGGTTCATCTCCAGGCGGTGCTGCTTTTCGCCGTCGCGGCGGTAGCTCTCGTGCAGGTTTTCCATATCCCGCAGGATGTCGCGCAGGCGGGCGCTTTCGTCGCTGCGCTTCTTTTCGATGGCCTGGGCGGTCTGCTCCTGCTGGCGCTGCTCCTGCTGGCGGAGGTTCACCTCGTCGATGACGGCGGCGATGTCCGCGGCGTCCTGGGCGTCCTGCTGATCCATCTCGCGCAGCAGCGCAAGGCGGCGTTCCTCGTCCCGCGTGATCTGGGCGCGGTCGCTCTCGTAATGGCTCAGGTCGCGCTGGAGGCTGCTCAGCCCGTGGCGCAATTCGCTCAGCTGCAGCGTGCGGACCATCAGGTCGTCGTTGTGCTTGGCGGAGGCGGCGCGGGCGTCGGCGAGGGCCTTCTGCAGTTCGGCTGTGCGGGCCTCCATGGCGGACTGGTCCATCTCCACGCCGCCGCAGTCGCTGTCGATGGAGGCGAGCTGCGCGTCGATGTCGGCGATGGCCTGCGTCAGCTGTTCGGCGGCCTCGGCGGTCTGCGCGATGCGCTGGCGGTGTGCGTCGAGGTCTGCCTGGGCGCCTTCGTGACGCGCCTGCTCGCGGGTCACGGCGATCTCCTGCTGGTGCAGGTCGTTCAGCGCATCGGATACGGCCAGGCGCAGCTCGGCTTTCTTCTGCTGCCCCTGGGCGAGGCGCTGCTTCATGTCCTCAAATTCGGCCTTGCCGGCCTTCAGCTTCTCCGTCAGCTCCTTCAGCTCGCGCTCGCGGGAGAGGAGGTTCGACACCTTCGACTGGGCGGAGCCGCCGGTCATGGAGCCGCCGGAGTGCATCACGTCGCCCTCCAGGGTCACCAGGCGGAAACGGTGGCCGCCGGCGCGCATGATGGCGATGCCGTGGTCGAGGTTGTCGGCGATGACGGTGCGGCCCAGCAGGTTCTCGATGATGGCGCGGTACTCCGGCGCGCATTGCACCAGATCGCTGGCCACGCCGAAGCAGCCGGGCATGCCCAGCACCTGCCGGTCGCGTTCGTTCAGGGTGTTGGGGCGGATGGCGCTCATGGGCAGGAAGGTCGCGCGGCCCAGACGGTTCTGGCGCAGGTAGCCGATGAGCTCCTTGGCCGTCTCCTCGTTTTGGGTGACGATATTCTGCTGCGCCGCGCCCAGGGCCATGTCGATGGCGGTCTCGTACTGCTGCGGCACGCTCATCAGCTGCGCCAGCACGCCCTTCACGCCGGACATGCCGCGCTGCTTGGCGTACTGCATCGCCCGGCGGACGGCCTGGTTGTAGCCCTCCATGTCGCGGGTCATCTCGCTGAGCACCGCGTGACGGCTGGCGGCGGCCTGCAGCTTCGAGCTGAGCTCCTCGGCACGGGTGCGCTGGGCGTTCAGGGCGGCGTCATGGGCGTCGAACTCCGCCTGACGCTCGCGCAGGGCGGTCTGCATCGCGCTTTGGCGCTCCTGCTCCATGGCGACGAGGCGTTCGGCCTCCTGAAGCGCTTCGGTCAGCTCGCCCTCCGTGTCCGTCAGGTCCTCTGCCGAGCGGGTCAGCTCCTCCAGGCGGCTGGCCATCTGCGTGCGCATGGTGGTCAGGCGGGTCTGGTCGTTCTTGACGGCGGAGAGGCGGTTCATCTGGCTGATGACGGCGGCCTTGTGGGCTTCGAGGGCGGCGTCGGCGGCCTCCTCCTCCTGCAGGGCGCGCTCCTGTGCCTTCTGCGTGCGTTCCAGGACGGCCTCCGCCTGTGCGATCAGCTCCTCCTGACGGAGCACCTCGCTCTCGCTGGCGCCGAAGGACTTCTCCAGCTCCTCCAGACGGCGGACGGCGTCCTCCTGCTCGGCGGTGATACGGCTGCGGTTTTCCTGGCGCGTCTCCTGGCGGGAGCGCAGGGCGGTCAGCTGCTCCTGCGCCTCGTGGACGCTGGCGGCGCACTGCATCAGGCGCTCGCGGGCGTCGGTCACCTGCGTTTCCAGCGCGGCGATGGTCTCCTGCGCGTCGTCCCGCTGCTGCGTCTTGTCCGCGAGGGCGGCTTCGGTGTCCTCCAGAATGGTCTGGATGGTCATCAGCTCGCTGTCGAGTTCCGCCAGACGCTGGCGCGCGCGGTCGGAGCGGATGAGGAACAGATTCATGTCGAGGTGCTTGAGCTCCTCAGCGTAGGCCATGTAGGCGCGGGCGTTGCGGCTCTGCTCCTCCAGGGGACCCAGGCGCCGGGTGAGCTCCTCGAGGATGTCGTCCAGGCGCTCGGCGTTTTCCAGCGTGCGCTCGAGCTTGCGGTCGGCTTCCTCCTTGCGGGCCTTGAACTTGACGATGCCCGCGGCCTCCTCGAAGACCTGGCGGCGATCCTCGGACTTGCGGGAGAGGATCTCGTCGATGCGGCCCTGGCCGATGATGGAGTAGCCCTCCTTGCCGATGCCCGTGTCGCGGAAGAGGTCGATCACGTCCTTGAGGCGGCAGGCGGCGCGGTTGAGGAAGTACTCGCTCTCGCCGTTGCGGTAGACGCGGCGGGTGACCATCACCTCGGCGGTCTCCATGGGGAGCGCGCCGTCCTCATTATCAAAGATCAGCGATACCTCGCAGTAGGACAGGGGCTTGCGCTTCTGCGTGCCGTTGAAGATCACGTCCGCCATGGAAGCGCCGCGGAGCGTCTTTGCGCTCTGCTCGCCCAGCACCCATCTGACTGCGTCGCCGATGTTGCTCTTTCCTGAGCCGTTGGGGCCAACGATGCCTGTGATGCCCTCGTCGAAGACGATCTCCGTCCGCTGGGCAAAGGACTTGAACCCGTAGAGCTCCAATTTCTTTAATCGCAGGGTTTTCGCTCCCCTTTCTCGGTTAGCACTTGGCCATATTAAACCATCTTACAGTATAGCACAGATTGCGCCGTTCGTCCATTTATTTTGTTTCGTAAATTCCTTGGGGGATGGGGGTTGGCGGCTGGACAAAGAAGGACGGAGGGAGTATAATTGATAGGAAAAGGAAAATGGCCGGTCTGTGCATGCAGGCCGATGGAAAGGAATGAGCATTTTGATGAAGAAGCTGCTGGCGCTGCTGCTGGCGCTCATGCTGCTGCCTGCGGCGGCGCTGTGCGAGGGCGCGGCGTATCCGGCGCTGCCCCTGGGCGGGCCTGCGCCCTATCAGGCGGTCCCCGGCGCCCTGTCGGAGGACGGGCTGCATTATGGCGACGGCTCCCTGAAGGTCGACATCGAGACGGACGTGGTGGACGAGGTGACGGTGTATTATGTGTACGTCACCATCCAGGACAAGTCCCAGCTGCGCACGGCGACGGCGGGCCAGCCCCGCTCCAAGACCACGCAGCCGGTCTTTGCCATGGCCGAGGCGAACAACGCCGTCCTCGCCTTCAACGGCGACTTCTACAACTACCGCGACGTGGGCGTGGTCTACCGCAGCGGCGAGAAGATCCGCTACAACATCCGCAACGGCATGGACATGCTGATCGTGGACGAGAATGGCGACCTGGTCATCATCGAGACCCCGACGAAGACGAAGATCGAGAACTTCCTCAAGGAGCACACGATCGTCGAGGCGTTCTCCTTCGGCCCGGCGCTGATCAAGAACGGCGAGCGGCTGCAGTTCAAGTACGCGGAGAAGAACTCCTGCGGCTATCCCACCCCGGACGAGCGGCTGATCATCTGCCAGCTGGCCTCGGAGGGCGCGGAGAAGAACTACCTGTTCATCGCCTGCGACGATCCGGGCCTGAGCGTGCGCCGGATGACCGACCTGTGTGAGGAGAAAGGCGCGGTACAGGCCTATAACCTGGACGGCGGCCACTCCACCTCCGTGTACCTGTGCGGCGTGCGCATCAACAAGATCCCCAAGGATCGCGCCGTGGGCGATATCATCTACTTTGCCACCCTGGTCCCCGGGGCGGAATGAAACTGACTGACAAAGAGGCGAACGGTTTTATGAAACGGATCCTGATTTTCGTGTGTCTGCTGCTGCTCCTGCTTCCCGCTGCCGTGCTGGCGGATGAGCTGGAGGTGACGTGGAAGGCCGGCGGCAGCAAAAAGATCGACGCGGCGGTCCTGACCGACGGCAGTGATGAAACGGTCCACCGCTTCCCCAAGGGCAAGTCGGCGGACGCGACCTGCGACCTGCCGGAGGGCAAGAAGGTCCGCGCAGCCTATGTCCGCGTGGACTCTGCGCCCTCCAAGATCGAATTGCAGTTCCTCAACAGCAAGAAGAAGTGGGAGACGGCCGTGCTGATGGAGAATCCCGGCCCGGAGTGCGTCCTCGTGTCGGACAAGGCGCTCAGCGGCCGCCTGCGCCTGCTGATCAGCTACTCCGCGGACAGCACCACCCCTCTGGCCGAGCTGCGTGTCTTCACGGATACGGAGCTCCCGCAGGAGCTCCACCAGTGGGCGGCCGGCGGGGATACCGACGTGCTGCTGACGGTGGATACCCTCACGGGCTTTGACGTCTCCCGCATCACCGAGTGGACGCAGCAGGGCCGCAGCATCACCATCGCCAGCCTGACCCGGCCGTCCCAGAGCGTGCTGGAGGTCACTGACGCGCTGTGGGAGGCGGGTCTGAGGACGACGCCCATCTTCGGCGGCTATGCCGAATCGACCCGCACGCCCGCCAACGCCCTCAAGAACTGGGGCGAAAAGAAGGTGACGGCGACGGTCGCCTCCTGGCTGCGCAGCGTGAAGCCGATGCTGCTGGTGGACGGCGGCGAGGTGACGGCGATGGTGATGAAGAAGGCTTCCGCCAACGCCATCGACCCGGATTACGAGCTGGCCGATGCGGCGACCGGCGGACTGTGGGCCGTGCCGCAGCAGATGACGATGGACGGCGACGTCCTTTCGGCGATCCAGGCCCTGGGCGAGCGGGACGACAGCATGGTGCGCGCCGCCTGCCGCGTGCCCTTTGAGAGCGCGGTCTCCAGCGACGTGTCCCTGATCCCCTATCCGGACAACCGCGACGAGGAGGGCTTCCTGACCGAGGGCGAGTTCCTCTTCGAGGATATGGAAAAGGGCCTGTGGGCCTATCTGTCCCCGACCCTGCAGGTGGAGATCATCCAGTATGACATGGAGGATCCCTGCCAGCGCTACTTCGTGGCCGAGGTCAAGTTCGACGTGGAGGCGGAGCAGTTCAGGCAGCACACCTGGGTCAATGCGATCTACAAGAACCAGCAGATCTATCCCCAGACCCTCGCGCAGAGTTCCCGCCTGGTGTTTGCCGTCAACGGTGACTATTATCCCTACCGCGTGGACCAGGGCAACACCGTGGGCAACATCATCCGCGATTACAAGGTCCTCTACAACATGAACAACAACAAGAACCCCGCGTTCCCGCCGCTGGATACCATGGCGATCCATGAGGACGGCAGCATCTCGGTGCACAAGGTGAAGTCCATCTCCGCCGACGAGCTGCTGGCGCTGGGCGATGTGCGCGATGCGCTGTCCTTCGGCCCCTATCTGGCCGACGACGGCGAGCTGCGCATCTATGACGGCAAGAACGCCTCCCAGCAGGAGCCCCGCTGCGCCGTGGGCATGGTCGAGCCCGGCCACTACTTCTTCGTGGACTGCGAGGGCCGTGTGCCCAAGGGCCCCAAGGGCATGACCATCAACCAGATCGGCATGCTGCTCTACGGCATGGGCTGCAACGAGACGTTCATGCTGGACGGCGGCAGCACCTCGGTCATGATCTTCATGGGCGAGAAGCTCAACCGCACCGGCAAGGACACCTCCGTCGGCTCTCCGCGCAACCAGCACGAGCTCTTCGGCATCGGCCAGAGCGAGCTGGTGCATACCGACTGGTACGACGGCAAGCCCAAGAAGTAAGAAACGGCAACGGGGGAAGGGTATGCGGATTCTGATCACAGGCGGCACGGTGTTCGTCAGCCGCGCGGCGGCGGAGTATTTCGCGGCGCGGGGGCATGAGGTGACGGTCCTGAACCGGGGCAGCCGCCGGCAGTCCGAAGGCGTGCGCCATCTCTGCCGCGACCGGCTGGAGCCGGGGCTGGACCTGCGGGGCGGGGGCTTCGACGCGGTGCTGGACGTGACGGCCTACAACGCCCGGGACATCGACGCGCTGCTGGACGCGGTGGGCGATGTACCGCGCTGTGTGATGGTCTCCTCCTCCGCCGTGTACCCGGAGACGCTCCCGCAGCCCTTCCGGGAGGACATGCCCGTGGGACCAAACGTCCACTGGGGCGCCTACGGCACGGACAAGATCGCTGCGGAGCAGCATCTGCTGGCCCGCATGCCGGGGGCGTACATCCTGCGCCCGCCCTACCTGTACGGCCCGGGCAACGAGGTGCACCGGGAGGCCTTCGTCTTTGACTGCGCGGAGGCGGACCGGCCCTTCTTCCTGCCGGGAGAGGGGGAGATGCCCCTGCAGTTCTTCCATGTGCGGGATCTGTGCCGGCTGATGGAGCGTATCCTTGAACAGCCGCCGGAGGAGCACATCATCAACACCGGCGATCCCCGGCCCGTGACCGTCCGGGAATGGGTGGAGCTGTGCTATGCGGCCGCCGGGAAAACGCTGCGCTTCGTCCGGGTGGATGCGTCCGTCCCGCAGCGGAGCTACTTCCCCTTCCTGAACTATGCCTACCATCTGGATACGGCGTGCCAGCAGCGGCTGCTGCCGGACGTGACGCCGCTGGCGCAGGGATTGCAGGAGGCGTATGCCTGGTACCGGGAGCACCGGGACCTGATCCGCCGCAAGCCCCTGATCGCCTACATCGACGAACATCTCGGAAAGGAATGACATGCCATGCGCAAGCTGCTTCTCCTGCTGGTGATGGTGCTCCTGCTGCCCGTCGCCGCCTCGGCGGATGTGCTGGGGGTGGAGGTGCCTCAGGGCGCCACGACCCTGGACCTGCGGAGCCTGAAGAACCCCGACGGCAAGATCAAGACCCTCATCAGCGATCTGGCGGCGTATCCGGAGATCACCACGGTCGATCTGACGGGCGTGAACCTTTCCACCCAGAACAAGGGCAAGCTCGTCGCCGCGCTGCCCCAGGTGCACTTCATCTGGACGGTGAAGCTGGGCAATGCCACCATCTCCAGCGAGGACACCGTGATGGATCTGGACACTCCCAAGGGCGAGGCCAAGCTTAGCGCCATCGCCGCTGCGCTGGACGCGCTGCCGGGCATCGAAAAGGTCATCATGAACAAATACCGCCCCAGCCGGGACGGCATGGCCAATTACCTGCTGACGAAGTACCCGGAGGTGGAGTTCAGCTGGACGCTGGACTGGCTGGTCTGCAGCGGCCGCCGGGTGCGCCTGCGCTCGGACGCGACGGCCTTCTCCACCGCCAAGGGACGGCAGGATCCCCGCTACACCAGCAAGCAGATCTGGGAGTACCTGCAGTATTTCCCGGACCTGATCGCCATCGACGTGGGTCACAACAACGTCTCCGACCTCAGCTTCCTGACCAATTATCCCAAGCTGCGGCGGCTGATCTGCATCGACTCCAAGAAGCCGGTGACGGACCTGTCCCCGCTGGCGGAGCTGTACGAGCTGGAGTACATCGAGCTGTTCATGCAGGACATCACCGATATTTCCGCCCTGGCGAACCACACGAAGCTCCTGGACCTGAACCTGTGCCACAACAACATCACGGACCTGTCGCCGCTGTATTCCTGCACGAGCCTGCAGCGCCTGCACATCTCCTACAACCCGAACCTGACGGACGAGGAGGTCGCAAAGCTCCAGGAGAAGCTGCCGGACTGCGTCATCGAAACGGAGTCCTACGAGTCCACCGGCGCGGGCTGGCGCGAGCACGACCGGTACTTCGTGCTGATCAAGTCCTTCGAGGACAACACCTACTACCCCTTCGAGGAATCTGCGCCGCTGGAGTGAAACGGCGGAGCATCCCCGTGGTAACGCCCGGATCCCCCACAGCAAATGAGAGGAGCTGCCCGAAATGAGCACTGCCCGAGGAGAACACTTCACCGCTGCATGGCTGTCCGACCCGACGACCGTGGCGGTCAACACGCTGCCCCCCTGTTCCGACCATGACTTCTTTGCGACCCATCAGGAGGCGGAGGAGGGCGTTTCCTCCCTTGTGCGCCCGCTGGACGGCGTGTGGAAGGCGCATTTCGCCATGAACCCTGCCGGTGCACCGGATGCGCTGCTGACCGGCCCCTCCATGGACGCCGGGCTGAAGGAGATCACCGTGCCCTGCGAGTTCCAGCTGGTCAATCCCGACTGGGACGGCCCGCAGTACGTCAACAGCCAGTACCCGTGGGACGGCCATGAGGAGCTGGTGCCGCCGCAGGTCTCCGGGGAGTACAACCCCACCGTCACCTGCGTGAAGACCTTCACCCTGTCCCTGAAGGACATGCAGCACCGGATCGTGCTGCACCTGGCGGGCGTGGAGGCGGCGGCGCTGGTGTACGTCAACGGCCATGAGGTCGGCTACACCGAGGACAGCTTCACCTCCCATGCCTTCAACATCATGCCCTTCGTGCGCGTGGGCGAGAACCGGCTGGTGCTGCGCATCTTCAAGCGCTGCAGCGGCTCCTGGCTGGAGGATCAGGACTTCTGGCGCTGGAGCGGCATCCACCGCAGCGTGAGCCTGCATCTGTGGCCGGAGAGCCATCTGGCCGACCTGCGCGTGCGCACGCCCCTGACGGACAACTATACCACCGCGCATCTGGAGACCCTGCTGACCATCGCCGGTCAGTGCGGCGGCCAGGCCCGCGTGACCCTCGCCGGGCGGGACGGTACGGTGCTCTACGAGGAGACGAAGGCCATCGGCGGCCAGAGGCAGGTGGCGTTTGACAACGTCGTCTCCGGCGTGAAGCTCTGGTCTGCGGAGGAGCCGAACCTCTACGCCCTCACCGTGACGCTGACCAACGCTCTGGGCCGCGTGACCGAGGTCAGCCGGACGATGGTGGGCTTCCGCCAGTTCGAGATGATCAACAGGATCATGTGCCTCAACGGCAAGCGCATCGTCTTCCACGGCGTGAACCGGCATGAGTTCGACTGCGACCATGGCCGCGCGGTGCCCTATGAGACGCTGCTGAAGGACATTCAGATCTGCAAGAGCCTGAACATCAACGCCATCCGTACCAGCCACTACCCCAACTGCACGGCCTTCTACCGCCTGTGCGACGAGTACGGCCTGTACGTCATCGACGAAACGAACATCGAGACCCACGGCACGTGGGCACCCATGCATGACTGGGTCGTGCCGGGGGACAAGCCGGAATGGCTCGATGCGGTCATCGCCCGCGGCCGCGGCATGCTCGAGCGGGACAAGAACCATGCCTGCGTGCTGATGTGGTCCTGCGGCAACGAAAGCTGGGGCGGCAGCGTCCTGTTCCAGCTGTCCGAGTATTTCCGCCAGAACGACCCCACCCGCCTGGTGCATTACGAGAGCTGCGTCCACGACCCGCGCTACCGCCACACCTCCGATATGCTCAGCCACATGTACATGAAGGCGGCGGATATCGAGAAGTACCTCAAAAGTGATCCCCAGCGCCCCTTTATCAACTGCGAGTACATGCACGCCATGGGCAATTCCTGCGGCGGCATGAGCGAGTACACCGCGCTGGAGGACAAGTACCCGATGTACCAGGGCGGCTTCATCTGGGACTATGTGGATCAGGGCCTGCGCGTGACCGCCCCCAACGGGGAGGAGCGCTTTGCCTACGGCGGCGACTTCGGCGACCGCCCGACGGACTGGCAGTTCATCGGCAACGGCATCGTCCTGGCTGATCGCACTCTCTCCGCCAAGGCGCAGGAGGTGCGCTACCTGTTCCGCGATGTGTTCCTGCGCCCGGGCAAGACCGGCGTGACCATCGTCAACCGCAAGCAGTTCGCGGCTCTGAAGGGCTATGCGCTGCGCTGGACGGTCGAGAATGACATGATGCCCGTCAAGGCCGGCGAGATCATCCTGCCGGAGATCGCCCCGGGCGAATCCAAGCACATCAACCTCCCCTACGGGAAGCTGCCCGCCGAGGGGCAGGTGGTGCTGACCTGCTATCTGGTGCTGCTGGAGCAGCAGGGGCTGCTGTCCGCCGGTACGGTGCTGAGCTACGGCCAGACTGTCTACGGCGAGATGGTCCGCGAGGAGAAGCCGGACTGCGCGCCCCGGCCTGTCCTGAGCGACAACAACGTCGGCGTGCGCGGCAAGGGTCTGGGGCTGATGTTCGAGCGCGGCAAGGGGCTGATCGCCTTCCGCGACAAGGCCGGCCGGGAGACCCTCCTTTGCCAGCCGCAGCTGAGCCTCTTCCGCGCGCCCACGGACAACGACTGCGGCAACGGCTACAACGTCCGCGAGGGCGTCTATCACCTCATCAGCCGCTACAACTGGCGGCATCATGCCCAGGTGGAGACCGCGGAGAGCCGCACGACCGTCACCTACCGCTACTCCACGCCCATGCTCAAGGACTTCGAGATGAGCGTGGTCTACACCATCCGCACGGATGACGCGCTGGACGTGACGGTCAACTGGCCGGGCGTTCCCGATCTGCCGGACATGCCTGCGCTGGGCCTGAGCTTCCAGCTGGATCCCCGGCTGGATACGGTCAACTACTACGGCTACGGCCCGGAGGAGAACTACAACGACCGCCGCGAGGGCGCTTACCTGGGCTGGCACAGCTACAAGGTGGCGCAGGGCATGAGCCCCTATCTGAACCCGCAGGAGAGCGGCAACCGCGGCGGCGTACAGAGCCTGTCCGTCACCGACGACGAGCACCACGGCATCCTCGTGACCGGCGAGGCGCTGGAGGTCAGCGTGCAGCACTGGCTGCCCGAGCAGCTGGCGGCGGCGCGCCACCAGAGCGACCTGGTGGGCCCCACCCAGACCGTGCTGGACGTGGCCATGTTCCGCAAGGGCGTGGGCGGCGACGACAGCTGGGGTGCACCCACTCTGCCCAAGTACTGCTATCCCGCTGACAAGCCCTACTCCTTCACCTTTACCCTGAAGGCGCTGTAATTGCATACGGAACACCCCCGGAGCCCTGCTGTTTTGGCGGATGCTCCGGGGGTGATTTGCGTTTATTCAGCTTTGTCCGGGAGGCTGCCGACGTCCTCCGGTTCGACGTAGAAATCGCATTCGTCCTGCAGGAAATGCAGGATGTCCCCGCGGGTCGCGGCGCGGTATACGGGCGACTCCGGCTGCCATGCGGCGGATGCGTCGTCGTAGACATCGACGCTGACGAGGTAGCTGTCCCCGTCCTGCCGGATCAGCGCGCGGCGGTCGTCCACGCAGTCGGGCAGCACGCAGGCGCAGTCCGCCGGGTCGATCCCTTCGTGCAGGTGGGCGAGGAAGACCTGGCGGCGCTGTTCGGCAAGGCACTGCCTGCATCTGCCGGCGATGTAAAACGCGGCGATCAGGTCGACCGCGCCGGCGAAGAGGAACGCGCCGAAGATCTGCCAGTCCGTGCGGGTGAAGTCGCCGATGTCGCGCCCGTCCGTCAGGAAGACCGTCAGGCCGATCAGCGCGAAGAGCATCGCGCACAGCACCGCGACCCAGAAAACATGCACCCAAAAGCTGCGGGGCGGCGGCGGATTCTGATGCGGCAAGGGGATCACCTCCGGGACAATGATGGCTCTGTGGGCAACATTTACCCGTTGGCCTCCTCCGGCCCCCAGACGCCCAGCACCGCGCCGTCCGAATCGCGGATGTACACGGCGTATTCATACCCGTCCGAGGGGGTGGCGAAGGCGTCGAAGTTCAGCTGCCAGCGGTGCATATCGGACTCCGCGTCGTAGCCGTAGATGAAGGGCTCGGCGGTCACGTCGGCGAGGGTCAGACCGGTCTCATCCATCAGCGCCTGCAGGGCAATGGCGAAGACCTCCTCGCGGGTCCGCGCGTCCTCCGGCCACTGGGAGAAGGCGTCGCCCTGCGTTCGGCGGTCGATGGCGTGCACCGCGACGTTCTCGCCGCCCAGGGTGATCTGGAAGGTCTCGTACGCGGCGGGAACGGGGGTCGTCATCGCCAGGCGCATCGCTTCGGTCGCGGTCTGCATTCCGGCGGGCAGGGGACAGTCCACCTCCGTGAAGGCCATCGTCTCCAGCGACATGGTGAAGGTGCACGGCGTTCCGTCCAGCAGGGCGGAGGCGGTCACGCGCACGTCGTAGCCATCGCCGTCCCACCGGACAGCCTGCCGCTCATAGCCGGTGACGGCTTCTGAGCCGTTCATGCGGGCGAAGTGGGTGATGTAGGACAGGATGGCCTCGTCCGTGCCCCTGGGGAGAGCGCCCTCGTAGAAGGCAATGGGGTCGTCCATGCAGCTGTAGCCCAGGAGGCGGCCCTTCGCGTCCAGCGTGAGGAGCACGGTGTCCTCCCCGTGGGTGAGGGTCGCCAGCCAGCTTTCGCCGTCCTGCATCATGAACAGGGACAGGTCGCCGGTCGTCGTTTTGTTTATGCCGCCGTGCAGGATGTCCGTCTCCGCCCAGGCGAGGGCTGCGGCAGCCACGTCGCCGGTGTGTTCGATGGCCGGGCGGGTGAAGCCCGCGTCCAGCCGGGCGGCGTCGGCTAGGGGGATGGATCGCATCTTCGTGATGTCCTCGATCCAGCGGCGGGAATCGTCCTCGCCGTGGGCGCACAGGGGCAGGGACAGGGCAAGCGCAAGGGACAACATACGGGTCATGGGTCGCATGGGGATCGCTCCTTCCGTTGTGGTTTTCACCTACACAACGGGCTGGAAGGGGATTTCCATTCCGGCGGGCGCAGTTGTTACATTTGTGAAGCCGGCGTGCGGCGGTATTGCCAGCGCCTCAGCAGGCTCCACGCGCCGTAGCCGCCCATGAGGAAGAAGGGCAGGCCGATGAGCGGTCCGGCGGCATTCCTGCGGGCGATCTGTTCGGCGGTATCCGCATAAGTGATGACCTCCTGCCCGCCGATGTGCAGGGACAGGAGGGTGGCGCCGCCGGGTGGGACGAGCATGTCGCAGACCGTGCCCTCCGGAAGGGCGCTGAGGGCGGCGAGCAGCTCCTCCGTGGAGGCGGCGCGGCGGATGAACAGCGGGTCATGGTCGGAAAAGCAGAGCCGGATCGTGTTCAGCTTCCGGTTCCGGCTGCCGGTGCGGCGGCGGGTGACGCCCTGCGCCTCCTGAAGGGCGGCGGTCACCCGGACGGCCTCCTCCCGGGGGACGATCCGCTCCGGCAGGGCGAACATCGTCCCCAGGAACAGCCCGGCAAGCAGGATGATCAGCGCCACGGCGGGCGGCGCGGTATGCCGCAGCTTCCTTTCTGCGGCGCGTCGGCGGGATTTGCGGCTCATGCGTCACCTCTGGCGGTCAGGAAAGCTTCTCGATGGGGCAGGCGCAGTACCGCTTGACGACCGCGCGGAGCTCCTCGTCGCGGGAGAGGAAGATCGGCTTGTCCGGCGCGTCCGCGGCGTACACATGCAGACCGTTGGCGTAGCGGAGGCTGTCCTGGTATTCGACGATGCGGACGATCTCGTCCCAGCGCAGCGTGCGGAGCTTCGCGGCGCTGCGGAAGGTGATGCCCGATTCGTCGGCGATCAGCAGATGGCGGGACCACAGGAACGAGGTGAGGAGATACAGCACAGAGCAGATCCACCACAGCACGGTCAGCGGCGTCCAGCCGTCCTTGATGGTGCGCAGGACGGAGCCGGCGAGCCAGATCAGGCCGAGGGCGAGGTAGAACCAGATGTTGCGGGAGCCGTGTTCTTCGTAGCGTTCGCCGGGGATGACCTGCTTCATGGGTAAACCTCCTTGGTCTTTCGGGATGCTTCAAGGGTAGCAGATGCGGCCGGGGCGGGCAAGGGGAACCTGCCCAATACCGCGCTGCGGCGGCGCAAAGCAGCGTTCGCGCGTCCCAAAGCGCATCACTTACCGAAGCCGTTGAAGCTGCAGCGGCTTTCCAGCGGCAGCTTCTTCGGGGGCTTCACGTCCTCCGCGCCCTTTCCCACGGGCAGGAAGCACACCAGCTGGTATTCCTCCGGCACGCCGAGGATGCGGGCCATCTGGTCGCCGATGCGGTCCGTATCGGTCACGTGGCCTTCGATCCAGCAGCTCTCGTAGCCCAGGTCGGCGATGGCCAGCAGCATGTTCTCGATCGCCGCGGCGTAGTCCTGCACGTAGAAGGTGCGGTCGCGGTAGGCGATGACGGGCCGGGTCAGCACGCAGATCATCGCCGGGGCGGTCTCGCCGATGGGCGGCTGGATGACGGCGTGGAGCGCCTGGAGCAGCGCCGGGTCGTCCACGGCGATGAGGCTGGTGGTCTGCTTGTTGCAGCCGGAGGGCGCGCGCAGGCCGGCCTCCATGATCTGCGTCAGATGCTCGCGGGGGACGGGGGCGCTCAGGTACTTGCCGCGGTAGCTGCGGCGGGCGGCGATGGCGTCAAGCGTGTTCATGATCGTTGCTCCTTTTCTGCTTCAGGATCTGCAGGATGCCTTTGGGGCCGTTGATCAGCAGCACCTGCAGGAATGTGGCGGCCTTCTTGCGCAGCGTCCGGGCGGGGCCCTTTTCCGGCATGGGCACGAAGGCGGTTTGATAGATCTGCGGCGAGCCCTCTGCGGCGTTCAGCTGGCGGCTGACGGCCATGTGCTCCCGGATGGTCCGCAGCATGACGGCCTGCGCGTTGGTCAGCACCATCGGCGGCACATTGCGTACCTGATCGTCGAAGATGCGCTGCCACACGGCGCGCTGGTCGATCATCAGGCGGCGCTCGACATGCTCCCGCGCCTGTGCGCCGAGGCTGCGGCGGAGCGCGGCGTCGCTGAGCAGGCGGATCAGCGCATTCCCGGCGGCATACACGTCGCCCGGGCGCACCGACAGGTGGCCGCCGCCCTGCAGGACGGTGAGGTAGGGCATGTCATAGGTGACCACGGGCACGCCGAAGGTCATGGCCTCGGCCATGGTGAGGCTGAAGCCCTCGTAGCTGCTGGTGCACAGGAAGACGTCCGCCTGCCGGTAGTATTCGCGCAGGTCCTGCCGGAAGCCGACCAGCTCCACCTTGCCGGCCAGACCGCTGGCGATGATCTGCCCGCGCAGGGTGCCCATCAGCGCGTCGTCGCCGCCGCCGAGCATGATCAGGCGCGCGTCCGGCACGTGCTGGGTGACGTGCTGCATGATGGCGATGGCGTCCATGGGGCGCTTCTCGGGGGAGATGCGCCCGGCCCAGAGGATCGTGCGGCCGGTCAGCGGGCTGCAGACGGCGGTCTTCGGGTCGTAGGTCAGGGGGTTCACGGTCGTGTAGACGCGGGCGTTCACCTGCGACCAGTACTGCCGGTCCGCTTCGGACAGGGCGATCACCCCGTCCGCCAGCGCGTACACATCCGGCAGGCACATGAACCGGTCGAACATCGTCTTTTCCAGCAGCGGCATGGTGAACACGCTGTGGGTGTGCACCAGGAAGCGTACGCCGGCGCTGCGGACGGCCAGGAGGACAAAGAGGATCATCGGGTCCGCCCAGGCGTGGGTGACGAACAGATCGCACAGCCGTGCCGCGTGCACCAGCTCCCGGATGTGCTGTCGGCGGGATTCGCCGTTGAGGTGGTCGAAGGCGGGGATCACCCGGCGCACCACGCCCTCGGGCAGGGGATAATCCGCCTCTGTCGGCTCGGTCGAGGTGATCAGCACCACCTCGCGGCCCATCTGCACCCACAGGCGGATCAGCGCCGCAGCGGTCTGCTGTACGCCGCCGCCGTGCAGGCTGTGGTAATACACGCCGATGCGCTTCACCGGCCCGGTGCGCACGTGCATCTCGAGCCCCTGCAGCGCCGCGGCCCATTCCGGCATGAGCATCAGGTCGGTCTCCGCCAGCGCAGATGCGACGGCCGGGCCGCCGAAGGCGTCGCTGAGCACATCCCACACCAGCCGCCGGTCATACCGGGCGGTCAGCTGGCGGATGGCCTCGGGCAGGGGGGACTTCGTCCCTTTTCCGCTCTTCGTCTCTTTTCTGCTCTTCGTCCCGGCTTCATCCTCCGCTTCGTCCGCCTCCGCGCTGCGGTCGTCCCACCTGCCGTCAAAGGACACGCCCTGCGGATTGCAGCGCAGCGCGTCCCGCAGGAGCGGCAGGGGCAGATAGCGGGTGCCCGGCGCGGGGGCGTAGCAGCGCAGGTTCATGTACAGCACGAGGGTATCGGGCAGCAGGGCGCTGTCCTGCCGGGCGGTGCTGACGTGGATGAGCGTCCGGGCGTATTTTGCTGCCTCGCCCCGGCGGTAGATCCAGGCGGGCGCGTGGTCCAGCAGCTCCTGCGTCCATGGGTCCTCCCCGCACATCTCCGCCGCGTCGAGGATGCTCTGCAGCCAGCGCACATCCACCCGCTGCTCGCGGATGATCAGCGTGTTTTCGCCTGCGATGTCCGCGTGGTACCGCGCGTACATCCTCTGCAGGGCGGTCAGGAGCTTCCCCGGCTGCTGGGAGATGCTGTCCGGCTGCAGGTGCACATCCACCAGCGGACGTGCGTCCAGCATGACGAGGAACTGCCGGGCGACGCGGAGCATCAGGTCCCAGTCCTGCAGGCGCGGCAGCCCCTCGTCGAAGCGGACCGTGCGGAACACCTCTGCCCGGCCGAGGATGCACTGGGTGCTGCACAGGTTTTCCAGCAGCAGCTCCGCGTAGGTCAGCTCGCGGTTTTCCGCATTGGGCGGGAAGGCCTCCTGCACGCCGTCCCAGCGGACGCGGTTCATCGCGCAGGCGGTCACGTCCGCGCCCGTCTCCCTCAGGTAGGCCAGCTGGCTGGCGAGCTTGTCCTCGTGGAACACGTCGTCGCTGTCCTGGAAGGCGATGTACTCGCCCCGCGCCATATCGACGCCCCGGTTGCGGGCGGCGCAGGCGCCAACGTTCTCTGTCAGGTGCAGGTAGCGCACGCGGTCGTCGCGGATGTCCAGCACGGCGCTCTGCGTGCCGTCGTCGGAGGCGTCGTCCACCACGATGACCTCGAGGTCGGCATGCGTCTGTATCAGGACGCTGTCGATGGCGCGCAGCAGCAGCTCGCGGCGGTTGCGGGTGGGGATGATTACGGAGATCAGAGGCATGGTGTCACCGCCTTTTTCCGGTTTGCTTGGGTATGCTGCTTGATTCGACAGGAGGAGCGCTTTTTCCTTTATTCCGGGGGGAGATGCGCGGGGTGGGGCGGCGGGGAAATGAAAAAATCCCGAAACATACCCCTTTGTTGGTTGTGATGGGGTGTGTTTCGGGAGAAGGATTCCTTTGGGGTTGAGCGGGCTGTTTCTACGAATCCTTCGGATTCGTGAAAGGCGCGTGGGGGTTTGCGCTTGCGGGCGCGGGGTCTCCGACGGGGAGGGGCGCCGCCCCTCCACCCCGCAAGGGGTTTCACCCCTTGACCCGTTTTCCCGCATCCTTTGCTTATTGATTTAGCAGGGGCTTCAAAAACTGCCCCGTATAAGACCCCTCACACTGCGCCACCGTTTCCGGCGTGCCGGCGCATACGATCGTGCCGCCGTCGTCGCCGCCCTCTGGTCCCAGATCAATCAGCCAGTCCGCAACCTTGATCACATCCAGATTGTGCTCGATCACAATCACCGTGTTGCCCGCGTCCGTCAGCTGCTGCAGTACGCTGATCAGCTTCTCCACGTCCGCCATGTGCAATCCCGTCGTCGGCTCGTCCAGCACATATACCGTCTTGCCTGTTGCCTTGCGGCTCAGCTCCGTCGCCAGCTTCACGCGCTGCGCTTCGCCGCCGGAGAGGGTCGTGGACGCCTGACCGAGCTTCATGTAGCCCAGACCCACGTCGTAGAGTGTCTCCAGCTTGCGCAGGATGGATGGATGGTTCTCGAAGAAGCCCATCGCCTCCTCCACGTTCATTTCCAGCACGTCGTAGATGTTCTTGCCCTTGTAGGTCACTTCCAGCGTCTCGCGGTTGTAGCGGCGGCCCTTGCAGACCTCGCAGGGGACGTAGATATCGGGCAGGAAGTGCATCTCGATCTTCACCAGACCGTCGCCGGAGCAGCTCTCGCACCGGCCGCCCTTGACGTTGAAGGAGAAGCGGTTCTCCTTGTAGCCTCGGGCCTTGGCCTCGGGGGTGGCGGCGAAGATCTTGCGGATCTGGTCGAACAGGCCGGTGTAGGTGGCCGGGTTGGAGCGGGGCGTGCGGCCGATGGGGCTCTGGTCGATGCAGATGATCTTGTCAAGCTGTTCGATGCCCTCGATGCTGTCGAACTTGCCGGCGCGGGTCTTGGCGCGGTTGAGCACCTTGGCCAGGTAGGGATGCAGGATGCCGTTGACCAGGCTCGACTTGCCCGAGCCGGAAACGCCCGTCACGCAGCACAGGCAGCCCAGCGGGAAGGAGGCGTCGATGCCGCGCAGGTTGTGCTCCCGCGCGCCCTTCACGGTCAGGAAGCCGTGGGGCGTGCGGCGCGATGCGGGCAGGGCGATCTTCCGCCGGCCGGAGAGGAACGCGCCGGTGATGCTGTCGGGGTTGCGGCAGATGTCCTCGTAGGTACCCTCGGCGACGATGCTGCCGCCGTGGATGCCCGCGCCCGGGCCGATATCGACGATCCAGTCGGCCGCCTTCATCGTGTCCTCGTCGTGCTCGACGACGATCAGCGTGTTGCCCAGATCGCGCATGCGCTTGAGCGTGGCGATCAGCTTCTGGTTGTCCCGCTGGTGCAGGCCGATGGAGGGCTCGTCCAGAATGTACAGCACGCCCATGAGCGCCGAGCCGATCTGGGTCGCCAGGCGGATGCGCTGCGCCTCGCCGCCGGAGAGGCTGCCCGCCGCGCGGGAGAGCGTCAGGTAGCTCAGGCCCACGTCGATCAGGAAGCCCATGCGCGCGTCGATCTCCCGGAGGATGGGCGCGGCGATCATCGTTTCCGTCTCGGACAGCGTGAGGTTGCGGAAGAATTCCCGCGCCTTGCCGATGGCCATGTCGGACACCTCGGCGAGGTTGCGTCCGCCGATCGTCACGCCCAGGGATTCCGGCTTCAGGCGCTGTCCGTTGCAGGCCGGGCAGGGCTCCTCGGCCATGTATTCCTCATAGGCGATCTTCATCGCCTCGGAGGAGGTCTCCTGATAGCGGCGCTCCATCGCGGGGATCACGCCCTCGAAGGTTGTGGTGTACTTGCCCTGCCCGGTGGGCGTGTCGTACACGAGGGTCAGCTTCTCCGCGCCGGTGCCGTAGAGGAGCGCCTTCATGCCCTTGGCGGGGATGTCCTTCACCGGGGTGTCCATGGTGAAGCCGTACTTTTCGCCCAGGGCGGCGAAGTACTGCGCGGATACGCCGCCCGTGTCGGCGGAGTTGAAGCCCATGGCGTTCAGGCCGCCCTGCCGCAGGGACAGGCTGCGGTCGGGGAAGAGGATCTCCTCGCTGATGACCATCCGGCTGCCAAGGCCGGAGCAGACAGGGCAGGCGCCGAAGGGGCTGTTGAAGGAGAACATGCGCGGCGCCAGCTCCTCGATGGAGATGTTGCAGTCCGGGCAGGCGTAATTCATGGAGAAGAGCAGCTCGTTTCCGTCCATCATGTCGAAGATGACCAGACCGGCGGAGCGGGCGGTGGCCGTCTCGATGGAGTCGGCCAGGCGGGACTGGAACTCCTTGCCCGGACGGACGATCAGGCGGTCCACGACGATCTCGATGGAGTGGCGCTTCTTCTTGTCCAGCGCGGGCACCTCGTCGATCTCGTACATCTCGCCGTCCACGCGCACGCGTACGAAGCCGGCCTTGCGAGCCTCCTCGAAGACCTTGACGTGCTCGCCCTTCTTCGCGCGGATGACGGGCGCGAGCACCTGGAAGCGCGTCCGCTCCGGATATTTGCACATGGCGTCGACCATCTGGTCCACGGTCTGCTGGCGGATCTCCTTGCCGCAGGAGGGGCAGTGGGGGTGACCCGCCCGCGCCCACAGCAGGCGCAGATAATCGTGGATCTCCGTCACCGTGCCGACAGTGGAACGGGGGTTGCGGCTGGTGGTCTTCTGGTCGATGGAGATGGCAGGGGACAGGCCTTCGATCATGTCCACGTCCGGTTTTTCCATCTGCCCGAGGAACTGCCGGGCATAGCTGGACAGGCTCTCCACATAGCGCCGCTGTCCCTCGGCATAAAGGGTGTCGAAGGCCAGCGAGGACTTGCCCGAGCCGGACAGACCGGTCATCACGACCAGCTTGTCCCGCGGGATGGTCAGATCGACGTTGCGCAGGTTGTTTTCCCGTGCGCCGCGGATGACGATGTTTTCGTTCATGATAATGTACCTCTGCGGATGGAGTATCGGGGCTATTATAGCACGTTTGTTCCCGTTACACAAGGCGAACACGCGAATTTCTGCATGGCCTCCATACAGGAAAGGATACCCGGGAAAGCGCAAGCTGAAGCAGAAAAAGCGCGAAGCGAAAAGCAAAAGCCGCACCGAGCGACAGCGCAGCGGTGCGGCCAAATAGAGATGAAAATGGATAGCCGCCCAGCGGCCAAAACAAGCGCCCCGGAAAGCACCATAGGCAAAGGAAAAAAAGCTAAACACGTTTCAGCCGCAGTAACTCCCGTACCCCACCGCAGGGGGTCTTCGACCTGCTTATCCGGCCGCCTCCCACTACATCAAGGATGAAGACCGGTATGGGCGACGCGAGAACTCTGCGAGCTCAGCTCGCAGATGACTGCGGTCATCGCTAGAAAACCGGCGCTGACTACGCTCGGCTATTGCAAGCAATAGCTCTCGCTAGTCGGGCAAAGCCCTCCCTTGCCGAGCCAAAGCGCGCGCAACAAGATGCACAAGCCTTCGTCCCCACGCTGCACGTCAGAGCAGCCGTGATCCGCCGTGCTCTGCACGGCGGGCGCACAACTCCGGCTGGCGTTGCCGCACGAGTGCGTCGCGGGGCGTCTGTCACGCCCCGTGCCCCCCGCAAAGGAAAAGCCAACAAACACTCCCCAAAACGGGTCAAGGGTCGAAGACCCTTGCAGGGTCCCGGGACAGAGTCCCGGGCCGCCGGAGGCCCACGTCACATCCCCAGTTCCCGCAGTGCCTGAGCGATGCCGTCGTCGTCGTTGGAGGCGGTCACGAGGGAGGCGGCGCGTTTTACTTCGGGGACGGCGTTGCCCATGGCGATGCTGTGGGGGTAGCGGGTCAGCATGGGCAGGTCGTTCAGGTCGTCGCCGAAGACGGCGATCTCGTCGGGGGAGAGGGACAGGGCGGTGCGGATGGCTTCGACGCCGGTGAGCTTGCTGACGTGGCTGGCGGCGGCCTGGATGGTCCGGCCCTGGTCGGTCAGGTACAGACTCACCCGGTCGCCGACGCTGCGCCGGAGATCCTCCAGCAGGGCAGGGGGCAGGAGCGTCACGGAATCGACCAGGTTTTCGTGGAAGAAGAGCATCTTCACCGTGCGGCGGAGCGCGTTTTCATTCAGCGGGATGATGTTCTCCTCCGTCGTGCCCCAGGGACCCCAGACGCTCCGGGGCAGGCTGAAATTGAAGGCATGCGCGCCGTCGTCCATGTGCAGGGAGATGCGCACGCCGTGCTGCCCGGCGAGGGCGGCGCAGGTGCGGACGGCGTCGGGGTCGATGTGCGCCCAGCGGCTGCGCCCGTCCAGCATGACGCAGGCGCCGTTGGAGAAGACGCCACCGTCAAAGAGGGCGAGATCCTCTCCGGTCCAGTCCAGCGTCTGGTCCAGCCGGGGAGAGCGGCCCGTGGCGATATACACGCGCACGCCGCGCCGGCGGCAGGCCAGCAGCGCCTCCCGGGTGGAGGGGGCGATCGTCTTGCCGCTGGTCAGGAGCGTGCCGTCCAGATCGAAGAAAAGCGCTTTGATCATGGCCGTGCCTCAGCGGATGAAGTTCGTCCACATGCCGGGCTCCCGCTCGGGCAGACCGAACTGCTCCCGGCCCAGCGCGATGGACTTCATCAGGAAGACCATGTTCCGTGCAAGGGTGCGCATCGTCTGCATGCCCTCGGCGTCCTGCGCTGCCTCGCCCGGCGCGCCGCCGTGGACGCTGTTCCAGTACTGGCTGGAGGCGACCGGCATGCCGGAGATGGTGAAGAACTTGTTCAGCTCGTCAAAGGTGGAGGAGCATCCGCCCCGGCGGGCGACGGCCACGGAGGCGCCGACCTTCATCGTCTTGGGGAAGCGGGTCGAGTAGAACATCCGCTGCAGATAGGCCACCAGCGTGGCATTGGCGGAGGCGTAGTACACCGGGCTGGCCGCGACGACGCCGTCGGCATCGCGGAATCTCTCCGCCGTTTCGTTCACCAGATCGTCAAAGACGCATTTGCCCAGCTTCCGGCAGGAGCCGCAGGCCACGCAGCCGCGGATCGCCTGATTGCCGACGTGGATGATCTCTGCCTCCACGCCCTCCGCTGCGAAAATCTTTGCCATTTCCTCCAGCGCAAGGGCCGTGTTGCCATTCTGGCGCGGGCTGCCGTTCAGGAGAAGTACCTTCATGTTCGCTGCACCTCGTTTTCCTTTTTTGTGGTCCGATGCTTCCATTGTACATGGGCAGGCAATGCCGGTCAAGTTTTTTTCCGGCGCGCCCCCTTGACAAGTCCGTTGCCGGATGATATCATACATATGAATAGACGCTCACATGATACAAGGAAGAAAGAGGATGGTTGACGATGAAGGAACGCAAGCACCTGTCGGTCTGGGGCGTGGGGCCGGCCTATGCGGTGATCTGCGGGCTGCTGACGGCGGCGGGGATCATCGCGCGGAACCTGGGCTGGCTGGATTCGGGGGCGGCGCCCGAGCTGGAGGTGCCGATGACGGTGCTGGGTGCGGCGCTGATCGTGGCGGGCGTGGTGCTGTATCTGCAGGCGCACGTGCGGACGAAGCTCTTCGACCAGGTCAGGCAGAACCGGCTGATCACCACGGGGGTGTATGCGTGGGTGCGGAACCCGGTCTATTCGGGGGCGATGCTGCTGTGCACGGGGCTGCTGCTGATGGCGTACAACCTGTGGCTGCTGGTGCTGCCGCCGGTGATGTGGCTGCTGATGACGGGGATGCTGATGGCGACGGAGGAGAAATGGCTGCGCGAAATGTACGGGGAGGAGTACGTCGCCTACTGCGCCCGCGTCAACCGGTGCATCCCGTGGTTCCCGGCGAAGGAAGGCTGAGATGCGCCGGAACAGATAAACGCCCGCCGGGACACAGGACGTGTTCCAGCGGGCGTTCGTGCGTTTGGGGGATTATTCGATCACGCGCTTGGGGCAGGCCATGACAGCCATGACCGCAGCGTCGATGGCGTCCATGCGGACGTCCTCCACGCGGCCGGCGTCGCAGGCGGCAGCGATGGCGGGATCAATGGGCAGCTGGGCCAGCAGCGGGATGGAGTGCTTCATCGCGACCTCGACCGTCTTGCCCTCGCCGAAGGGGTAGAGCTTCTTGCCGCAGTCGGGGCAGGCCATGTAGGCCATGTTCTCCACGATGCCGATGACGGGGATGTTCATCATCTTGGCCATGTTGACGGCCTTCTCGACGATCATGCCCACCAGCTCCTGCGGGCTGGCGACGATGATGATGCCGTCCACGGGCAGGGACTGGAACACGGTCAGCGGCACGTCGCCGGTTCCGGGAGGCATGTCGACGTACATGCAGTCCACATCGCCCCAGCAGACCTCGGACCAGAACTGCTTGACCGTACCGGCGATCAGCGCGCCGCGCCAGATGACCGGGTCGGTGGCGTTCTCCAGGATCAGGTTGATGGACATGAGCTTCACGCCGGTCTCGGTCTCCGGGGGCACCATGCCGTAGTCATTGCCGTAAACCGGCTCGTTCACGCCGAACATGCGGGGGATGGAGGGACCGGTGATGTCCGCATCCAGCACGGCGGCGCGCTTGCCCATGCGGGCGGTGGCGCTGGCCAGCAGGCCGGTGACGAGGGACTTGCCCACGCCGCCCTTGCCGCTCACCACGCCGATGACCTTGCGAACATCGCTGCCGGCGTTGGCAGGCGCAAGGAGGGAGGAGGGCTTCGCCTCAGAGCATTTGCTCGAGCAATTGGAGCAATCGTGATTACATTCAGCCATTGGAATACACCTCGTTGTTTTTGGGATTCCATATAGTATTCTACATCAGCGGCGTTTTTCCTGCCGGGGAAAGAAATTCCGGAAAAAAGAGGGAGTTTGCGGATGCAAAAGCGCCTGCACAGGAGCGTGCAGGCGCAGGAGCGTCCAGATAAGACAGGGCTGAAGTCCCGGCAATCCGCCGACGGCAAAAGGCGAAGCGAAGTGCGGCGGCTCTGCGCTTTTCCGTCAGGGCTCGTAGACGAAGCCCATCTTGAGGGTCATGGTGGCGATGTCGAGGAGCATGGTGAAGGTGCAGGTATCGCCGGAGACCTCTGCGGAGACGGCGACCTCCTGGCCGATGGCCTCATTGATCTTGCCCATCAGGTCGTTGAGCATGGCGAGGACGTCGGTGGTGAACTGGTTGGTGTTGGCGGGGTCGGCAATGAAGGTGAGGTCCTCGGCGGCCTTGGAGCTCAGGGCGCTCAGGGCGACCAGCTGGCCAAAGGCGTTGCTGTC
Organism: Clostridiales bacterium; assembly: GCA_015056155.1. GTDB lineage: Bacteria > Bacillota > Clostridia > Christensenellales > Aristaeellaceae > UBA11524. The sequence goes on from SVGU01000010.1 coordinate 27,125, forward strand.
CTGGGCGACGGTGTCGGAGGCGGCGTTGGTGGTGAACTCGGTGCGGATGCGCACGGCCTTGCCCTCGCCGTTCAGCTCGACCACGGCGGTGCCCAGACCCTCGATGGTCGCCAGGAGGCTCATGCCGTCAGCGGCGGTCTCCCACACGGGGGTCGCGCCGACGATGGAGGAGGAGAACGTGTCGAAGTACTGCTTGTACGTGTCCAGCTCGTAGGGGAACGCCTCGGCAGGGGCCTGCGCGGCGGCGAAGTCCAGCAGGCCGGAGAGATCCAGGGAGGACAGGGCGTCCTGGGCGGCGGGCTCCTGGGCGGCGGGCTTCACGGAGAAGGAGACCAGGAACTTCATGGCGTTGGCTTCGGGCTTGCTGGCGTTCAGGGTGAACTCGGCGCCGTAGGCGGTGGCAGTTTGGGTGCTCTGGGTGGTGTCGTCATCCAGCGCGCCCAGACCTTCGTTGAGCAGGTTGACCAGCATCATCAGGAAGCTGTCCACATCGTTCAGGAAGGACGTGTCGGTCAGCATCAGGGTGGTCATGGAGGTGTAGCTCATCATCTCGCCGAAGTTGTTGCCCATGGTGGAGACGTTGAGCAGGTTCATCTCGGCCGCGATGGAGACGCTGGAGATGAGGCCCTGGCTGTTGGTGACGACGGTCACGGCGGGGTAATTCTCCACCACGCAGGTGTGGACGAGGCCGTCGGCGGAGGTGGACCATTCGGGTGTCAGACCGGAATTGGTCATCAGCATGTCAAAGGTGCCGCGGAAGGTGGCGGTGTCCAGATCGAAAACGGGGGTCTCGTCGGCGAATGCGCCCAGCGTCGTCAGGCCGAGCAGCAGCGCCAGCAGGAGGGAAATGAGCTTCTTCATGTGCGTGTTTCCTTTCTTGTCGTTTGTGAACGAAATGGGTCGGAGGCGATTTCGACATGCGGGGGAGCATTTCCTGCCGGGACGAAGAAAAATGCAGCCGGAAACAGGAATTTGGCGCGCAGGTGGATGAAAATGGCGGGCCGGTGCGTTGTATTTGTGCGGATACGCCTGCTTTTCGCCAGTCAGCGCCAGCTTCGGCGAAATTTAGCGCTTGCGTCAAAGGCTGTAACCGTGTACAATAGTAAGGTACACAAAGCGGTCAGGCCACGCCTGATGAGCGGCGGCAGGATCCCATCCGCGGCCGCCGCGCTGAGCATAGAAGAACGATCACGCGGGGAGAAAAGCTCCCCGATGCTGTAAGGAGGAAGGAAACGGCATGAAGAAGAGGATCCTCAAGGGGCTGACGCTGGCGGCGGTGCTGGCGCTGTGCCTGGCGCTGACGGGCTGCGTCGTTCCCGATGACGACTACACGACCAACCCGGGCAGCAATTACAGCCCCTATGATTACCAGAACGTGGCGCCGGAGATCACCGGAACGCCCACGCCCTCTCCCACGCCCTACAACCCGGTGACGACGGACACCCCCGAGCCGACCATCGACTGGTACAGCCGCTGGGGCAACGCCACCCCCACGCCCACGCTGGCGCAGGGCGGCGCCATCTCCGTCACCCAGAGCGGCATCACGCTGATCACCCCGCCGCTGACCACCACGCAGGTCGTCACCCCCACGCCGACCGCCGCTTCCACCGTGCTGAAGGTGGGCGCTGACGGCGCGGAGGTCAAGAAGCTCCAGACCCGCCTGAAGGAGCTGGGCTACTACAAGGGCAGCGTGGACGGCGATTTCGGCACGGGCACGGAAACGGCCGTGAAGAACTTCCAGCAGCAGAACGGCCTGAGCGCCGACGGCGTGGCGGGCACCAGGACCCTGGACAAGCTCTATTCCAGCAGCGCCAAGCGCGCCCCCACGATCGTGACGCCCAAGCCCACCCCACGCAAGACGGCGACCCCCACCCCGCGCGTGACGGCTGTGCCGGATACGGATGTGTATCTGGAGACGGGCTCCAGCGGCTCCAAGGTGCGGACGCTTCAAAATCGCCTGATCGAGCTGGGCTGGCTGGACGGCACGGCGGACGGCGCCTACTCTGACGCGACGGCCTATGCCGTCAAGGCGTTCCAGAAGCGCCACGGCCTGTGGGAGGACGGCAAGGCCGGCCCCGACACGCTGACCATCCTCTACTCCTCCCGTGCGGACAAGACCTCCACGCCCGTGGCCTCCATCGGCGAAACGCTGCAGGAGGGCCAGTCCTCCGATGCGGTCCGGGCCATGCAGAAGCGCCTGAAGGAGCTGGATTACCTCTCCGGCTCCGCGGACGGCTCCTTCGGTACGGCCACCAAGGCGGCGGTCATCGCCTTCCAGACGGCCAACGGCCTCAAGGCGGACGGCAAGGCCGGTACGTCCACGCTCAACGCCCTGTACTCCGACGACGCGAAGTCGGCCGATACCCTGGTCAGCAGCGGCAGCGGCAGCGGCGCGGGCGTGTCGGTCAACGGCTACACCACCCTGCGCGAGGGCGACAGTGGCGACGCGGTGAAGAAGCTGCAGCGCGCGCTGAAGAACCGCGGCTACTACTCCGGCAGCATCGACGGCACCTACGGCAGCGGCACGGTGGCGGCCGTGACGGCCTTCCAGCAGCGCAATGGCCTGCGCGTGGACGGCACGGCGGGCCCCACGACCCAGACCGCCCTGTACGGCTCCGATGCGCTGGACGCGGATGATTACGCGACCCTGCGCCCCGGCGACAGCAGCTCCGAGGTGCGCAACATGCAGTACACCCTCTACGAGCTGGGCTACTATGACGGCCGCGTGGACGGCGTGTACGGCGCGACGACGGAGGATGCGGTGCGCGCCTTCCAGATCCGCAACGACCTGCGCCCGGTGGACGGCATCGCGGGCAACAAGACCCTGCGGCTGCTCTACTCCGACAAGGCCATCGGCGCGTCGGCGGCGGAGACGGACTTTGACACCCTGCGCAAGGGCGACCGGGGCAGCTCGGTCGTGGAGATGCAGGAGTGCCTGCAGGAGCTGGGCTATCTGTCCGAGCCGACGGGCTATTATGACAGCGCGACGGTGGAGGCGGTGAAGAACTTCCAGCGCCGCAACGGCCTGACCGTGGACGGCACGGCGGGACAGGAGACCCTGCGCCTGCTGTATTCGGACGATCCGGTTCCGGCATACTGATCGAACTGCCTGGGGGAGCAGCCTGCAAAAGAACGCGGCGCTGCTCCCCGTTTTGTTTTGTGCGGAGCAGGAGCGGGCGCGCTCCGGCGAGCGAGTGCGTTGCGGGTGTCTGTCACACCTGAGCCCCTACGTCTGCCCTATCAGATGCAGTAACTCCTGTACCCCACCGCAGGGGGTCTTCGACCCGCTTATCCGGCCGCCTCCCACTACCCCAAAAGGAAAGACAAGTCCTGGCGACGCGAGAACTCCGTGAGCTCTGCTCACAGATGACTGCGGTCATCGCCGGAAAATCGGCGCTGACTACGCTCTGCTATTGCAAGCAACAGTTCTTGCTAGTCGGGCAAAGCCCTCCCTTGCCGAGCCAAAGCGAACACAACAAGGTACACAAGCCTTCGTCCCCACGCTGCACCCAAGAGCAGCCGTGATCCGCCGTGTCTGCACGGCGGGCGCTCAACTCCGCATGGCGCGGCTGCACGAGTGCGTCGCGGCGCACCTGTTGTGCGCCGTGACCCCCGCAAGAAAGCAGACCACAAACACTCCCCCAAAATGGGTCAAGGGTCGAAGACCCTTGCAGCGTCCCTGCCCGCCGGAGGCCCCACCCCCACACAAGGAGGAACCCCATGAAGCGTATCCTGCTGATCGTATTGAGTATCCTGCTGATGTGCCCCGGGATGGCTGGGGCGGAGATGCCGCTGGTGTATCCGGCGGAGACGGTGATTTCGGTGGTGCCGCTGACGAGAGTGCAGTCGGCGCTGGTCAGCTGGCTGTACGGGCCGGTTCTGGAGGGGCAGGCGCGGATTGAACTGCCGGAGGGGACGCGATATGATGACGTTGCCCCGGCGATGAAGGTGCTGATGCTGGATTATCCGGAGCTGTTCCACCTTGACCGGAGCTACACCGTCAGCTATTATCAGGACGAGCCGGAGACCGCCATCGCCGTCACGCCGGAATACCGCATGGATGCGGCGCATGCGGAAAAGGTGCGCGCGCAGATGTATGCCTCGGCGCTGGAAATGATCTGGCAGGATAGGACGGCGCTGGGGCTGCATGATGCGCTGGTCGCCCGGGTGCACTACGGCGGGGAGACGGAGATGCGCCATACGGCGGCGGCAGCGCTGCTCACGGGCGAGGCGACCTGCGAGGGCTATGCGCAGGCGCTGTCCCTTGTGTACCGGATGGCGGGGATCCCCTGCGGCATGATCAGCGGCACGGCTGTCAACGCGGAGGGCCGGACGGAGAACCATGCGTGGAACATCGCGTGGCTGGGCGGCTGCACCCTCATCGACGCCACATGGAACGATCAGGAGCGGTCGGGCTACAATACCCACTGGTACTTCGGGCTGTCCGGGGAGCAGATGGCGGCGGATCATGCGGTTGACAGCGATCTGCTGGTGCCCCTGTGCGGGGATCAGGCGGGCTGGCACAGGCAGAACGGGGCCGTCGCACTCACCAGCGGACAGGTGATGCAGGCTGTGCAGCGCCTGGCGGTCGAGGGCACGGCGGTCAATCTGCGGATCCCGGACGCGGCGCTCTATCAGTGGATCACGTCGGATATCGGCGTGCTGCTGGATGAGTACAACACCATCTGCCCCGAGGGCTGCGGCTTCTATGGCTCGTATGTGTACCTCACCTGCGACACGCAGCAGTGCCTCATCATCGACCGGGCAGAAACGGCGCAGTGATCCGCCCGGAGCGCGGAAAACCCGGTAAATCCGTGCTTGCCACGGACGGTATATTCATGATATAATAAACTGGTTTACCATAATTTATGGCGAATTGTCCTGCCCATGGCGGGTTTGATATTGAAAGGAGCAACGGATTATTATGTTCAACTGGGTGAAGAAGCTTCTTGGCGGTGGCTCCGAGGCCGAAATCAAGAAGCTGTCCAAGACCATCGACGCCGTGGAGGCGCTGGAGGAGGAATACAAGAAGCTGACGGACGATCAGCTCCGCGCCAAGACGGATGAGTTCCGCGCGCGCCTGCAGAAGGGCGAGACGGAGGACGATATCCTCCCCGAGGCTTTCGCGACCGTCCGCGAGGCGGCGTGGCGCGTGCTGGGCATGCGGCACTACCGCGTGCAGCTCATCGGCGGTCTGGTGCTGCATCAGGGGCGCATCGCCGAAATGAAGACCGGCGAGGGCAAGACCCTGGTGGCGACGCTGCCGGCTTATCTGAATGCTCTGTCCGGCAAGGGCGTGCATATCGTGACCGTCAACGACTACCTCGCCCGCCGCGACTCGGAGTGGATGGGCAAGGTGCACCGGTTCCTGGGCCTGACGGTCGGCCTGATCGTGCATGACCTGGAGCCGGAGGAGCGCCGCGCGGCCTATGCCTGCGACATCACCTACGGCACCAACAACGAGCTGGGCTTTGACTATCTGCGCGACAACATGGTCATCCGCCGGTCTGAGCTGGTGCAGCGCGGCCATCACTTCGCCGTGGTGGACGAGGTGGACTCCATCCTGATCGACGAGGCCCGCACCCCCCTGATCATCTCCGGCCAGGGCGACAAGTCCACCGACCTGTACGAGAAGGCGGATGCGGTCGTCCGCGGGCTGAAGCGGGATGAGCACTTCACCATCGAGGAGAAGAAGAAGGCCATCGTCCTCACCGACGAGGGCGCCCAGCGGGTGGAGAAGGCCTTCAATATCGACAACATCAACGATGCGGAAAACGCTGAGCTGAACCACCATGTCCAGTCCGCCCTGCGCGCCAACTTTATCATGAAGCGCGATGTGGACTACGTGGTGCAGAACGGTCAGGTCGTCATCGTGGACGAGTTCACGGGCCGCCTGATGATCGGCCGCCGCTATTCCGAGGGCCTGCATCAGGCCATCGAGGCCAAGGAGCACGTGAAGGTCGAGCGCGAGAGCAGGACGCTGGCGACCATCACCTTCCAGAATTATTTCCGCATGTATGAAAAGCTCTCCGGCATGACGGGTACCGCCAAGACCGAAGAGGACGAGTTCCGCGGCATCTACTCCCTGGACGTCGTCGAGATCCCCACGAACAAGCCCAACATCCGTCAGGATATGGACGACGTGGTGTACAAGAACAAGAAGGCGAAGTTCGAGGCGGTCATCCGCGCGATCGTCGAGGCGCATGCGAAGGGGCAGCCCGTGCTGGTGGGTACCGTCACGGTCGAGACGAGCGAGATGCTCTCCGCGATGCTGCGCCGTCAGGGCGTGCAGCATGACGTGCTGAACGCCAAGAACCATGCCCGCGAGGCGGAGATCGTCGCGCAGGCCGGTCACTACGGCGCGGTCACCATCGCCACCAACATGGCCGGCCGCGGCACCGATATCCTGCTGGGCGGCAACCCGGAATTCCTCGCCCGCCGCGCGATGCGTCAGGAGGGCTTCGAGGACGAGATGATCGAGGCGGCCGTCGGCCATGCGGAGAACGTCTCCGAGGAGGTGCTGGCTGCCCGCAAGCGCTATGAGCAGCTGCACCACAACTTCAAGCTGGAGACCGACAAGGAGCACGAGCGCGTGCTGGCCACCGGCGGTCTGCACATCATCGGCACGGAGCGCCATGAGTCCCGCCGCATCGACAACCAGCTGCGCGGCCGCGCGGGCCGTCAGGGCGACCCCGGCTCCACCCAGTTCTTCATCTCCCTGGAGGACGACCTGATGCGCCTCTTCGGCTCCGAGCGCATCAGCGGCATGGTCGAGCGTCTGGGCCTGAAGGACGATGAGCCCCTCACCGCAGGCCTGCTGACCAAGCAGATCGAGAGCGCCCAGAAGCGCATCGAAATGCGCAACTTCGAGACCCGCAAGCACGTGCTGGAGTATGACGACGTGATGAACCGCCAGCGCGGCGTGATCTACGGCCAGCGCCATCAGGTGCTCATGGGCGCCAACGTCCGCGAGAACATCATCGGCATGACCGCGAAGCTGATCGACGCGGCGATGGATCGCTGGTGCGCCATCGAGGACGGTCAGGACTGGGATACCGACCAGCTGACGAAGTATCTGGAGAACCTGTGCGTGCGCCCGGGCAAGGTCGCGGAGCTGATGGCGGCGGGGAAGAACGCCGACCGCGCAGCCTTCGCGCAGGCCCTGAAGGACGACGCCTCCTCCTTCTATGAGGAGCGCGAGACCATGCTGGCCGAGATCGGCGTGGACATGCGCGAGTTCGAGCGCGTGATGCTGCTGCGCTCGGTGGATGTGCGCTGGATGGATCACATCGACGCGATGGACCAGCTGCGCGACGGTATCGGCTTCCGCGCCTACTCCGGCAAGAACCCCGTCACCGAGTACCAGATCGAGGCGGGCTACATGTTCGACGAGCTGAACCACCTGATCCGCGAGGATACGGTGCGCCGCATCTGCCAGGTGAAGGTGCAGAAGACCCCCGAGCGCATCCAGACCGTCAAGGCCACCCAGGAGGGCAAGGCTGCGCAGGCTGCCCGCGCGGGCGGCGGCGTCCAGCAGCCCCGGCGGGTGAAGGCCTCCGACAAGGTGGGCCGCAACGACCCCTGCCCCTGCGGCTCCGGAAAGAAGTACAAGCAGTGCTGCGGCAAGAATCAGCCGGCGGACGAGGCCTGAAGGACTCCGAAGGGCGGGAACGGCGGGGCGGCGCCTGACCGGCTGGACGGCTTGTAACGATGCGTCTGCCGCACAGGCGGGCTGACCTGCCCGCGTTCCCCCATCACACAAGACACTGTATACCGGGTCACAGACCCCGATTCTGATCAATAGAGGTGAATTACCATGTCAATGCTTGACTTGCAGCAATACACTCAGGATCTTGCCGCGCTGCGCAAGACCCTTACCGAAGCGGGCGAGGCGCTCCACATCGAGTCCCTGAAGGAGACCCTGGAGGAGCTCACCGAGGAGATGAACCAGCCCGAATTCTGGAACGACACCGACCGCGCCAACAAGATCAACCAGAAGGTCGGCAACATCCGCAGCAAACTGGAGCACTACGAGGGCCTGCTGTCCACGGCGGACGACATCGAAGTCGCCATGGAAATGGCCCAGGAGGAACAGGACGAGTCCATGGTGGACGAGGCCGGCGAGATGCTTGCGGACCTGAAGGAGAAGACCGCCGCGCTGGAGCTGGAGACGCTCATGCGCGGCCAGTACGACGATTCCAACGCCATCCTGTCCCTGCACGCCGGCGCCGGCGGCACCGAGGCCCAGGACTGGACCGGCATGCTCTACCGCATGTACACCCGTTACTGCGAGCAGATGGGCTTCCAGGTGAAGGTCCTCGATTATCTTGATGGCGACGAAGCGGGCGTGAAGTCCGTGACCTTCGAGGTTTCCGGCGACCATGCCTACGGCTACCTGCGCGGCGAAAAGGGCGTGCACCGTCTGGTGCGCATCTCTCCCTTCGATTCCCAGGCCCGCCGCCACACCTCCTTCTCCTCTCTGGACGTGGCGCCCATGCTGGACGACATCGACCAGGAGATCGAGATCAACATGAACGAAGTCCGCGTGGACACCTACCATTCCTCCGGCGCGGGCGGCCAGAACGTCAATAAGACCTCCTCCGCCGTGCGTATGACGCACTATCCCACCGGCATCGTCGTGGCCTGCCAGACCGAGCGCGACCAGGTGCAAAACCGCGCGACCTGTATCGCGATGCTGAAGTCGAAGCTGCTGGAGCTGCGCATCCGTGCCCGTGAGGAAGAGATGGCCGAGATCAAGGGCGAAATGAAGAAGATCGAGTGGGGCAGCCAGATCCGCTCCTACGTCTTCCAGCCCTACACCATGGTCAAGGACCATCGCACCTCCTTCGAATTCGGCAACATCGACGATGTCATGAACGGCAACATCAAGGGCTTCGTGACGGCGTACCTTAAAATGCAGTAAGAGGGCTTCGCCACCGTTTTCCCGCGAACGGGCGGAGCGCCTCCGGTCGGACAACCTCCGCGTGGAGCGTCACGGAAAACACAACATGGCTTGCCTGCGGGAGAGCCCTCTCAGTCATCGAATGAGTTCGATGTCCAGCTCCCCCGCAGGGGGAGCCTTTTGGTTGGCGGACGGTATCAAAAAAAGCTCTCCTCCCGGGAGAACTGTCAGCGCAAGCTGACTGAGAGGGCAACATGCGCAAAGTTCTTTCGATCCTGACAGCCCTGCTGCTGAGCGTGTGCGGGCTGGCGTTTATTCTGGACAACATCACCGATTCGGGGCTGATGCGCAGCCTGATGGAGCGCTATGCGCCGCCGGAAACGACGGGCCTGCCGGCGTCGGAATACACGCCGGTGACGGAGATGATCGACGGCTACATCCACGGCGAGGCCCAGACCTTCCAGCACATCTTCACCGTCAATGGCGCGGAGTACGCCGCCTTCAACCAGAAGGAGCAGCGGCACATGGCGGACGTGCAGCAGCTGTTCCGCCTGTGTGACGGGCAGATCTGGGCGATCGTGACCATCGCGGCGGTCGCGGTGATTGCGGAGTGCCGTCTGTTCAGCGACGTTCGTACTCTGCGGGCCTTCCGGGGGACGCTGCTGGCGATCCTTGCGCTGGTGACGGCCCTCATCGTCCTGGCCTGCATTGACTTTGACGGCCTGTTCCGCCTGTTCCACCGGGTCGCCTTCACCAATGACCTGTGGCTGCTGGATCCGCGGACCGATCTGCTGATCCGCCTGATGCCCCTTTCGTTCTTCATCAGCTATGCCGCCCTCATCGGCGTGCTCTGGCTGGCGGGGATGGCGGCGCTGCTGGCCGCGACGACCCTCCTGATCCGGAAAAAGAAAACCAATGAAGGGGAGTGATCCCATGACCTATACCGAATCCGCCCTTGCGCAGGCGGAGGTCCTTCGCAGGAAGGACAGGGTGCGCATCCTCGCGCTGGAGACCTCCTGCGACGAGACGGCCGCGTCCATCGTGGAAAACGGCCGCACTATCGTGTCCAACGTGGTGTTCAGCCAGATCGACCTGCACGCGCTCTACGGCGGCGTGGTGCCGGAGATCGCCAGCCGCGCCCATGTGGAGGCCTGCGACCGGGTGATCGACGAGGTGCTGAAGGAGGCGGGCATGGCGCTGCAGGACGTGGACGCCCTCGCCGTGACCCACGGCCCGGGCCTTGTCGGCGCGCTGCTGACGGGCGTGAGCTGCATGAAGGGCCTCTCCTACGCTGCGGACAAGCCCCTCATCCACGTCAACCACATTGAGGGCCATGTGAGCGCCAACTACATCTCCAACCCGGAGTTGAAGCCGCCCTTCGTGTGCCTGGTGGTGTCCGGCGGCCACAGCCACATCGTCCGCGTGAACGACTACGGCGACTACACCCTCCTGGGCCAGACCACCGACGACGCGGCGGGCGAGGCCTTCGACAAGGCGGCCCGCGTGCTGACCCTGCCGTACCCCGGCGGTCCCCGCATCGACGCGCTGGCGGAGGAGGGCGATCCGCATTTCATGCAGCTGCCCCGTCCCCACACGCCCGGGCGCTATGACTATTCCTTCTCCGGCATGAAGACGGCCTTCCTCAACGCGGCCAACAAGATGGAAATGAAGGGCGAAAGCCTGCCGAAGGCGGACATGGCCGCATCCTTCCGGCACGCGGTGGTATCCGTGCTGGTGGAGAAGGCGATCCTCGCGGCGAAGGAGACGAACGCCCCCGCGCTGGCGATGGCCGGCGGCGTGAGCGCGAACCGCCTGCTGCGCCGGATGATGCAGGAGGAGGCGGACAAGGCCGGCATCCCCCTGTACATGCCCAGGCTGAACCTGTGCACCGACAACGCCGCGATGATCGCCTCGGCCGCCTATTTCCGGCTGCTGCGGGGCGAGACCGCGCCGCTGACGCTCAACGCGACCCCTGCTCTGCGACTGGTGTAAGGTGATCGCTGATTTCTTCGGCAGCGACGCTGGCGATGTCTTTTCCGCCATCTGCTGCTTGTAAAAATCCCGATTTACCTCCAGTAAACCTTCGCTTTTTGCAATTGCATCTGACGAAAATTCATTCGTCAACGCACCGCCTCATTAAATCATCGCTTACTAAGGAGGAGAAAAACAGATGATGCAATCTCACGGAACGACGGGACGTAAACCCCAGATGCTGCTCAGCGCAGGCTTGTTCGCGGTGATCTGGATGGTCTGGACCCGGCTGGTCGGCGGCTATGTCGTGTTCTGGCTCAAGAGCGGCGTGATGGACATGGTGGGCGACATCACCTTCCTCCAGATGCTGCTGTATCTGGCGATCGACGTGGCGGAGACGTGCCTGATGCTGGTGGTGATGCACAGGGTCGCGTTCTTCAGCAAGCGCCCGGTGTCCATCCTGTATCCGCTGATGACCTGTATTGCGGTGAAGTATGCGGCGAGCTACGGCGCGCAGTTCGTGCAGCTGCAGCTGGATCGTGAGCTCGTGTGGTCGCTGCAGGCGTCGCTTCGGCCCTATGTGGAAACTGTCTTCATGGCGTCGTATATCATCCTGCCGGTGCTGATCTGGGCGGTCATCGGTTCGGTGGTCAGAGAGCCGCGGCCCGGACACGGCGTGGCGCTGACGGTCCAGAGCGGCTGCGTCATGGTGGCGGTGATGTCTGCGGTATCGGCGTTCCTGACCCAGATCATGCTGTTCACAGTCATGACGATGGATACGATCAGCCTGATCTTCCAGTGGGCATGGCTGATCGACGCGGTCGGCCTGCTGCTGGTGCTGCTGAAGGGCGTGTATGCCGAAAAGAGGCTGGATTCTGCCGGTGCGGAGCAGGAGAGCAGCGCGGTCTTCGTCAGCAACGACAGCATCGACGTGCCGGACGCCCGGGAGACCAGGGAGGTCGAGTCCGGCTTCGGCCGCTTCGACCGCAGCGATTCTGACGATGATGATCGCGGATTCGGGCTTTTTGGCCGCAATGATTTTGACAACGATGAGCGCGTCATCGCCCAGAGCAGCCGCGAGGCCATCCGCGTGATGGAGCACAACGAGCTGGAGATGAAGCACGAGTGGAACTGCGACGATGACGAGAAGGGGCATCACTGATGAAGAACGCAAGCGAAACGACCAACAAGGATAACTCTGTCCTGCAGGCGGTGAAGTTCACGCTGTTCAGCCTGTCTGCGGGCGTGATCCAGCTGGGCAGCAACGCCATCTTCACCCACGTTTTCGGCTGGGAGAGCTGGTGGACGAGCTACCTGCCGGCGCTGATCCTCAGCGTCCTGTGGAACTTCACCTTCAACCGCAAATATACCTTCAAGCCCACCAACCACGTCGCCCGTGACATGGCGCTGGTCGCGCTGTACTACGCGGTGTTCACCCCCGTCTCCATCTGGCTGGGCAACTGGCTGGAGGTGCTGGGCATCCCCGATCTGCTGGTGACGGTGATCGTGATGCTGCTGAACTTCGTCACGGAGTTCCTCTTCCAGAAATTCGTCGTCTACCGCGGCGAAGCCGACGCCTGATCAATGGCATACAAAAACCGCTCCCCTGCGTCCGGAAGCCCGGGCAGGGGAGCGGTTTGCTGTTCAGTTGGTGCGGGAGGGGCTTATTCTTCGCCCAGCTCCTCCAGCAGCGCGAGGTCGTCCTCGTCGTCCTCGGGCATGTCGCCGACCTCCTCGGGCACGATCGGCGCGGAGGGATTGGCGAAGATCTCCGCGCGGATGATCGCGTCGATCTCGGCGGTGATCTCAGGGTTGTCGCGCAGGAACAGGCGGGTGTTCTCGCGGCCCTGGCCGATGCGCTGATCCTTGTAGGAGAACCACGCGCCGGACTTGTGGATGATGTCGCGCTCCACGGCCATGTCCAGCAGGGTGCCTTCCTTGCTGATGCCCTCGCCGTAGACGATGTCGAACTCGGCCACGCGGAAGGGCGGGGCCACCTTGTTCTTCACGACCTTGACCTTGGTGTGGTTGCCCACGACCTCGCTGCCGTATTTGAGCTGCTCGCCGCGGCGCACGTCCAGACGGACGGAGGAATAGAACTTCAGCGCGCGGCCGCCGGGGGTGGTCTCGGGGTTGCCGTACATCACGCCGACCTTCTCGCGCAGCTGGTTGATGAACACGGCCACGCACCCGGTCTTGTTGATGATACCGGCCAGCTTGCGCAGGGCCTGGGACATCAGGCGGGCCTGCAGACCCACGAAGGAGTCGCCCATTTCGCCGTCGATCTCGGCCTTGGGCACCAGCGCGGCCACGGAGTCGATGACGATCACGTCCAGCGCGCCGGAGCGCACCAGCGCCTCGACGATCTCGAGCGCCTGCTCGCCGGTGTCGGGCTGAGACACGTACAGCTCGTCGATATTCACGCCCAGCTTCTTGGCGTACACGGGGTCCAGCGCATGCTCCGCGTCCACGAAGGCTGCGATGCCGCCGGCCTTCTGGGCCTCGGCGACGATATGCAGCGCGACGGTGGTCTTACCGGAGGATTCCGGGCCGTAGATCTCCACGATGCGGCCGCGCGGAATGCCGCCCACGCCCAGCGCCGCGTCCAGCGTCAGACAGCCGGTGGGGATGACCTGCACGTTCTGTTCCGTCCGCTCGCCCAGCTTCATCACGGAGCCCTTGCCGAACTGCTTGTCCAGCGCGGTCAGCGCATATTCCAGCGCCTTGAGCTTCTCCTCCTGTGCGCCGGAGACGGGCGTGTTCTTTTCTGCCTTGGTGGTCTTCTTCGCTGCCATAACAAACTTCCTTTCATCAAGTCAGGTCGCCCTGACGGTGCATTCATCAAGATGGTATCATCTTAACATAGCGAACAAAAGTTTGCAAGGGGAACACGCGAATTTTTCTTTCCGTCACAAGGCAGGGTTTTTCGCTGGAGGCGCGAACTCCGTTCTTCATAGCGTCACGCATACAGGAGGGATACGATGCCGTATCTGTTTACACATTTCACCCGGGAGGACGAGGGCGGCGAGCAGGTGTATTTCAGCGTCAGCCCGGACGGCCTGCACTGGCAGGATCTGCGGGAGGGCCCTGCGCTGGTGTGGAACCAGGGGGATCAGGGCGTGCGCGATCCGTTCATCGTGCAGCACCCGCTGACCGGCGAGTACTTCATCATGGCCACGGATCTGTGCATCCGCCGGCGGAATCACCAGTGGGGCCCGGCCATCGAGTGCGGCAGCCGGGATGTGGTCTTCTGGTCGTCAAGGAATCTGGTGGACTGGTCGGAGCCGTGGAGCGTGACCCTCGCGCCGGAGGGAGCGGGCTGCGCCTGGGCGCCCGAAGCTGTGTGGGATGAGGAGCGTCAGGCCTTCCTGATCTTCTTTGCTGCCTACACCCACGACAACGGCGAGAGCCGGCACCGCATCTACGCCGCCCACACCGGGGATTTCCGCACCTTCTCCCCCGTGTTCAAGTACATTGAGTGGCCCGAGCATGTCATCGACACCACCATCATCCATGAGGGCGGGATGTACTACCGCTTCTCCGCCTCCCATGACATCAAGGTGGACTGCGGCCCGGCGCTGCTGGGCGCATTCCGGCGGATTCATATTCCGGCTGTCGAAGCCCTTGCAGGCGTTGAGGGGCCGGAGTGCTACCGCCTGCCTGACGGGCGCTGGTGCCTGATTGCAGACCGGATCCGCGAGAACGCCGGGTATGTGCCCGTGGTGATCGACGATCCTGCCGCAGGGATCGCCCGCAGGCTGGAGGACAGTGAGTTCTGCTTCGGCGGACGGCTCAAGCGTCACGGCGGCGTGGTCGCCATCTCTGAGGAAGAGTACCTGCGGCTGCTGAACCGATAAAGCGCATATCAAAACGGCTGCCGGAGATCACATTCCGACAGCAGTTTTTCGTTCGGCAGGCAGGCATTACAGCACGCCCAGCCCCTCCAGCAGGAACTTCACGCCCAGGCCGACCAGCACGACGCCGCCGGCAAGCTCGGCCTTCGACTTGTACTTCGCGCCGAAGACGTTGCCGACCTTCAGGCCGATGGGGGACAGCACGCCCGTCGTCAGGGCGATCAGCGGCGCGGCGACGAGGATGTTCGCCCCCTGCAGGTTCAGCGTCACGCCCACGGCCAGCGCATCAATGCTCGTGGCGACGGCCAGGGTCAGCATCGTCCGGAAGCTGAAGGAATCGTCGATCTCCTCTTCCTCCCTGCCGAGGGCTTCGCGGATCATGTTGCCGCCGATGAAGACCAGCAGGGCGAAGGCAATATAGGCGCTGACGGATTCGATGTAGCCGGCGAAGATGGACGTGAGCGCAAAGCCGATCACCGGCATCAGCCCCTGGAAGCCGCCGAACCAGAGGCCGACCTTCAGCGCGTGCTTCGCCTCCGCCCGGCGCACGGACAGCCCCTTGCAGATGGACACGGCAAAGGCGTCCATGCTCATGCTCACGGCGATCAGCAGCAGTTCAACAAATCCCATGTGTGTATCCTCCTTGCATATCCCTATGCACAAAAAAACGAGACTCATCACCCGTCCTTCTGTGCGGCACAGAAAACAACGGGTAAGTCTCGTCACAAAGTACAGTACCAGAGGGGAATGCCCTCATTGTGTTGACACTGTCGCGCAGACGCGCCGACTACTCCCTTACTCAAGGGGGAGCATACCATGCCGTCTGCGGGTTAGTCAACACAAACTGATTTACAAACCCCGCGTACATGCTGTATAATGAAGAATACGATATGGAACGATCCCACACCGGCAGATGAAAGGAGCGGCACCCACATGGCACAGGCAAAGACGCAGGCAGAGCGGATCGCGCTGAAGGTGCGGCGCAAGCAGCGGCTCGTCCGCGTGGCGCTGGGGCAGGAGAAGGCTGACCTGGTGCTGAAGAACGCGGACTACATCAACGTTTTCACGGGCGAGATCTGCCATGGGGACATCGCGGTCGCCAACGGTCTGGTGGTCGGGATGGACGGGCAGTATGAGGGCGTGACGGAGGTGGACGTGTCCGGGCGGATCGTCGCGCCTGGGTTCATTGATGCGCATATCCATCTGGAGTCGAGCCTGGTGTCGCCTGCATCCTTTGCCAGGGCGGTCGTGCCCCACGGCACCACCACCGTCATCTGCGATCCCCACGAGATCGCCAATGTCTGCGGCACGGACGGCATGGACTACATGATCGCTGCCACCGAGGGGCTGCCGCTGGATGTGCACTTCATGCTGCCCTCCTGCGTGCCAGCAACGCCGATGGAGGAGAGCGGCGCGGCGCTGTCCTGGCGGGACATCAACGCATACTTCGACCATCCGCGGGTGCTGGGGCTGGCAGAGATGATGAATTACCCCGGCATCCTCATGGGCGACCGGAAAACGATCGAGAAGATCGTTGTTTCCCAGGCCTATCACAAGAAGATCGACGGCCATGCGCCGGGGCTTTCCGGAAAGGCGCTCAACGCCTACATGTCCGCCGGCGTCTATTCCGACCACGAGTGCGACACCCTCGAAAACGCGCTGGAGAAGCTGCGCAAGGGTCAGTTCATCATGATCCGCGAGGGCACGGCGGCGCAGAATCTGGAGGCGCTCCTGCCGCTGCTGACGCCGCAGTACGCCCACCGCTGCATGTTCGCCACCGACGACAAGCACCCCGGCGACCTGCTGGACAAGGGGCATATCGACTACATCGTCCGCAAGGCCATCCGCCTGGGCGCGGACCCCATCCTGACCATCATCGTGGCGAGCCACTATGCGGCGCGCTACTTCCTGCTGAACAACAAGGGCGCGATCTCCCCCGGGTATCTGGCTGATTTCGTCGTGCTGGACGACCTGAAGAACGTGAACGTGGAGATGGTCTTCAAGCGCGGCCGCCTGGTGTATGACGGGGGCGCGGTCGCCATGGAGGAGCCGGCGATCGACCCGGATATCCTCGGCGGCGTGACCGGTACGGTGCACATGCCCCCGCTGACGGCGGAGCAGCTCGCGCTGGGCGATGCGCCGCTGATCGGCCTGATCCCCGGGCAGATCGTCACGGAGGATCTGGGGCGCGCGCAGGGCGTGGACACGGCGCAGGACGTGGTGAAGATGACCGTGTGCGAGCGGCATCACCACACCGGGCATGTGGCCTCCTGCTATGTCAGGGGCTACGGATTGCGGTGCGGCGCGGTGGCGACCTCGGTGGCCCATGACAGCCACAACATCATCGCCTGCGGCGTGAACGACGTGGACATGGCGCTGGCGGTCAACCGCCTGCGGGAGCTGGGCGGCGGCATGGCAGTGGCGGAGGACGGCCGGATCGTGGCGGAGCTGGCGCTGCCGGTGGCGGGGCTGGTGACGGACCGCCCGCTGGAGGAGGTCAACGCGGCGCTGGAAAGGTGCAAGGCAGCCGCTGTCGAACGCGGCACCCAGCCGGGCATCGACCCCTTCATGACCATGAGCTTTGCAAGCCTGCCGGTCATCCCGACGCTCCGGCTGACCACCCGGGGCGTGATCGACGTGAACACGCAGACCATCATCGAATGATACAGCCGGAGGGCTGGGAGGAACACCATGATGAAGAAGATGATTTCCATGCTGCTGGCGGCGCTCCTGTGCGTCATGCTCCTGCCTGTGCAGGCGGAGGAGGCGGGGCTGGAGGCGCTGTACCGGATCGTCTGCCGGACGGAGGCGGGCGAGCGCACCCTCGGCACCGGTGTGCTCTTCGGCTCGCAGCAGACGCTCCTGACGGCGCGGACCTGCTGGGCGGAGGGCGAGCTGGCTGCCATCGGCGCGGACGGCGAGCATGCTGTGACCTACCGGAGCGAGATCGCCGGGACGCAGCTGATCCTGCTGGGGCTGGCGGATGCCTGCGCGGCTGAGCCGATGCAGATCACCTCTGCCGAGCGGCTGCGGAGCAACAGCATCTACGGCGCGACCGGGGCCGGCTTTACCGAGCAGACGGCGGTGCTCTCCCGCGCGACGGCCATCGACGGCCGGGCGGAGGTGCTCCTCTCTGCCGGGAAGGGTCTGCTGCCCGGAGCGGTCATGCTGGGCGCGGACGGCGGGCTGGCCTGCGTGGTCGTGTGGCAGCACGGCGAGGGCGAGGCGGTGTATGCGGCGCTGGCGAATGTGACGCTGAACGGCCTTGTCGAACGCGGGGCGCAGCCGGAGGAGACCGAGGGTCTGCTGCACGGCTTCACCGCGACGATCGAAAACGGCAATGTCGTGCTGGACTGGTCGGAGGCGCGGGGCTACACCATGACGGAGAACACCGTCTTCACCGCCTACATCACGGCGACCAGCAACCCCTACCTGAGCTACGACCGCGTCAGCGGCGCGACCGGCACGAGCTTCCCGGCCATCCCCGGCACGCAGATGCTGGTGTGGATCGCCGTC
Source organism: Clostridiales bacterium (assembly GCA_015056155.1). Taxonomy (GTDB): domain Bacteria; phylum Bacillota; class Clostridia; order Christensenellales; family Aristaeellaceae; genus UBA11524. The sequence goes on from SVGU01000010.1 coordinate 45,368, forward strand.
AGCGAAGGCGAACCGGCGGAGCATGTGTACCCGGAGACGGATGCGGACTCCGTGCTGCTGACGATCCCGGAGGGCGTGCCCTTCACGCAGTACGGCCTGCGCAACATCCGCTGCGGCGTGACGCCAGGCATTCCCGGCAGGGATGGCTGGACGGAGGACTTCCTGCCGCAGATGTCCCTGACGAGGGAGGTCCTGTCCGACCGCTCCATCCCGATCTACTTCCAGACCGAGGATGTGTACCAGACGGACGTGGAGGACGACGGCCATACGCTGCTGCTGGCGCTGTACACGCCCGAGGGGTATGTGTTCTGCTACTATTCGAGCTACTATTTCGCGCCGGAGCTGCAGGGGAGCGACCTGTGGGTCTCCGACATTTCGGAGGTCTTCGCGGAATACGAACAGTTCGTGCCCGAGGAGGAGCGCTGGCCGGCGGGTGAATACGCGGTGGTGTACCTGATCGACGGCTGCGAGGTGGCGCGTGTTCCCTTCATCCTTGACTGACGGAGGCTTTCACCATGCGGCATAAGCTGTGGACATTGTTTTCCTCCATGCTGGTGATCAGCGCGTTCACCTTCGGCGGCGGCTTTGTGATCGTGTCGCTGATGAAGAAGAAGCTGGTGGACGAGCTGGGCTGGCTGGAGGAGGAGGAAATGCTGGACATGACGGCGCTGGCGCAGTCTGCGCCCGGGCCCATCGCGGTCAACGCGGCGATCCTGGCGGGGCGGCGCATCGCGGGCGTGCCCGGCATGCTGGCGGCGGTCACGGGCACGCTGATCCCGCCGCTGCTCATCATCGGTGCGATCTCCCTGATCTACGCGCAGTTCCGGGACAACGAGTGGGTGCGCGCGGCGATGGCAGGCATGTCCTGCGGCGTGGCGGCGGTCATCTCCGACGTGGTGCTGGGGCTGGGCGGAAAGGTTGTGCGCGGCCGGGATGCGCTGAGCATCGGGCTGATGGTGCTGGCCTTCGTGCTGACCTATTTCTGCAAGGTGAACGTCATCTTCATCATCCTCGGCGCGGCGGTGCTCGGCGCAGTGCGCGCGGCGCTGGCGACAAAGGCAGGTGACCGCGGATGATCATCTGGGAGCTGGTGCTGGCGTTTCTGCAGGTCGGGGCATTCTCGGTGGGCGGCGGCTATGCGGCGATGCCGCTGATCGAGTCGCTGACGGTGACGGCGAACGGCTGGCTGACGGCGGCGGACTTTGCGGATCTGGTGACCATCGCGGAGATGACGCCCGGGCCGATCGCGCTGAACGCCGCGACCTTCGTGGGCATGCGCATGGCGGGCTTCGCCGGGGCGATCGCGGCAACGCTGGGCTGCGTGCTGCCGTCGGTGGCGATCGTGTCGCTGTTGTCGTGGCTGTATGCGCGCTTCCGCTCCGGAAAGACGATGCAGACCGTACTGGGGACGCTGCGGCCGGTGGTCGTGGCGCTGATCGCCTCGGCGGCGGTGTCGCTGATCCATGTCGCCTGCGTCACGGCGGAGGGGAGCTTCTCCTGGGCGGGCGCGGCGCTGATGATCGCGGCGTTCGTGCTGCTGCAGGTGAAGATGCGCGAAAAGAAGATCAGCCCCATCCTTGTCATGGCGGGCTGCGGCGTGTGCGGGATCGTGCTGCACATGCTGGGCTGGATGTGATTGACAGACGGCCGGAATGATGGTATACTATTCCTATCAAAGAAAGGCAGGTGAGCAGCTGTATGTGTTGGATCGTCATGACGAAGAACAGGTGCAAGGTTGCTCACAGCAGGGGTGTATAAGACCATCGGGACGCTCAGCCTCTATATGCAGCAATCAATCGACGCTTCTGTTTTTCGGGAGCGTCGTTTTTGTATTCCGGGGGACAGCCTCACGTTCCCCCAACAACCTTGCGGGCGCAGCCTCAAAGGAGCGCTGCGACCCGATCGCAAAAAGGGTCAAGGGATGAAATCCCTTGCGGGGGCAGCCTCAAAGGAGCGCCGCAACCCGATCGCAAAAAGGGTCAAGGGATGAAATCCCTTGCGGGCGCAGCCTCAAAGGAGCGCTGCAACCCGATCGCAAAAAGGGTCAAGGGATGAAGTCCCTTGCGGGCGCAGCCTCAAAGGAGCGCCGCAACCCGATCGCAAAAAGGGTCAAGGGATGAAATCCCTTGCGGGGTCCAGGGGCAGCGCCCCTGGAGAAAGGAACTGCATTGTGTTGAAACTGAAATACTTGGTGGAAAACTTTGAACTTGCGCGGATGGCGCTGCAGAGCTGGCGGCATGACGCGGATACGCTGGAGGAGCGGCTGCGGTGGTTCCGCATCTCCTCCAACGCGGTGTACCCCTTCGACCGGGAGGGGCGGCTGTGCTTCCTGCGCCTGTCGCCGGCGGAGGAGAAGGAGGAGGCGGCGCTGCGTGGCGAGCTGGCGCTGCTCGGGGAGCTGGAGCGGCTGGGGTATCCGGCCATGTGCCCGATCCCGGCGGATGGCGGCGAAATGCTGCTGACCCTCGATACGCCGTGGGGGCGGTGGTACGCCTGCGCCTTCAGGGGCGTGCCGGGACAGCCGCTGGAGGAGCTGCCCATGACGCAGGAGCTGGCGGAGCGATACGGCGCTGCGCTGGGAGAGCTGCATGCGGCGGCGATGAGCCTGCCCGACCTCCCGGTGCGCCGGGACGAACGCGACGCCCTCAAGTGGGTCACGCGGACGCTGGCTGCGCTTGGAGCGCCCGATGCTGCGCTGCAGGAGGCGGCGGAGGTATCGCGCCTGCTGGATGCACAGGAGCGCCGGGCGGACAACTACGGCTTTGTGCATTACGACTTCGAGCCGGACAATGTGTTCTGGGACGGAAGCCGGTTCCACGTGATCGACTTCGAGGACGGGATGCGGCACTTCCTTGCGATGGACTGGGTGCAGGCGATGGATGAGATTCCCGAAACATACCGTGATGCGTTCATCGCCGGATACCGGCAGGCCTGCCCGGCCTCCGGTGCTGAGCTGCGGCAGCTTCCGCTGATGCGCCGGTTCCGGGATCTGTATTCCTATGCGAGGCTGCTGCACTGCCTGTCGGAACGGCCGGAAGGCACCTTCGACTGGCTGACGATGCTGACGAAACGTCTGCAATGGCGCGTATCGGAGCTGGAAGCGGCGATCTGCGGCCGGAAAGGTGAATAATCCCGAAACCATACCATAAAACGCACAAGTCCTGAAACGATACCATAAAAAGAGGCGGCGGAGCAAATCCGCTGCCTCCTGTTTATTTCCGGGGGTTCTCCAGGATCCGCATCCGCCGGTAGTAGCCCCACATCAGCAGAATGGCGGCGCCGACCCATGCCATGATCTCCGCCGTGTACACGCCCCATTCGCCCATCACGGCGGGCAGGAACAGTGCGCACAGGATGCGCATCGCCAGCTCCACGAAGCCGGAGATCATCGGGATGAAGGTGTCGCCGATGCCCTGCAGGGTCGTGCGGTAGCCGAAGAGCAGGTACAGCATCGGCAGGCCTGCGCTCATCACGCACAGGTACCGATACGCCACGGCGAGGGTCTCGGCGACCTTGACCGGGTCCTCGTCGGTCAGGAACAGACTGAGCAGGCCCTTGCCGAAGAGGATCATCGTCAGGGCGACGAGGAGTCCCAGCCCCACGCCGAGCTGTGCAGCCCTGCGCATACCCAGGCGGACGCGGTCCAGCCGCCCCGCGCCCAGGTTCTGCCCGGCGAAGGTGCCCACGGCGCTGCCCAGGGACGAACCCGCCATTTCGATCAGACCCGTCAGGCGGGAGGTGGTGTTGAAGCCGGCAACGAAGGCGTAGCCCGCCGCCAGCGTGTAGCGCAGACCGTTGACGATGCGCTGCAGCACCAGGCCGCCGATGGAGATGATCAGGTTCTGGAAAGAGATCGGCACGCCCAGGAGCAGCAATCGGCGGCACATCGCCCCGTCCGGCTTCAGGTCGCTGCGGCTGATGTGCATGATGGGCATCCGGAGGACGGCGATCAGGCAGATCAGGCAGCTCAGCGCCTGCGCCGACACGGTGGCGATCGCCGCGCCGGCTACGCCCAGCCCCGCATGCATCACCAGCAGGAAGTCCAGGACGATGTTCGTCAGGGCCGCGATGGTCATGGCGACCAGCGGCGTGGAGCTGTTGCCCACCGAGCGGAGGAAGCCGCCGAAGAGGTTGAAGCCCATCACCAGCGGC
>SVGU01000118.1 GCA_015056155.1 Clostridiales bacterium
CTGTTCATGAAGCTGTATGAAGACTGGTCATCTGGCCGCATCACAGAATACAACTTCACGATGCTGTCCGAGAAATACCAGGATGAGCAACAGGCGCTTACTGCGCAGATTGCCCAGCTGAAGGAAGCACTGGCAGCTGATCGCCAGACCACTGAGAATACGGCAAAGTGGCTGGAGCTGATCAAGCGTTATGTGAATCCGACGGCACTGACTGCTGAAATGCTGAATGAGCTGATCGAGAAGATCGTGATCCATGAAGCTGTCAAGGGCGAAGGCGGCCAGCGGACGCAGAAGATCGAGATCTACTACCGCTTTGTCGGAAAAATCGACTAAACCATGACACCTATATCCTTAATTGAGTGAAACCGGTTTGTCCGTCCCTGACGCAGAGCTGCTCGTACACCTCGCCGAAGCCCTGGGGACAAGCGTCGAAAGCCTGCTGAACGCCTCCCCCTGCCCGCCGGATGCGCAGGAGTCCGCCGCGGACCTGAGTGCACAGCTGGCTGAACTGAACCGCCTGTACGCCCGCCAGCAGGAACGTCGGCGCATTTTCTGGCGGATCGTATGCATCCTCATCGCCGCAACGTCGCTGCTGATCCTCGCTGCCGCCGGGGTTGCCATGCTTTATTCATGGCTGGAGTACCGCGAGCTGGCTGCAGCCGTGGGTGTGATCGGGGGCGCTGACGGGCCGACTACCGTGTTCGTCACCAAAGCTACGCCGCAATGGATTTCGATCCAGCTGATCGCTGGCATCGGTGCAGCCGCGCTCGCAGGCGTCTGGCATACGCGCCGGCATGACGCCTCAGAAAAATGACACAGCAAAACGGGGACTGCCATCCGGAGCAGTCCCCGTTCCTTATGCATTTCAGGCCTTCCTCAGCTCCATCACCTTGTCAAGGATGTCCTGCGCCAGCTCTTTCTTCGTGCGGAGGGGGCACTCGGTCATCCCGTCCCGGGTGATGAGCGTCGCGATGTTCGTATCCACGTTGAAGCCCGCGCCGGGCTGGCTTACGTCGTTTGCGACGATGAGGTCGAGGTTCTTCTTCGCCAGCTTCTTCTGGGCGTTGGCGTGAAGGTTCTCCGTCTCCGCCGCGAAGCCGACCAGCGTCTGCCCGGGGCGTTTCGCCGCGCCCACCGCTGCGGCGATGTCCGGATTCTCCACCAGCTCCACCACAAACGGCTGGCCGTCGTGGGCCTTCTTGTGCTTCTCCTGATAGGTGACGGCGAAGCGGTAATCCGCCGGAGCCGCCGCCTGAATGATCACGTCCATCTCCGGCGCACGGGCCGTCACCGCGTCGTAGAGGTCCTGCGTGGACTCCACGCGAACCATCTCCACGCCCTGCGGGACCGCTGCCGTGGTGCTGCCCGCCACCACCGTGACCGCCGCACCGCGCTTCGCCGCCGCCTCGGCCACGGCAAAGCCCATCTTGCCCGAGGAATCATTGGTCATGTAGCGCACCGGATCCAGCCGCTCCCGGGTCGCCCCGGCCGTGACCATCACCCGCAGGCCCTTCAGGTCCTGCACCGGGCACAGCAGCGCCGCAATGGCCTCCACGATCTGCGCCGGCTCGCTCATGCGACCCGCGCCGGTATCGCCGCAGGCAAGGAAGCCCGCGTCCGGCCCGACGAAGTGCACCCCGCGTTTCTTCAGCGCCGCGCAGTTCTCCTGCGTGACCTGCGCCGTCCACATGCCCGTATTCATCGCGGGCGCGACGAGCACCGGCGCCTTGGTCGCCAGGACCGTGGTGGAGAGCATGTCGTCGGCAATGCCGTGGGTCATTTTGGCCAGGATGTTCGCCGTCGCCGGAGCGATGGCAAACACGTCCGCCCGCTTGGCGAGTGCGATGTGCTCCACCTCCCACGTGGCCGGACGGGCGAAGGTGTCCGTCACGACGGGGTGGTTGGAGAGCGTCTCAAAGGTCAGGGGCTGCACGAATTCCGTGGCCGATTTCGTCATGATGACGTACACATCCGCGCCGAGCTTGCGCAGCCGGGACACGACCTCGCAGGCCTTATACGCCGCGATGCCGCCCGTCACGCCCAGCACGACGGACTTGCCCGCCAGCTTCAGAGCATCAGAGCTCATCGGACTTCACTGCCTCTTCCTCGTTCGCGCGCTCAAAGGCGATCAGGCCGCGGTTGATCTCCTCCACAGCGGTCTTGAGGGGCTTCATGCCGGTGTTGTCGATGAGCGCGGGCATGCCGCCCACGATCTGACGGCCGCGCTTGCTGGCCTCGACCACCAGGGTGTAACGGGAATCGGAGTGCTCCAGCAGTTCCAGGATGCAAGGATCGACGATAGACATGTTTGTGTCCTCCTTCTATGTTCAACAGTTGGCTGATGATGTCGGTTATTCTTCGGGCACTTCCACGCTGTAATAGGCAGAGGAGTGCCGCTCGGCAGCAATGATGCACTGCAGGCAGCGAACCGCCTCGTCCAGGTCGTCATTGATGACTTTATATTCGTAGTGGTCCTTCTGGGACAGCTCCCAGATGGCGTTGTGCAGCCGGCGCTCGACCGCCTCCGCCGTCTCGGTGCCGCGGCCGGTCAGGCGCTCGCGCAGGATCTTCAGGCTCGGCGGCAGGATGAAGATGCTCACGCACTGGATCCCGCTGCGGATCACGTTGAGCGCGCCCTGCACGTCGATGTCCAGCACCACGTCCTCGCCCCGGGCAAGCCGCTGCTCGACCTCGCTCTTGAGGGTGCCGTAGAAGTTGCCGTGCACCTGGGCGTGCTCCACAAAGGCGTCCTGGGCAACCAGCTCGTTATACCGTTCGACCGTCATGAAGTGGTAGTGCTTGCCGTCGATCTCGCCCTCGCGGGGAGCGCGGGTCGTCGCGCTGACGGAGAACACCAGACCTGCGTCCGCCGCCATCAGCTGTTCAATGATCGTTCCCTTCCCCGTGCCGGAGGGCCCGGAGATCACAAGCAGCATACCCTTTCGCGTTTCGCTCATTCGTATACCTCTTTTTCTGTCTTACACAGCGTTCTGAATCTGCTCTCTGAGCTTCTCGATCTCGCTCTTGAGGTCGACGACGCACTGGGCGATGTCCGCATCGGAGCACTTGGAGCCGATGGTATTCGCCTCGCGGTTCATCTCCTGGATCAGGAAGTCCATCTTCTTGCCGGTTTCGCCGGGCAAGTCAAGGTAGCGGCGGAGCTGGCGGATGTGGCTGTCCAGCCGGCTGAGCTCCTCGTCGATGGCACACTTGTCGGCGATCAGCGCGACCTCCTGCGCCAGCCTTGCAGGATCGACCGGCTCGACCGGCAGCTTCCCCAGCCGCTCCAGCAGCCTCTGGCGGTATTCCTCCACCACATGGGGCGCATAGCCGATGATCCGCTCCCGCAGCGCAGCCGCCTTGTCCAGATGGTCGGAGAGGTCGGCCCGCAGGTTCTCGCCCTCCCGCAGCCGCATGTCGTCCATCGCCGCGATGGCCGCCTGCATCGCCTCTGCGCACAGGGCGGACACGGCCTCCTCGTCCATTTCCGCTTCCACGACGGTCGTTACGCCCTCCAGCTCCATGAGCCGGGCGACCGTCATATCGTTCTTCGCTCCGGTGGCCTCCTCGATGACCCTGGCCGCCGCCGCATAGGCAGCCGCCAGCGCCGCATCTGTTTCGACCTGCCGGGTCGCACCCTCCGTCTGACGGACGGTGATATATACATCCACATGCCCGCGCACCAGGGCCGTCAGGGCCTTTCGCACGCCGTCCTCGAGGAACGTGAGGCTGCGGGGCAGTCGGCATGACACGTCCAGATACCGATGGTTGACGGCTCTGAGCTCCACCGTGACCTCCCATGGGGCCCGCTGCAGCTGAGCCTTCCCGTAACCGGTCATACTCCGCATCTGGGTACACCTCCTTGAGTATATCATTATATCACGCGTTTCAGGCGTTTGCAAGAGTCTGGCAGGAATTATGAGGAATGCGCCGAATTGATCCACACGGATTCTTCCCCGCAAGTAAGCGATGGTATATTGAGGCGGTGCGATGGCGGAAAAGGCATCGCCAGCGTCGCCACCAAATAAATTGGCGATTACGCAAGGAGTGCTGCTGCATGTTCGGTCTGATCGTTTCCGACCCCGCCCTTGACCCGTCCCTCCGCGATTCTCTCGCGAAGCTCCTGCATGACTATGACCTCCCGCTTTCCGGGTGGACGCAGGCTCCTGCGCCGCTGTTCTGCCCGGGGATGTCCCGCGCGGCCTTCCTGCGTGCGGCCTCCGCTGCCCTGCTGCAGCCGGGGCAGCCACTCCCGGCGGAAGGCCTCATGCGCTTCCTCGGCGGCGATCCCCTCCCCGCCAACGTCCTCCGGCGGCACCTGTTCCTTCAACTGTCGCTCATGCCCTACCTGCGCCCGGGACGCACCGTCACGCAGCTGGAGGGCGGCTTTCTCCTTGGAAACGATGTGCTTGCCGCCTGCGTGTCGGAAGATGACACGTTCGACGTGCTCCTGCCGCCGGGGATATGGACGGAGCTGAACGGCAATTGCCGCACGGGCCGTTTCCGCGGGATGCGCGGCTACCTTGACACGCCGCTGCTCGTGAGGGAAAACACGCTCCTTCCCGTCAGCATCAATGGGCAGAGCCTCGTCCAGACTGCCGACAGCGACGCCGACCGCCTGACGCTGCACTGGTACCAGCCCGGCGGGCACGCGTCCTGCATCCTTGCCGACGGAACCGCCTATCACGCCGCGCTCGACGGGGACGCCGTCCACATCGAAGCCACGACCGACCGCCCCTTCCACCTCATCCTCCACCGCGACGGAGCGGAAACGCTGATCCGCTGACGGAAAATTTACAGGCCGGGCGCTTGACTTTGGCCTGCAATCGCGGTAAGATATTGGTTGCGAGGTGGCAAGGCGATCGCGTGCCATCATGGTATGAGGAAAGTCCGAGCACCACAGGGCAGGATGCCTGCTAACGGCAGGTGGAGGCGACTCCAAGGAGAGTGCAACAGAAATAAACCGCAGAGGGATCGACCCGTCGGTCATGCACATTCCGTGCATGGAAAGTGGAAGATGGCTTCGGCCCCTGGCCCTCTGTAAGGATGGAAAGGCGAGGTAAGAGCTCACCCGCGGCCTGGCGACTTGTCCGCGCTGTAAACCCCATCTGGTGCAAGATACGTATGAGGACATATGCGGCTGCCCGTCGCGTCCCCGGTATCGCTTGAGCCCGCGCGGCAACGCCGGGCCTGGATAGATGATCGACCCTCGACAGAACTCGGCTTACTGTCACGCTCGCAGGGGTCTTCGACCCCTTTTCTTTTGTCTTCGACCCCTTTTTTCTTGTATTGCTGGGAGGTCTTGATTTTCATGAAGCGCATGATCCGCCTGCTGATGCTGGCGCTGTGCCTGACGCTGCTGTGCACGTCGGCGCTGGCCGTTCCCCCGGGGTTCCTGGTCTATCACGGCGACCGCGAGGTCAACCGGATCGCCATCACCATTGACGACATCTACGATGAAAACGTGCTGAGAATGATGCACGAGCTGAGCGTGGAGTACGACGTGCCCTTCACCTACTTCGTCCTGGGTACGCAGATCCGCGAGAGCGACAAGCCCATCTGGGAGGACGTCATCGCCCGCGGCGGCGAGGTCGGCAACCACACCTGGAAGCACCCCTACCTCACCCGCATCTCCATCCACAACGCCCGCAACCAGATCCTCCTGACGCAGGAGGCGTGGGACAACATGCTCGGCTATCATTACCCGCTGCGGCTGCTGCGCCCCCCCTTCGGCTACTACCAGGAGGGCAGCATCAACCTGCTGCCGATGTTCTACGAATACGGCGTGGAGAAGACCGTCATGTGGGACGTGAGCTACACTGACCCGGCGCAGGCCCGCGCGGCAGTCGAGAACGGCTCCATCCTTCTGTTCCACACCAATTATGAGGACCTGGCGTGCCTGAAGGTGCTGATCCCCCAGCTGATCGAGGACGGCTACGAGCTCGTGTCCGTCTCGGAGCTGCTGGGCATGGAGCCGCTGCAGACGAGCGAGGAAAAGTACGTCTTCCCTTACAGATAACGCGACCCGGCAGGTGCTGTGCCTGCCGGGCTTTTTCGTGCCGGTATTGCATGTCGCTGCGCCGGATGCTACAATGATGATGACGCATTTTCGTTCCGCGAATCCATTCTGACCTGAAGGAGCACACACCTTGGACAGTTTCTTTCACGAGATCCCCTGCCCGGACGACCGGTCGATCCGCAAATTCCTATGGAACGACCGCTTTCACGACGGCGTCATCGAGCGCGTGGAGCATGACCAGCCCGCCGCCGGCGATGTGACGGTGCAGGTCCACGCCTGCGCATGGCCCGGCGACGAGGTCTGGACCAGCATCCCGCCCGGCACGCGCCGCGAGCAGCAGGCGTACTATGAGGAGCATCTGCGTCCCCGGTTGACCTACCGCCTGCGCTTCCACCGGGTGCGGCACTTCCAGCACATCATGGGCAGCGACTACGCCTATGAGGAGATGCTGTGCGCCCGCTTCCGGGACACGCCCCTCCTCCGCCGCCTGCAGGCGCAATGCGGGAAGCCCCTGTACCACCTGCGCATCCACACCACCCACGGCGCGATGGACGTCGTCTTCGAGCGCTTCACCATCCGCAGGCTGTGCGGGCGCGTGGATTACCGCTGCGACATGGATGCCGGGCGCAGCTTCTGGCATGAAGCCATGCAGTCGGACGCCCGCTCCGCGCTCCGGCGGCTCTCCGGCGTTCGCGAGGACGAAATGGACGAGTCCGACCGCACCGACTGGCTGATGTGCCGCATGTTCACCTATGAGCAGGAGAGCAATGTCGCCGATATGCTGCCGCTCGCCCGGGAGGCCATCACGGTCCGGCCCGGAGCGCTCTGGCCGGCAGACGCCTACGCTGCGCGCCTGCTGGGCTTCCACG
>SVGU01000119.1 GCA_015056155.1 Clostridiales bacterium
CTGAGGGCCTGGCGACGACAACGTACAGGCCGCTTTTCACATCCCCCAGATAGGGCCGGAAGCATTCGCGCAGGCGGCGCTTGACCTTGTTGCGGGTCACGGCGTTGCCCACCTTCTTGCTGACGGAAAAGCCGACCTTCATGCCCCGTCCCTTGGCGACGAGCATGACCAGATCCCGACAGGCGACGCTCTTTCCGCGATGGTACACGTACTGGAACGCCTTGTTTTTTTGCAGCCGATAACGTCTTTCCATGGTTGACTTCCTTACATGGTCGATCCGGAGGGCAGGGAAGCCCCGGCCTTCCGGGCGGATATGGTCGTGGGATGATCCTGTGTATACAGGAAAAGCCCGCCCGGTTCTGCATCAAAGGATACATCGGGCGGGCTTTTGCCACAAAGTGAGGCACAAGGCGTGCACCTTGCGCAGGCAAACTGCCAGAGAACTGGTCAGTCAGCCGATCAGACGGTCAGCTCCTTGCGGCCGCGACGACGACGGGCGGCCAGAACACGACGGCCATTCTTGGTGGACATACGGGCACGGAAGCCGTGCACCTTGCTGCGCTGACGCTTCTTGGGCTGGTAGGTACGGAACATGGGTCAACACTCCTCACATTTTGTCATCGGGGCATGGTATCCCCGCATTTGCTAACTTCACAGCCGTTATAGTATACCTGTTTTGCCGCCCCTTGTCAAGGGACGAGATGCGGGTTTTTTGCTTTTCGGCAGAAAAAATCCGAAATCCGACCGGATCGGCGGGGGTGAGGCGGCCGGGCTGGCCAGCGCGCCTCACGCGGCGGGTCATTCGGTCACGTAGGCGAGGCCGTTGCTGATGCAGTAGGTCTCGGCATACGAGCCGGGGGTCACGGTCAGGACCAGCTTGGAGGTGCCCCAGGTGAAAACCAGCGCGCCATTGCCGATGCTGGTGACGGAGGCGGGAACGGTCAGCGTGGTCAGGTTGCCACACTGGGAGAGCGCGTTCGCGCCGATCGTTTTGAGGGTGGAGGGCAGGGTGAAACTGGGGATGCTGCTGCCCATGAAAGCGCTGTCGCCGATGGATTCGACGCCTTCGCCGAGCACCAGGGAGGTCAGGTCGTTGCCCCACTGCAGGAAGTTGGCGGGGATCTCCTTGATGCTGCCGGGGATGTAGAGCGTCCGGATGGAGGACGCGTTCCAAAGACCGAAGCCCGAGGTGATCGCCGTGACGGGCAGCCCGTCGATCGTGGAGGGGATGACCAGATCGGTCATCGTCGTATCGGAGATGCTCACGCCGGTGATGGTGATGGTCGCATTGTCCACCGTTTCGTAGGTGAAGGCAGACGCGGGGGTCTCCGGCGGGGTCGTGGTTTCATAGGGGATGTTGTTTTTCTTGGCGTAGGTTTCCGCGGCGCTGCCGACGTCCACGGTCCAGACCATGTTCGGGCAGGTGACCACGGCGGAACCGGCGATGCTGGTCACGCTGGAGGGGATCTCCACGGACAGCAGGTTCGGGCAGCACAGGAAGGCCTGCATCTCGATGGTGGTGACGGAGGAGGGCAGCACGATGGTCTCCAGGGCAGAATTGTTGGTGAAGGCGCCGTTGCCGATGCAGATGACGTCTTCGGGCAGGGTGACCTCGCTGGACTCCAGGCCGTTGGGGTAGCAGATCAGCTTGCCGGCGGCGGTGATGAGCATGTCATCCACGACCTTGAAGGCGGTGTTGGCGGTATCCAGGATGATGCCGTCCATGCAGTTGCAGGTGGCGAAGGGATTGCCGCTGACGGAAGCCAGGGAGGCCGGCAGGATGACGTAGGGGAGCGCGGTGCAGCCGGAGAAGGAATCCTTGTCCAGATGCTGCAGCGTGGAGGGGAAGGTGACCGACTCCAGCCGCGTGCAGTTCATGAACGCGCCCTGGCCGATGTAGGTCACGCCTTCGGGAATGACGGCGACGGTGATGCCCGCGCCGCGGAAGGAGTTGGGCTGGATCATCACGACCGGCAGGTCCTCGATCGTTGCGGGGATCACCAGCTCGGTGATGGTCGTGTCGTTCAGGCCGGAGATCATGATGGCGGAGCCGGTGTTGGTGTACTTCAGGGCGCTGGCGGGGGTGGCGACCAGCTCAAACTTGACGCTGTTGTTCTGCGCCCAGTTGTGTGCCGCGGAACCGGCCCGGACGATCAGCGTCAGGTTCGGGCAGACCTGCACGGCGTTGGTCGCGATGCTGGTCACGCTCCTGGGGACGACCACGCTCTTGAGGTTCATGCAGCACAGGAAGGCCTGCAGCTCAATGGTGGTGACGGTGTCGGGCAGCACGATGGTCTCAAGAACGCTGTTATTAAGGAAGGCGCTGTTGCCGATGCAGACCGTGCCGGCGGGCAGGGTGACTTCCTTCGCCGTCAGGCCGTTGGGGTAGCACAGGAGCTTGCCGCCGGCGGCGAAGAGCATGCCGTCCTGCACGTAGAACTTCGTGTTGCCCTCCTCGACGGTGATGGCGGTCAGGGCGCTGCAGGTGGTGAAGGGATTGCCGCTGGTGCTGGCGAGGCTCGCGGGCAGCTGAACGCCGGTGAGTGCCGCGCAGCCGGAGAAGGCGTCCTTGTCCAGATGCTGAAGCGTGGAGGGGAGGGTGACGGAGGTCAGGCTCTTGCAGTTCTGGAAGGCGTTCTGACCGATATAGGTCACGCCGTCGGGGATGACAGCCTTGGTGATGGCTGCGCCCCTGAAGGCCATGGTCTGGATCATCACGACCGGCAGGCCCTCGATGGTGTCGGGGATGACGAGGCTGGTGAGCGTGGCGTCATTCAGGCCGGTGATCAGAATGGCAGAGCCGGTGTTGGTGTACTTGAAGGCGCTGGGCGGGGTGGTCAGCGTCAGATAGGAGATGCTGTTCTTGATCGCGTAGGTCTCCGCGGCAGACCCGGCCTCGACGATCAGCGTCAGGTTCGGGCATGCCATGAAGGCGTTGGGCTGGATGTCCGTGACGGTCGCGGGCACGAACATCTCCTCCAGCGCCGCGCAGCCGGAGAAGGCCATCGACTTGATGGTCACCAGCGTATCCGGCAGCACCACGGTGGTCAGGTCGCTGACGTTGGTGAAGGCGAAGGCGTCGATGCAGACCGTACCTGCGGGGATCGTCAGCTCGGACAGGGCCAGACCCTGCGGATAAGCATGCAGCACGCCAGCGCTGCTCATCAGCAGGCCCTCCACCGTCTTGAAGGCGGTGTTCTCTGCCGGAACGACAATCTCCGCGAGATTCGCGCAGGCGGGGAAGGGATTGCCGCCGACGGTGGCCAGCTTGCCGGGGAGCGTCACAGAGGTCAGCCCGGAGCAGCCGCTGAAGGCGTTCACGTCCATATGCAGCAGGCTCTGGGGCAGCGTGACGGAGGTCAGGCCGGTGCAGCGGTTGAAGGCGTTCGCGCCGATGTAGCTTACGCCCTCGGGGATGACGACGCTGGCGATATCCGCGCAGCCGGAGAAGGCCTGCGTCTGGATCGTCATCACGGGCAGATCCTCGATGAACGGCGGGATCACGACGTCGGCGAATTCCGCGCCGCCGGTGTAGCCGGTGATCAGGATGGCCGTGCCGGTATTGGTATAGGTGAAGCAGCGCGCCGGGGTGATGACGACGACGGTCAGGCCGGAACCCTCAAAGGCGTCCGCCGCCAGGGACACGTCCTGCCCGATGTACAGCGTGCCGGTCATGCCGGAGCAGCCGGCGAAGGCGCGGGAGCCGATGCTCTCGATGCTTTCGGGCAGCGTCAGGGAGGTCAGGCCGGTGCAGCCCTCAAAGGCGCTCGCACCGATCTCCGTCACGCCCTCCGGGATGGACAGATCGCCCAGGAGCAGCGTGTCGTTGAGGAAGGCTTCTGCCTCGATGGCCGTCAGATCGGCAGGCAGCGTGACCTCCGCCATCGCGGCGCACAGCGGGAATGCCAGAAGAAGCAGCATCAGGGTCATAAGGCGGCAAACTCTGGGAAACATGTGGATAACCCCTTTCGCAGATGTCTGTTGTCAGGAAAATCGTCTCATTATATCATATTTATTCCTCGAATGACAAGAGCGTGGGGAACTTAGTACTTTACAAATGCAATGCGATGTGCTATACTAAACGGCGGTAATCAAAGCAGACCCTTTAACTCAGCACGAGAGGCTGAGAAGGAACGCAGCGATCCGCATCATATGCCATGCATAACTGCGCTCTCTCCGCATCCATCGTGCCGGGAAGAGCGTTTTTTTGTGCCGATGCTGAAGGAGGAATCGATCGTGGCGAATCTGATTTATGGTATTCCCAAGGCGCAGCTGATGGCGGGCGACGCGATGAACCGCGCCCTGACCCGTATGGCGCATGAGATGATGGAGCAGCTGGATCTGACGAACGTTGTGTTTGTGGGTATTCGCCGCAGGGGCGTGCCGCTGGCAAAGCGGCTGGCCAGCATCATCGACAAGTATGAGCATGTCCGCTGCCCCGTGGGCGAGGTGGATATCGCGATGTACCGCGATGACCGCGATCCTACTGAGCTGAAGGTGAAGGTGCAGGAAAAGCTCCTGCCCGACGACGTGACCGGCCGCACCGTCATTCTGGTGGACGACGTGCTGCACACCGGCCGCACCGTGCGCGCAGCGATGGACGCGATCCTGGACCAGGGCCGCGCTGCCCGCATCTGCCTGGCGGTGCTGATCGACCGCGGCCACCGCGAGCTGCCCATCCGGGCGGACTTCGTGGGCAAGAACGTCCCCACCGCCATTTCCGAGCACATCGGCGTGATGATGGAGGAGATCGACGGCGGCGACGGCGTCGCGCTCTACGACGGCCGCATGAACCGCTGATCATCCGGCGCTTGTCGGCAAATTGTTGAACCCCGGATCGCTCCGGTGCTCATAAACGGTTTTTCCAATACAACTGAGGAAGGGATGTTTTTCCAATGAGCGAGAATCAGAAGCTTTCCAAGGGCAAGTTTGCCCTGCTGGGCTTCCAGCACATGTTTGCCATGTTCGGTGCGACGGTGCTGGTGCCGACCCTGACGGGTCTGTCTGTCAGCGCTACGCTGCTGTTTGCCGGTCTGGGCACGCTGCTGTTCCACCTGATCACCAAGGGCAAGGTGCCTGCGTTCCTGGGTTCTTCCTTTGCGTTCCTGGGCGGCTACTTCACGGTGAACAGCATGGCTGAGTTTGCAGGTGAGGGCGCGCCCAACTGGATTCCCTATGCGGGCGTCGGTGTGGCTGTTGCCGGTCTGATCTACTGCATTGTGGCGGCGCTGTTCAAGTGCTTTGGCGCGGAGAAGGTTATGCGTTTCTTCCCGCCGGTGGTGACGGGTCCCATCATCATCGCCATCGGTCTGACGCTGTCCAACACCGCTGTCACCAGCTGCGCGAAGAACTGGTGGATCGCTCTGCTTGCGCTGGTGATCGTGGTCGTCTTCAATATCTGGGGCAAGGGCATGCTCAAGGTCATCCCGATCCTGCTGGGCGTGGTTGGCTCCTATGCCGTTGCTGCGATCTCCGGTCAGGTGGACTTCACCGAGGTGGTGAATGCAGACTGGATTGGACTGCCTGTTGCGTGGAATGACACCGCCTTCTCCCTGATCGGCAATGTGGACTGGTCCCTGCTGCTGACGGTCATCCTGACCATGGCGCCCATCTGCCTGGCTACGATGATGGAGCATGTGGGCGATATGTCCGCGATCTCCTCCACGGTTGGCAAGAACTTCATCAAGGATCCTGGTCTGCACCGCTCTCTGCTGGGTGATGGTCTGGCGACTGCGATGGCAGCGCTCTTCGGCGCGCCTGCCAATACCACCTATGGCGAGAACACCGGCGTTCTGGCGCTGACCAGAGTGTACAACCCCGGCGTTGTCCGCATGGCGGCTGTGCTGGCTGTGCTGTTCTCCTTCTGCCCCAAGTTTGCGGCGCTGATTCACTGCATGCCTGAGGCTACCATCGGCGGCGTGTCCCTGATCCTCTACGGCATGATCTCCGCCGTTGGCGTGCGTAACGTGGTTGAGAATCAGGTGGACTTCTCCAAGAGCCGCAACGTCATCATCGCTGCGCTGATCATCGCGCTGACGCTGGGCATCCACTTCTCTCCTGCGCAGGGTGCTGATCTTCCCTCCAGCACCGGCGGCGCCATCATGTTCGCCATTGGCTCGATGAACATCAAGCTTTCCGGTCTGGCGGTCGGCTCCCTGGTGGGCATCATCCTCAACGCCATCCTGCCCGGTAAGGATTACACCTTCGGCAAGAACAAGAAGGGCGACGAGTCTGCCAATCTGCAGGTCTGATCCTTCTGAATTGAGCGGCAGCGCTTCCCGATCAATGGGGAGCGCCGCCGTTTTTTCATTTTCCCTATTGACAAGGGGTGGGGAAGTGCATATAATAACAAATGAACAAGTGCTCATATGTTATTTGCCGAACACGCATGAAAGGTCGGAGCCTGCATGAAGAAGACATGGCGCATCGATATTGATTGTCCCAACTGCGCGGCGAAGCTGGAGGCCGCGCTGGCGAAGCTGCCCGGTGTGGAGGCGGTGTCTGTCAATTATGTGCACAAGCGCATCACGCTGGAGGCGGCGGACGCAGCCTTCGAGGAGGTGACGGCGGCCGTGCTTGCCAAGACAGCCGAGATCGAACCGGACACCGTCATCCACGTGGAGGACACGGAAGCTGCCCATGAGCACAGCCACGGGGAAGGATGCGCCTGCGGACACGATCATCATGACCATCATGCGCACCACGACCACGACCATCACGGCCACGAAAACC
>SVGU01000011.1:0-41296 GCA_015056155.1 Clostridiales bacterium
CTATGTACTTGAAGGTTTCCCTTCAAGCCATAACTGCTTGAATTTACTGTATTTCCCGCGACTCATGACGAGGAGGGGTAAACCTTCCTCTACATAATAACGCGTTTCATCGGATGCTCGTTTGTTCGTTGTTGGATAAATTGTTCCTTTAGAATCCTCCCGCCACCAAGGGACAGCGTCCGTTTTCTCATTCCTGCCGCGTCAGTCCGCCTCATGCCGGGCGGAAGCATCCGCGTCCTTCAGCCTCTTGCGGCTGTACTTCTTTCTGCTCTCCACCACGCGCAGGACGGGCTTCACCGCGCCCCAGTCGCCGCGCTGGGACTGGTTGTGCTCCTTCTGTGCACGCTTGCTCTGTTTGGCGAGGGGCACCAGCTTCTTCATTGCATAACCTCCTCATCAGTACCGGATCTCGCAGGTCAGTTCGATCCTGTCGCCGTCCATGCCGCGGTTTCGCCGGCCGGGAATGGCGCTGACCTGATGCATACCCAGCTTCTCCATCACGCGGAAGGACGCGGTGTTCTCGCTGTCGCAGCAGGCGAAGATGCGCTTCACGCCCCAGTGGGCCACGGCGTATTCCGCGATCGCCCGGGCTGCCTCGGCGGTGTAGCCGCAGCCCCAGCAGTCCCGGTGGATGATCCAGCCCAGCTCCGCCTCGCTGCGATCCTCCTGAAAGAAGAGCGTCACGCCGCCGATGTGCCGTCCCTCCAGCACCAGCGCAAACTCCAGCCGGGCCGGCGCGGCCTTCTGCCATTCGGCGACCGATTCCGCGACGCCCTGACGCGTCTCCTCCAGCGATTCGCTGGGCAGGAACATCATGTACGTCGTGTTCTCCGGGTCGGACACGTACGCGTGGGTGGTCATCAGATCGTCCAGTGCGATCGGGCGCAGGGTCAGGCGGGTCGTGCGGATCTCCATGGGCGGCTTCACTCCTCCGGTTCTTGTCATTGCAAAGTGTACCACAGGCGCGGCGGGATTTCAAGAGTCCCGCGCTTGACGCAGTGCGCGCCCTGTGCTACACTGCATGCAGAAAAGGAGATGAATCACATGGCCTGTACCGTGATCGACATGGCGCAGTATGCCCGCCGCCGGCATTTCGACTATTTCCGCAGCCTCCCCTACCCCTATGTCGGCGTGACGGAAAATGTGGACGTCAGCGGGCTGGTCCGTTTCTGCAGGGAAAAGGGCTGCTCGTTCTATCTGGCCTTCCTGCATGCCGCAGCCCGCGCAGCCGACGGCGTGCCCCAGCTGCGCCAGCGGATCCGGGACGGCGGGATCGTCGAATACGACGCCTGTCCCACCTCCCACACGGAGCTCCTGCCCGACGGCACCTACTGCTACTGCACGCTCCGCCACGATCAGCCCCTCGACCGCTACCTCCCCTATGCGGAGGAGACGCGCCGCCTCGCCCGCGAGAACGCCAGCATCGACGAGGACGACGCCGTAGAGAGCATGTACTTCATTTCCGCCCTGCCCTGGCTGCACTATACCGCGCTCATCCAGCCGGTCGCCGGCGGGGACGAGTCCAATCCGCGCATCACATGGGGGAAATACGAGGCGGACCCGCAGGGGCGGCTGATGCTCCCGGTGACGCTGCTGGCTCATCATGCGCTGGTGGACGGCATCCACCTCGCGAATTTTTATGCAAACCTGCGCCGGGAGCTGGCGGAATGCCGATGACAGCACAGCACCGGCGTTTCTGCGTGACTTTCCTTGTCGAATCACTTCCTTTTTTCTGTCAAGCAGGAATTTTCCCTGTATACAGCGAATAATATCAGGAGTTGATTTTGACGTTTTTGCATTGGAGGATGATCGTATGCGCGATTTCGTGATTCTGATCAACGTCGACGATGCGGTGAGCCGCACCATGGCGCGCCGGCTGCGTGCCGAGCATATCTATTGTCAGGTGCTGCCCGCAGACACGCCGGCGGATGTGATGCTGAATCCGGAGGTGCGGGGCATTCTGGTGGCTGCCGCCTCGACGGGCCTGCCCTCGGAGCTGCCGCATCTGCGCGATTATCTCCAGTGCGGTCTGCCGATGCTGTGCATGGGCGACGCAGCGCTGACCCTGTGCGAGGTGCTGGGCGGCGAGCTGAGCGACCGCCCCCTGCCCGGCGGCGTGGAGCAGGTGCGCTTCGACCACGGCAATGTGGTCTTCGACGGCGTAGAGGACGGCGAGCGCTACCTCCATGCCTGCCGGTACATGACCGTCCCGCAGGAGAAGGCCTCCACCGCCGCGCAGACAGAGGACGGCGTCATCGGCTTCCGCGTGCATCAGCGCAGCGTCTGGGGCCTGGCCTTCCAGCTGGAGCGCAACGATCCCGGCGGAACGCTGCTGCTGCTGAACTTCTGCCGTGACGTGTGCGGCTGCACGCTGTGGTGGAGCAATCAGGCGTTCATCGAGCGCGCGAAGGAGGCCATCGAGCAGGCGGCCGACGGCGGCGATGCACTGTGCGCCCTCTCCGGCGGCGTGGACAGCGGCGTCTGCGCGCTGCTGGGCCATATGGCGCTGGGCTCCCGGCTGCACTGCATCTTCGTGGATACCGGCCTGATGCGCAAGGGCGAGGCCATGCAGGTCATGGACTTCTACAACGTGCAGGCGGGGCTGGACCTGCGCCGGATCGACGCCTCCGAGGAGTTCCTCGCCGCACTGCAGGGCGTGAAGGACGCGAAGGAAAAGGAGCGCATCATCTTCTTCCTCCTGCGCGACATCCTCCGGCGCGAGGCTGCCTCCATCCCCAACATCCGCCTGATGATCCAGGGCACCAACTACTCCGACGCCATGCAGGACAGCGCATTCCCCCTGGAGCTGCCTTCGGAGGATGTACGCATCATCGAGCCCGTCCGCGAGCTGTTCAAGGACGAGGTGCGCTACATCGGCGAGGAGCTGGGCATGTCCCCGGCGATGCTGCTGCGCCAGCCCTTCCCCGGCAGCGGCCTGGCCTCGCGGATCATGTCCGACGTGACGCCGGAAAAGCTCGCCATCCTTCGGGAGGCCGATGCGATCTTCCGCTACGAGATCACCCAGAACAACCACAACCGCCGCCTGTGGCAGTACTTCGCCGCCCTGTCCGAAGCGTCGGACACGGACGCGGGCTACGTGGTGACGCTCCGGGCCGTGCAGGCTGCGGAGGGCGCCGGCGGCATGGCAGCCCGCTTGCCCAACGACCTGCTGGAGCGCGTGACGCTGGAGATCCTCAGCCGCTGCCCGCAGGTGAACCGCGTGCTCTTCGACCTCACGCCCAGCAAGAACTATACCCCCATGGAACGGTAAATTGAACATGATTTGCGCCCCGCAGACAAGCTCGTCCGCGGGGCGCGTTGTTTATTCCGTTTCGGGTGCGTTCAGCGTACAGCGCAGCCGGAAGCTGTCCACATTCTCCAGGTCGCTGAAGCTGTCCGACTTTTCGTCATAGCCGAAGGCCGCGCAGCAGAAGGTCACGTCCAGCGCCTGCTGCGGTGCTACGCCCTCGAAGGTGATCAGCAGCGACACCGCGCCGCCCGGCTCCAGATGCCACCGGACCGCGCAGGCCGGGAAACCGCCGTTCACCTCCGGCGACACATCCAGCCACAGCAGCTCCGTGAAGCCCTGCTCCGCCGCCCATTGTCCGATGGTCATCTCCTCCTGCAGCTCCCGGTCCAGGTTCTGCACCTTCATATCCGGCGACAGGCACTGATCCAGCAGCAGCACGCCCTCCCGCAGCGGCTTTGCCAGCAGGGTGACATAAACCTTTTCGCCGTCCCAGACCGCATCGGTCACTGCGATGGTCATCTCCCTGCCAGCGCCGCCCTCCTGGGGGATCTGCGTCTGCACCGGCGATGACGGCAGCGCCCGCTGCACATCCGCGTCCCGCTGGGCGAAGTCCAGCACGCCCCAGCCCGCCTGCACCGCCACTGCGGCGCTCATCATCAGCACCAACGCCAGCGCAGCCGCCAGCAGCATTCTCTTTTTCATATTGCCTTTTTGCTCCTTTCCGATCGCGCAGCGGACCGCCCGGCGGTCCTCCTGCGTCCATGTGACGCCGGAAAGCTGGCTGTCCAGAATTTCCCTATCGTTACGCATCAACCGACCACCCCTCCAGCGTTTCTCTGAGTTTCTTCTTTGCCCGCGCGAGGCGGGACCGAACCGTGTTGATCGGACAGTTCAGCACGCGGCTGATGTCCTCCGCGCTCATCTGCTGATAGCAGTGCAGCAGCAGCGTCTCCCGCTCCCGCAGTGGCAGCCCGGCGATGGCCTGCGCGAGGGCAGGCTCCTCCGGCGCAGGCGCGGACAGCGGCAGCTCCTCCGGCGTGACGCGCCTGTCTACCCGGCGAAACCACGCAGAGCGCAGGTGATCGCGGCAGGTATTGACCGCGATGTGCATCAGCCATGTCCTTTCGCTGGCTTCCCCCCGGAAGGAGGGCAGCTTCCGCCATGCCTTGATGAAGGTTTCCTGCGCCGCGTCCTCCGCCAGCGCCATGTCCCGCAGATACAGGCAGCACAGGCGCTTCACCTGCGTGCCGTAGGTATCCATCATTGCTTCCAGCCGTTTTTCCGCTTCCTCTCTGCACGGGCCCTGTGCAAAGCGCATCTGCATCACCGCCTTTCTACTCATATAGACGCGCGGCGGGGGCATTTCGGACGCATCCGACGCAAAAAGATACAGAAAAACCGGCACGGACGCTCCGTACCGGTCTTGTCTGTTATTGCTTGATGATCCCCTTGCCGTGGCGGGCCACGATGCGGTCGCGGTCCGCATTGCCGATCACGATCGTCAGCTCCACGCCCTCGTCCGTGTATGCCTCGTTGATCACGCGGCCCAGCGGACGGATCTGGCTGACCAGCCCGTACTGACTGAAGGGCAGCACGAAGGTCACGGGCGCGTAGGTCTTCTGCAGCTCGGCGGCGATGCGGCGGTGCAGCTCATCCAGCCCCTCGCCGGTCTTCGCGCTGACCATCACCGCACCGGGGATGGCGGGTTCCGCGCCGCCCAGATCGCACTTGTTGATCACTTCGATGCGCGGCTGCTCCGTCGCGCCGAGCTCCTGCAGCACCTGCTCCACGGCGTCATGCTGCTTGAGCATCTCGCCGGACGCGCCGTCGCTCACGATCAGCAGCACGTCCGCCAGCGCCGCTTCCTCCAGCGTGGAGCGGAAGGCGCTGACCAGCGCATGGGGCAGCTTGCGGATGAAGCCGACCGTGTCAACCAACAGGAAGGGCGTGTGCTCCGCCGTTTCGATGCGGCGGGAGACCGCGTCCAGCGTCGCGAAGAGCTGATCCTGCACATACACGTCGCTGCCGGTCATCTTGTTCAGCAGCGTCGACTTGCCCGCATTGGTGTAGCCCACCAGGGCCACGACGGGGATCTCGTTCTTCTCTCGGTTCTTGCGGCGCAGCTCGCGCTGCTTCTCCACCGTTTCCAACCGGCGGCGCAGCTCGGTCATGCGCTCGCGGATGCGGCGGCGGTTCATCTCCAGCTTCGATTCGCCCGGGCCGCGGGTGCCGATGCCGCCGGCCAGACGGGACAGCACCAGGCCCTGGCCGATCAGCCGCGTGGACTGGTACTGCAGCTGCGCCAGCTCCACCTGCAGCTTGCCCTCCGCGCTGGATGCGCGCTGGGCGAAGATGTCGAGGATCAGCGTCGTGCGGTCCACGACCTTCACATGCAGCATGTCCTCCAGATTGCGCATCTGGATGCCGCTGAGCTCCTCGTCGAAGATGCACACGTCCGCCTCCAGCGCCTGGCACTGGCGGGTCAGCTCATCCGCCCGGCCCCGGCCGATGAACAGCGCCGTATCGGGCTTGTCGCGCTTCTGCAGGAACATGCCCACGACCTCCGCTCCGGCGGTATCGGCCAGGCGCGCCAGCTCCTGCAGGCTCTCCTCGCTCTCGATGCCCATGAGGACGGCACGCTCCCTGGCGTTGGGGTTCTTCTGCTCGTCCTCCCAGCCGACGATGCGGTCGCTCTCCTCGACCTGATGGTTCCATTCCGCATCCGGCACCTTGTACCAGCGGACAGGCTCATCCAGGATGATGTTCTGCTTCTCCGTCAGGAAGCTCGCCTGCACGAAGGTCGGCTCGCCCTTCAGGCAGCCGATGGCGACCATCGCGTCATACCGGAAGGAGCGCAGCGCGGACAGGTCGACGTCGCTGAGGCGGCCGTCGCCGTTGGGATGGGTGTGCACGCAGCGCACGCAGGACAGGCGCTGGGCATTGCGGCGCAGGCGGTAGTCCCGCAGCTCCACGTCCCGGTCCGTGCCGACGGACACATCGACGATCTCGCCGTCGCGGGTAATGTACACCGCGATCTCCCGGTTGAGGACGCCGGTGAATTTCGCCAGGAACTGCATCAGCTCCCGCGGGAGGAAGTCGCCGTCCTCCACCTCATAGTTATACAGCTGGGCCAGCGCGTCGATCACCGAATCGCGGATGCCCGTCAGGTTGCCATTGACCTGTTGCTTCATGTACTGATCCTTTCATCACGGTCGATGGGCTTGCGCTTCTTGCGCAGGCTGGTGTAGATGGAATCCGCGCAGCCCGCGAGCAGACAGACATAATACGTCATGAAGCGCCACACCAGCAGCGCCAGCGGCAGGGTGCTGTCGGTGAAAATGCCCTTGAAGTATACGAGGAAGCCGCCCTCCTGCGCGCCGGACGCGCCGGGCAGGGGCGTGTAGCTGGCGGACACGAAGAGCATGAAGGAGACCGTCAGGATATGCATGACCGGCGTCCCGCTCAGCCCGAAGGCCCTGTACACCATCAGCGGCACCAGCATCAGGAACAGCATCTCCACGACGCTCACCGCCAGCTGGATCAGCAGGTGCAGCGGCTGCTTCACCAGATTGAACAGCGACGTATGGAAATGGTCGATGGATTCCATCGCCTTCTGCTCCCACTTTTCCGGGTTTTTGCACAGCCTGCGCCTGGTCAGGAACCGGATGCCCCAGCGGGCGATGCGCTCCACCAGGCCGCGGTTGAGCATGATCGCCACAATGATCGGCACGCAGGCGAAGTTGACCGCGCAGCCCAGCACGATCAGCCCCGACACATGCCCCAGCTGCGCCGCGGCGAACTCCCGGTTTCCCAGCCACAGCAGTACGGTGATAACTACCAGCGACAGCTGATTGAAGAAGTACCGCGCCGTGAGCGCCGAGGTCGCCAGCCCTGCCGGGATCTTCCGCTGCGCCATCAGATAGACCTGCATCGGCTGTCCGCCGGTGGAGGAGGGGGTGATGTTGGCGTAGAACAGGCCCGCGAAGGAAAAATGCGCCGCCGAGGACAGCTTCACCCGGTAGCCCTCCATCCGCAGGAAGGCAAACAACCCCGTACCCTCCGAATACACATGCCCCGCGTAGCACGCCAGCGCCGCCAGCAGCCACCACGGATTCAGCGTAAACAGCACGTCCCATGCATTGGCCAGCTCCTGATTGGAAAATGCGATATACAGCACCATGCCGAGGGAGATCAGGATCACCGCGCCACTGATGATCTTGCTCCATTTGCTCTGATTCAATCCGGTATGCGCTCCCTTCCCGCCGCGGCAACGAGCACAGCGGCATAGAAATACAGTTTATTGTACCACACAAGAGACCGTTCCGTAAAGGGGCGGCATGGCTTCTTATACGATTCTTAGGCACGGAAAAGCCCCGTCCATCCCGTATTTCAGGGACGGACAGGGCAGTTTGGTCAGCCTTTCCCCTTTGGGCAGGCAATATCAGCCATTTCCCTCCGCGTCCGGCTCGATCAGGTAGATCTCGCCCGTCACTGCGTCAAGGTTGACCTTGTAGATCATTTCGTTCTCCTGCATGAACCAGACCTCCCAGACGCCGTTGGTCTGGCCGTCGCCCATGCCCATGATGTAGCCGTAGCCGATCTCGTACTCGCCGGCGCTGGTCACGCCCACGGCGGCCATCGCCTTCACCAGCGCCTCGCCCTGGGGCATATCGCCGTCCATGGGCAGGCCATAGGTGGGCTGCATGGTGTACAGGGTGTCAAACAGCAGCTTGTCCTCCAGCGGCCACAGCGCTTCCACGCCGCGGGCGAGCTCCCAGCGCTCCAGGATCGTGTTGAAGTAGCCGATATTCGTCGTATCGGTCGTCATGACCTCGCCGGTCTTCGCATCCACCGCGACACACCAGCCGTCGGCGAAGTTCGTCAGGTCGAAGATCGTCACGATCCACTGGCAGCTCTCGTCACTCATGCGCACCAGCTCCGCGCGGGTCAGGATGTCCGCCGGCAGGACCGCCAGCGCGCCCTCCGCCTTCTCGATCGCATCGGCCATGTACAGCAGGTCCTCGCTCTGGGGCAGGATCCGCACCGGGACGACCACATCCTGCGCAGTCTCCTCCGCCAGCACAGGCGTCAGCGCCAGCAGCAGCGCCGCCAGCAGCATCAGCAGCTTCTTCATCGGAATCATTCCTCCTTATATGGGGGTCTCAGGGGCGTGTATCCGCCCCTCTGTCCATCCAACGGATCAGCGCGGCGATTTCTTCCCGCGCCGTCATTTTTTGGTTCTGATCACCTGCACCGCCATATAGCCGATGAAGGCGCTCTCCACCAGAACGGTCTGGCTCTGCGTGGTCCGGAACATATCGAGCACCGGTACATAGATGCCGATCGCCGCCATGTACTGTCCCGCGACCACGATGCACAGCAGCATCAGCGGAATCCACATCAGCCCCGCAAAGGGCTCGCGCCTCTTCGTCGCGCCCGACAGGGGCAGCAGCAGCGCCAGCGCCGCACCCAGCAGCGCCCCCATCAGCATATCGGTCCAGAAGCCCAGCTCCGTCAGCAGCGGGAAGACCCAGCACAGCAGCGCCGCCAGCAGCAGCGGCACCACGATGACCACCAGCTTGCGCACGAACATCACAGTTCCTCCAGCATCTGCTTTTCCTTCCCGGTCAGGTCAGCCTTCTCCAGCAGGTCGGGGCGGAAACGCTTGGTCGCCCGCAGGGATTCCTGCCTGCGCCATGCGCGGATCTTCGCGTGGTCGCCGCTCAGCAGGATCTCCGGCACCTCCATGCCCCGGAGCTCCCGGGGACGGGTGTACTGCGGATACTCCAGCAGTCCGTCCGAGAAGCTCTCCTCCTCCGGCGATTCCGCACTGCCCAGCACGCCCGGGATGAA
The DNA here is from genome assembly GCA_015056155.1 of Clostridiales bacterium. Classification (GTDB taxonomy): domain Bacteria; phylum Bacillota; class Clostridia; order Christensenellales; family Aristaeellaceae; genus UBA11524. The sequence goes on from SVGU01000011.1 coordinate 9,104, forward strand.
ACGCGCCACGCAGTCCGTCAGCACCATCGCCGCCAGCTCGCCGCCGGTGAGGATGTAGTCGCCGATGGAGATTTCCTCGTCGATGCAGGCGTCCAGCGCCCGCTGGTCCACGCCCTCATAGTGGCCGCAGAGCAGCACCAGATGCTCCTCCGCCGCCAGCTCGCGGGCCTTGGCGGTGGTCAGCGTCGTGCCGCGGGGGCCCATATAGATGCGCCTGCCGCGGAAATCCTCGCCCGTCACCGCCGCCATCGCGTCCATGATCGGCTGGGCCAGCATCACCATGCCTGCGCCGCCGCCGAAGGGGTAATCGTCCGTGTTCTTGTGCTTGCGGTCGGAAAAGGGGCGGATGTCCACGCATTCCACCTCGATCAGCCCCTGTTCCCGCGCACGGCCGAGAATGCTGGAGTTCAGCACGCTCGCAAACATCTCCGGGAAGATGGTCAGGATGGTGATCTTCATCGTCAATCCTCCCAGACGGCGACCTCATCCAGCCGCTCCCGGACGACGCTGATGCGCTTGGCCGCCACATCGACCGCCGGGAACACCGCCTTGAGCGCCGGCGCCATGACGGACCTGCTCTTCTGCTTGAAGACATACACATCCACCACGCCGTGCTGCAAAACGTCCGACAGCACGCCGATGGACTTGCCCTCCTCATCGACGCCCTCGCAGCCGATCAGGTCGGAGATATACACCTCGTCCTCCTCCAGCTGGTTGGCATGGGCGCGGTCGATCCACAGCTGCACGCCGCGCAGCTTCTCCGCGTCCTCCATGGAGGCGCACTCGCCCAGCGTCACATAAACAAAGCCGTCATGCACGCGGCTGCATTTCGCCTTGATGGCCTCATAGCCCTCGCCCTTGCGGATATAGAGGGTCTTCCAGCGGCGGAAGTCGTCATGGTTGGCGCTGAAGGGCTTCACCTTCACCTCGCCCCGGATGCCCTGGGGCTTGAGCACTTCACCGATCATCAGATATTCATTCATGGGGGGTACTCCTTGCAGCTTCTGAAAAAGGCGCAGGAAATCCCTTTCCCGCGCCTTGTGTGTGATTACTGACGTTCGTCGACGATCTCGACGTAAACGGGCTTGCTGTTCTTGGCGGTTGCAGCCTTGACCACCGCACGGATGGCCTTGGCAATGCGGCCGTTCTTGCCGATGACCTTGCCCATATCCTCTTCCGCCACGCTGAGCTCGAGGATGATGGCTTCGCCTTCGGTCACGCGGACGGCAACCTGATCAGGATGATCCACCAAGGACTTCGCCACGAAGGTGAGCAGTTCTTGCATGAGGCTGTCCTTTCTGCCGACTGGCGCAACAACAGAAGCCTGACCACACATACGCGCAGATCAAGCATCTGTTGAGAAAGAAGACGGACTGAGTCCGCTTACTTCTCGATCACGCCGGTCTTCTTCAGCAGAACGCGAACAGTGTCGGTGGGCTGGGCGCCGCAGGTCAGCCAGTACTTGGCGCGCTCGCCGTCAACCTTGATCTCAGCGGGCTGGGTCATGGGATTGTAGTAGCCGATCTCCTCGATGAAGCGGCCGTCACGGGGGCTGCGGATGTCAGCGACGACGACACGGTAGAAGGGCTTCTTCTTCATACCCATTCTCTTCAGACGAATCTTAACTGCCATGATTGTTTCCTCCTCAAAATCTCTGTCTGTGTTGATCTATATGGAAATCATATGCATGTCCGGGCACTGCCGTGCTTCCTGCTATATGATACCACGCATTTGTCATGGACCGGCGCTGTCTCAGCGCAGCCCGCCGAAGCGACTCATCAGACGGTTGGCCTTGCCGCCCTTCATCTGACTGGTCATCTTCTTCATCATTTCCTTCGCCTGCTCGAACTGGCGGATCAGCTGGTTGACGTCCTGCACCGTAGTGCCGGAGCCGGCAGCGATGCGCTTGCGGCGGCTGGCGTTGAGCAGCTTGGGGTTGCGGCGCTCGCGGGGGGTCATGGAGCGGATGATGGCCTCCGGCTTCTTCATCGCGCCCTCGTCCACCTCGATGTCCTTGCCGGAGAAGCCCGGCAGCATCGACAGCATGGACTTGATGCCGCCCATCTTCTTCATGGACTGCATCTGCTCCAGGAAGTCCTCCAAGGTCAGGTCGCCCAGGCGGCCCTTCTTGGCGATCTTCTCGGCTTCCTTCTCGTCGAAGACCTCGGACGCCTGCTCGATCAGGGTCATCACGTCGCCCATGCCCAGGATTCGGCTGGCCATGCGCTCGGGGTGGAAGACCTCGATCTCGCTGAGCTTCTCGCCGATACCGGAGAACTTGATGGGCTTGCCCGTGACCGCACGGACGGACAGCGCCGCGCCGCCGCGGGTATCGCCGTCCAGCTTGGTGAGGATCACGCCGTCGATCTCCAGCTTCTCGTTGAAGGTCTTCGCCACGTTGACGGACTCCTGACCGATCATGGCGTCCACCACCAGCAGGATCTCCTGCGGCTTGATGGCTGCCTTGATGCGAACCAGCTCATCCATCAGCGCCTCGTCGATCTGGAGGCGGCCGGCGGTATCGATGATCAGCACGTCGCGGCCCAGGTAGCGGGCGCGGTCGACGGCTTCCTTCGCGGTCTTGATGGGATCCTGCGTGCCGTGCTCGTAGACCGGCACGTTCACCTGCGCACCGACGGTCTGCAGCTGCTTGATGGCGGCAGGACGGTAGATATCACAGGCGGCGAGCATGGGCTTCTTGCCCTGCTTGCTGAGCCAGCCCGCCAGCTTGGCGGCCATGGTGGTCTTACCGGCGCCCTGCAGGCCGCAGAGCATGTAGACCGTCAGCGGGCTGGAGGACCAGGTCAGCTTGGCATTGGTGCCGCCCATCAGGTTGGTCAGCTCCTCGCTGACGATCTTGATGACCTGCTGGGAGGCGTTCAGACCGGTGCCGATCTCCGCACCAATGCAGCGCTCGGTCACCTTCTTGATGAAATCCTTGGCGACGGCATAGTTGACGTCAGCCTCAAGCAGCGCCATGCGGACTTCGCGCATGCCCTCCTTGACGTTCTGCTCCGTCAGCTTGCCCTTGCTGCTCAGCTTGCGCAATGCGCCCTGCAGCTTCTCTGTCAAGCCCTCAAAGGCCATTGTTTTCCTCCTGATCAAGCCGGATGAGCGCGTCGATCACGCTGCCGGCCTCTTCGTAGCGCTTCTCCTGCAGGAGCGCCCGGCACTTTTCCAGCCCGGTTTCCATCCGGCGGAAGCGTGCAGCCACGCCAAGCTTCTCCTCCATGTCCGTCAGGCGCTGCGCCGCGCGGGTGAGCATATCATGCACGCCCTGCCGGCTGACGCCCGCCTCCTGCGCGATCTCCGCAAGGGACATGTCCTCCTCGCAGTGCAGCGCAAGCACTTCGCGCTGCTTGTCGGTGAGCATCCCGCCGTAGAAGGCCATGAGCCACGCGAGTTCCACCTTGCGGCTGACCTCGTCTGCCATCCGTTCATCACGCATGGGGCTAACCTTCCTTTCCGTCAAGGCGGTCTGTGCGACCTGTCAAGGAGTTTCCGTTGACGCTCGACTATTATACACAAATCCGCCCCGGCTGTCAAGGGGTTTTCCATGACAGCCGGGGACTTTTTCCGAAACTTTTGCGCCGCCCGGTCAATCCAGCAGGCTGTCCAGCCGCTGCGCAAGCCGGGAAGCCGTGATCTCCTTTTTGAGGAACTGCAGCACGTACTTTTCCTTGCCCGTCGTTCCGTTCCGATTTCTCCCGAACACATTTCCGCAGCAGAAATATGTTCCTGTGTATCCGTGGTATTCCGCAAGCCAGCCCGCGTCGATCCAGACGTTCCGATCGCCGTCCTCATAGGCATACCGTCCCGGCCGGAAGTCCGCATACAGGCCGATCTGCTGATGCCACGGGATGCTCTTCGCCCGGTCTGTCACGAAGCGCAGTGCCTCCTCCGGGTGCGCCGTATCCGCCGGGATCACGATCACCTCGGCACGCGTGTAGATCAGCGCAGGCTGATCGCATGTCAGGCGCATCGGCATCGCATGGGACAGCTCGTAGCTCAGGCCGCTGTTGCCCGCACGGCCGCCGATCAGCCCGTTGTGGAACAGCACCGGGAGCTCCGCCGCTTTCCCGCCGCGCCCCTCCAGCCGGTACAGCCGCTGGGCGACGTCGCGCGTGCGGATGGCGTATTCGATGAACTCCGCCGTATTGAAGCACACATGCCCGTCCGCATACTGCTGCTGCATCGCGTGGCAGGTCAGCAGCAGCTCCATGAGCCAATGGCCGTAGTTGCAGCTTTCGGCGCCCGTGTTCCAGTAGAACAGGTTCGCCACCCGGGCAAGCGGCTGCCCCTCCTGCTCCAGCCGATCGCACCACCGCTCCAGAAAGTCCAGCAGCTCTGCATAGCTTTGCGGCATATCCGCCGCCGTGAGGCCCGCTGCGTCCCAGCCGGCCTGCCGGTAAGAGAAGCACAGCGGCTTCGCATTGATCGGCAGGGCAAGGATCGCGCCGTCCTCTGCCGTAACAAGCTCCTGCACCCACCGCGTCATCCGGCCGATCTCGCCTGACAGCTCCGCGCTTTCCCGCAGATCAAGCAGCTCCGCCCGGGCAAGAATGCTCCGCAGATCCTCGCCCCAGCCGTTGATGTACACGACATCCGCGCTGTTTTCCGCGATCCACGTCAGCGGGTCGCCCCACACGTCGTGATGCACCTGCTGGTACGCAATGTCCAGGTGCGCCCTGCGGTCCTCCGCGCTCTCCTCCAGACCCAGCAGGCGCAGCACCGTCCTCTCCGCACAGGCAGAAACGGGCAGAAGGCAAACCAGCGCCAGCGTCGCAAGCAGTCGTTTCATCACATCCGACCCCTCCTGAAAAGCGCCGGAGAAGGTCTCCCCTCCCCGGCGCAGGTCGTTCAGTTCATGCGTTCTGCGGCTGCATCACCTCGCCGTCAGCACCACACCCGCTTCGGGCAGGATCGTATCGGGCAGCACCTCGTCCGTCAGGGTGAGGGTATCGGGCAGCTTGTCCACGCCGATCATCTCCTCCACCGTGATGGTGAAGTCCATGCTGGCCGTCATGCTCATGCCACCGGGGAGCTTGCTGCCAGCCTCGTCGCGCATCTGCAGCTCGTACAGCTCATACGCGCTCTCCGGCACGTCCGCATAGCTCATCTCGTAGGTGAAGGTCAGGTAGGCACCGGTGACGTAACGCACCGCATCCACCCGCACCAGTTTATGACCGCCGATGACCGTCTCCTTTTCTGGGAAGTAGGTGCGCTCCTCCAGCACCGGGCAGACGGGGATGGCGACGACCTGGTCGTAATCACGCCAGCGCTCCGTGCCCTCGCCCGTCGCCGGGTCCGCCAGCGCCACGTCCAGGCACATGGGCAGGTTCAGCACATCGCCCACCCGTTCGGTGTCCAGCATGGACATGCAGAAGAACGTCACGCTGTTGTCCTCATTGTACAGCACTTCGACCATCATAGCGCCGTCGAGGAGCTCGAACTGCATATCGTGGTCGGCGCTCACCCGGTACAGGGGCTGATTCAGCTGCGCCGCTGCCTCCAGCCAGGTGGCATCCTCGGACACGCCCAGACGGGCGGCCAGCGCACGGCCGTTCTCGCCGTTGGCGCGAATGGGATCGACCGGATCGCTGGTGTTCGCACCGGTGATCAGCGCCGCGCTGCCGTCGGTCGTGCGGACATGAACGGCGCTGATGGCGATGTGCCCGTCGGTCAGCAGCTCGTTGGCCGTGAAGGTCAGCGGGCCGACCTCCCAGACGGCAGGCTCACTGACCGTCATCCGCTCATACACGCCCTCGGGCACGCCAGTCGTGCCGTGCCATTCGCCGAAGAAATCCCGCCAGCCCGTCAGCCCGCCGGCCGCGAAGGCTACCGCCATCATGCTTACGATGATCAGCGCGGCGATCAGCACCGCGCGGTAAGATGCACGCTTCATTTCATTTTCCTCCCTGACGGAGCGGGCGGCGTTCATCAGCGCGGCGTGGCATGCTTCCGGCTCAGGGCGGAAGGCGCCGCGCAGGTTCAGGTTATCCAGATCGCGCTTCATTCTGCATCCAGCTCCTTTCCCGGCCCTCCCCGCTGATTCTCAGCGCGGCGGGCTAAGTTCGGCGATTGCCTGCAATCGCTCTCACTTACTGGACTGTCGTCCAGCTCTTTTCCCGGCCCTCCCCGCTGATTCTCAGCGCGGCGGGCTAAGTTCGGCGATTGCCTGCAATCGCTCTCACTTACTGGACTGTCGTCCAGCTCCTTTCCCGGCCCTCCCCGCTGATTCTCAGCGTGGCGGGCTAAGTTCGGCGATTGCCTGCAATCACTCTCACTTACTGGACTATCGTCCAGCTCTTTTCGCAGTTCTCCTTTGGCGCGGTGGATCCGCCCGCGCACCGTTGCCACGGGGAGATGCAGCGCCTCGGCCGCCTCCTGATAGGTCATGCCCTCCGAATAGCACAGCACCAGCGGCAGCCGGAGCTTCTCAGGCATCCGGGCGAGCGCCAGCGCCAGCGTCAGATCCGGCGGCGGGCTTTGCAGCTCGCGGATCTCCTCGATGGACACGATGCGCCGGCGCTTTTTCTGTGCGTCATAGCACGTATTGATGAGGATCCGCGTGATCCACGTGCGGAAGAACCGCTTCTCCCGCAGCGAATGCCGCTTCTCCCACGCTTTGAGGGCTGCGTCCTGCAGCGCGTCGCGGCAGGCATCGTCGTCATGCAGGATGGTATAGGCCACGCGGTACATCAGCCCACTGTGGGCTTCCAGCTCCTGTACGAAGAAATCCTTGTCCATTGGCTCATCTCCTCGTTCAGCCATGCGCCGCTCCGGTGCGGACGCCGGCTTTGCAGGTGCATTGCCATGCCCCTGCCAGTAACGTTACACCTATTAGACGCATCAGGCATGCATTTCGTCACGCGCCTGCAAAAAAGAATGACCGCAGCAGGTCTCGCCCGCTGCGGTCAGGATGGATATTCAGCTTACCACGGAATCTCCTGGCCCGTGATCTTCAGCCAGTGCTTGCGGATGTCGTTCTGATGCCGCACGCCGTTCTTGGGGTCGTTCTTCTGGCACTCGCTCATCGTGCGGGGGAAGTGCACGCACAGATGGCCCTCGAAGTTGTTGTCGCTGATCGCACCGGACAGGTGGGGCATGGAATGCATCGACGCGATGCACCAGATGCCGTTGGGCAACCGGACATACACGGGCTTCTCCGACCAGGAGAACTTGCCGCCCCAGGCTGCCTTCATGATCGCGGTATCGTTGGCGGTCAGCGGCTCGGAGTCCGCATGGCGGCCGAGGGAGTAGAAGCGCAGATAGAAGCTGGAGCCGCTGGAGGGCTCGTACACCAGCACGACCTGGCCGCTCTTGACGGTGGGCTTGATGTCGTCGAACCAGTGCAGGAGCTTCACCTGGGAAACCGCCGGGCCGCCGCCGTTGCCGGTCAGGCCGCCGCTGGAGGTGGTGTCCTCGGGCAGGGCGGTGTCGCCCGTCACGCAGGAGCCGGAGTACAGCTTCGTCTGGGTCTGCACGCCCGCGACGCCGTCCGCCGTCAGGCCGTTGCGCTTCTGGAACGCCACCACCGCAGCGTAGGTCGCTTCGTCATAGTAGCCGGTGATGGCCACGTTGTACTTGAGGGTGGAGAGCATCTGCTGCAGGCGGATGACCGCGTTGCCGGTGGAGCCCATCCGCAGCGTGGTGTACGTCTCGCTCTGCCAGCCGTCGCCCGCCTGGATGCCGTTGGCGGGGATCGCGTCCACGGAGAACAGCACCTCGTAGGTCGCCTGCGTGGCCATGCCGGTGGCGGACATGCCGTTCTTGATCTGGAAGGCACGCAGCGCCAGCTCGGTGTTGTTGCCGAACTTGCCGTCCACCTTGTCATCCAGATAGCCCAGGTCCTTCAGGCGCTGCTGGAGGTCCTTCACGTCATCGCCGGAGCAGCCGTTGTACAGGCTGCGGTCCGGATACAGGGAGCTGGGCGGAGGCGTGGTGACCGTGGTGCCCTGCGCGGGCAGCGCATCGTCGGAATAGAGCTTCTTGTAGGTCTTGGGACCCGCAATGCCGTCCGCAGACAGGCCGTTGCGCAGCTGGAACGCCGCCACGGCCGCGCCGGTCGCGCTGCCGAACACGCCGTCCGCCTTGCCGGACAGGTAGCCCAGCGCCATCAGACGAACCTGCAGCAGCACCACGTCATTGCCCTTGGAGCCAAGGCGAAGGGTCATGCCGGGGGTCACCTGCGCTTCGGGCGTGGGGGTGGGAGTGGGCGTCGAGTCGCCGCTGTACGCGGGGATCGCAGCGGCGGAATACAGCCGGTCCGCGGTGTTGGGGCCGACCCGGCCGTCCACGGTCAGGCTGTTGCGCGCCTGGAAGAAACGGACCGCCTCGGTGGTGCCGGTGCCGTACACGCCGTCGATGGAGCCGGCATAGTAGCCCAGCGTGCTCAGGCGCTGCTGGACAGACTTGACCTCGTCGCCCTCATCGCCGGGGCGCAGGACCCTGGTGGGCTTGCCCGTGGGGATGGGATCCGGCGGGGGCGTGATGGAGCTGCCGTTGTCGATGGCGCTGCCGGAATAGAGCACCATGATGGTGTTGGGGCCGCACACGCCGTCCACGGTCAGCTTGTTGCGGGCCTGGAAGGCCTTCACGGCCTCGATGGTGCCGGAGCCGTACTTGCCGTCGAGCTTGCCGGCATAGTAGCCCAGCTGCTGCAGGCGGGCCTGCACAGCCGCCACGTCCTCGCCCTCCATGCCTTCGCGGAGGGTGCGGTCATCGGAAGGGACGCTGGGCGCCAGCTCCTCGGAGCCCAGCGCGCCGTCGGAGAAGAGCACCTGCGCGGTCTTGCTGCCGACCTTGCCGTCCACCGTCAGGCCGTTGTTCTTCTGGAATGCACGCACAGCCGCTTCCGTTCCGGAGCCGTACTGGCCGTCGGAAGCGCCGGTGTAGTAGTGCAGCTCCTTCAGGCGGTCCTGGGTGTACTGCACGTCAAGGCCGGACATGCCGGGGCGCAGGATGCGCTGGGGCACGCCATACTTGAGGTCTTCATCCTCCGCAGCCGGGGGATTGGTAGCGATGGGGCCGCTGATGGGCTTGCCGTTCTCGTCAAAGAAGCTCTCCAGCTTCTGCAGCGTCAGGGGGCCAGCCTTGCCGTCCGCCTCCAGACCCACGATCTTCTGGAACTCCTTCACCGCCGCATAGGTGGACGAGCCGAAAACGCCGTCCGCCCGGGACACGTCAAAGCCCAGCGCGATCAGCGCATTCTGCAGGATGCGCACGCGGCTGGAGGACGCGCCGAAGACCAGCTTGGCATAGTTGCCGCCGAACAGGCCCTTCTTCGCCGAAGAGGTGCTGCCGGAGCCGGAGCTGCCCGTGCCGGAGGCGTCCTCGGCCGTGGCGATCTCGCTGATCTTGATGCCCGTGAGGAGCAGGAGCTGATACTGCGTCGCCGCGCCTGCCTTACCGTCGGCGATCAGGCCGATCTTGCTCTGGAACGCGCGCACGGCACGCTCCGTCGCCTGACCGTACTCACCGTCGATCGGGCCGGTATAATAGCCCTGCAACATCAGCGCCTCCTGCAGGCGTTCGACCGCGTCGCCGGTGCTGTTGCGGCGCAGGATCTCCGCCATGCCGCTGCCTGCCATCAGCATCACAGCCGCCAGCGCCAGCGCGATCACGCGCACGATTCGCTTCATCATCATGTTCCTTCCCTCCTGAGTCATCCGTACTCGGACAGCCAGCGGCCGTCCATTCTTTTGGGAGCGACAGATACTTAACTTATAGTATAGCAGACTCCCGCGCTTTTGTAAATCTGTGTGACAAATTTGTTACATGTGGGTGAATTTCAACACATCCATGGGGTTTTCCGCAATAAATTCTGCGCCGGTCTGCCGCAGCTCCTCCTCCGTGCGGAAGCCCCAGAGCGCCCCGACCGGGTGCATCCCCGCCGCGAGCGCACAGCGCATGTCCACCGAGGTGTCGCCGAGATACAGCACCTCCGCCGGATCGACGCCCATCGCCGCAGCCGCCGCCAGCGCGCCCGTCGGATCGGGCTTGACCGGAACGCCCTCGACCTGCCCGCGCACCACGCAGAAAGGCACATCCGGGAAGAAATGGCGCACGACCGTCTTCGTGTCCGCATCGGGCTTGTTGGAGAAGACCGCCAGCTTCATGCCGCGCTCCGTCAGCGCCGCCAGCAGCTCCCGCACGCCCTCGTAGGGCCGGGTCTGAACCAGATTGTGCGTTTCATAATACGCCTGATACGTCTGCCGCACGGCGGGCGCAAGCTCCTGCCGGTCCCGCACGCAGCGCTCGGACAGCGTCTTCGCGCCGTCGCCCACCAGCGTGCGGTATGCATCCACCGGCCATTCCGGCAGCCCGTGCAGCCGCAGCGCCCGGTTCATCGCCGCTGCAATGTCCGCAAGGGTATCCGTCAGCGTGCCGTCCAGATCAAAGAGAACCGCCTGATACATGTGTCCGCTCCTTTGCAAATGTATTCCTTCAAACAATATATACGATCCAATCGCCGCAAACCCTGCACGATCCTTCACAGAATAATCAGGAAGCCTTCCGCCCATACTGACCGCAGATGAAAGGAGGTCTGTCCATGAGTGACCCCAACGATCAGTACCGCCGTCCGCAGCACCATATGCCAGGCGAACAGATCGACGTCCGCCCGACCATCGACCGGCGGCAGCTGCTGACCGGCAGCGCCATGCTGCTGGGGCTGGCGGTGCTGATGCTGCTTGCCCTTGCGCCGCTGCGGGCGTCCGCCCCCGCCGCCGAACCGGACGCCGCACAGGCGCACACCGCCGCCGACCAGCGCCTCAGCGCCGAATGCGTCCTCCTGCAGCACCTGACCTACACCCCCTGCGGCCACCACCTGACCCGCCGCCAGTCCCTGCCAGCAGAGCTTGCCGGGCGCTCCCGCAGCGACCTTGCCGCAGCCTACGATGCATGGCAGATCACCGCATTCTCCCCGGCGGAGGTGCGGATGGAGCAGTCGCTGGACATGTTCTGCCCGGATCACGTCATCCTCATGCCCGACGAAAGCGGCATGCTGTGCATCTGGCAGAACAAGTACGGCGATGCACTGGCGCTCACGCGGGAGCTCGGCGCCGCCCTGCAGGACATGCCGGACGACGTGCAGGACGAGCTGCGCCGGGGCAAGGGCTTCGACTCGCCCGAGGCGCTGGAAAAATGGCTGGAAAGCGCCGAATCGTGACAGCAAAAGGGGGGATCCTCCGCGCAGGAAGATCCCCTTTTGTGATGCTTACTTGTCGACCTCCAGCAGGCGGCCCATGATGAACCGACCCTCGGGCAGCCATTCGCCGCCGGCCGCAGTCTCCTCGTCCAGGCGGCTGGGCGTGCCGGGCTTGCGGCTGTCATAGATGGCGTAGGGCACGGGCTTGCCGTCGTGGGTGCGGGTGGACATGAGCGTCTTGTGGTCGGAGAGCAGCAGGATGCGGAAATCGCCCAGCTCCGGCAGCTTCTCCAGCAGGGGCTTGATGACCTGCTTGTCCAGGCGGCGGATCGCCTCCAGCTTCTCGGGCAGCTTGCCCGCGTGGGTCATCTCGTCCGGCGCTTCCACGTGGATGGCGGCGAAGTCGTCGCCCGCCTTCAGCGCAGCGATCGCAGCCTCCACCTTGCCCGCGTAGTTGGTATCCAGGTCGCCGTTCGCGCCGGGCACCTCGGGATGCTTCAGGCCCGCCAGCTCGGCGATGCCCCACACCAGCGGCACGGCGGAAATGACCGTGCCCGTGCGGCCGTACTTCTCCACGAAGTTGTCCAGCAGCATCGCCCGGCCCGCGCCCCAGGGCCAGATCATGTTCGCCGGGAGCTTGCCCGCGGCGATGCGCGCCTTGTTGATCGGGTGATCCTTCAGCACCTCGTAGGACGCCTTCATGAGCGCGGTGATCTCGTCCTTCATCGCGCCGGTGGGATAGTAGAGGCCCACGTCCTGCTCCAGCACGTTGTGGGGCTCGGTGGTCTGGAAGACCGCGCTCTCGTCCACATCCGCGAACACGCCGATGTGGCGGAAGGTGCGGCTGACATGCACGGTCAGCTTCGCCGCCTCCTTCGCCGGCTGGAACCGCGGGTCGGCCAGCAGGTCGTTCATGAGGGTCTCGGCCTCGTCGCCCTCGATATTGCCGCCGTTATGGCTGTGGATGATGAGCTTGCCGTCCATCTCCTCCACCGCGCAGAGGTTGACGCGCATGGAAACCTCGCCCTTCTTGAGCGTCACGCCCACGCCGGCAGCCTCCAGGACGCTGCGGCCGGTGTAGCTCCAGCGGGGATCATAGCCGAAGATATTCAGGATCGCCGTGTCGCTGCCCGCAGGCACGCCCTCGGGGACGGTCTGGCAGGTGCCCGTCTCGCTCCCGGCCAGCGCGCCGAAATAAGGCAGATCCAGGTACTCCAGAGGGGTTTTGCCGCCCAGCTCCGGAACCGGATCGTCGCTCATGCCGTCGCCGATAACAAGGATGTACTTCATATGTTCATGCTCCCTTCAAGCGTTGTATACAGGAATAACATGGTCTATTGTAATCCATCGCCGCCGGATTGTCGAGAGGCTGTACACCAAAAGGACAATACCGGAGGACAGCGAGCATGCAGGAAATCTCTGCCAGAGCGCGAATTACACCATCAACACCCATCGAAAGGATGACCGATATGAAGAAGCTTCTCGTGACCCTGCTGCTCCTTGCGTCCCTGCTGCTGCTGACCGCCTGCGGCAACCGCGCGGTGTTCGACACCACCTACACCTTCACCTACGCCATGGTCGCCCTGCCCGACGGCAGCTACGTCGAAGGCCCGGTACAGAGCTGGCGCGACTACGACGACGGCGACCAGCTGCAGGTCACCATCGACGGCGTGACCTACCTGACCCACGCCAGCAATGTTGTTCTGATGAGCGACTGAAGACGGAGACTTCCCATGAGCAAAGCACATGACCAGCTTTCCCCTGCCAACAAGACGCATTACAATGAAATGTGCTCCTACCTGTTCTCCATCCTGACAGTTCTGCGGCCATTCATGCTTCTGGCGGGATTGCAGCTAATATCTGGCATCATTTTCCTCACGTCCGGCACGGTGGACATCAACACCGCCACCATCCCCAGGATCCTCATCGCGGACCTGATCATCGCTGTACTCTTCGCACTGCCGCCTTTCATTCAGCATCGCCGCACACTGCACAAACTGGCGCAGAACGGTTTGATTGACAGTGCATCCGCCGATTTTGCCATTTCGGAGGCACATTTGAAGAACCGTTTCCGACTCGGCAGCCGTTTCATGTTCATCAAAGGCTCCGGCCGCGCCATCGACCTGCACGATGCGAAAGGATGTGAATTCCAGCACCGCCGGATCGGCGGCAGCTTCCGCTGGTGGCTCCTGCTGTACATGCTGGACGGCAGTACACTTTGGGTCTTCGAATGCCGGAAAGAATTTCATGATGAACTTGGGCACATTTTGCGCCCAGCCATCAAACGCGCTACCTCCGCCCGGTGAAGTGCTTCGAAAGCCGATACCACAGCGACGCAGGCTTTCCGGGCATCACCGCCCGATACCCACTCATCGTCTTCTTTGACCTTCTGCAAAGCGCTGACCGTTTGATCCAGAGTACCGTACCACTCCAACGCCTGAATCCCCCAACTGCAAAAGGAAGAGCGTGCCCCTCACCCACAGCAGGTGAGCAGGCACGCCCTTTTCATTTCGATTCATTCGCCCGCCAGAAGCGCTCCAGCGCCGTCTGCGCGTCCCGGTTTTCCGGGCGGATCGTCCAGTGCTCCGGGCAAAGCCGCCGGTACGCCCCCTGCCGGTAGCGGTCGTCCAGCAGGATAGCCATGCCCCGATCCGTTTCCGTCCGGATGACGCGGCCCACCGCCTGCGCCACCTTCTGCATGCCCGGCAGCATGTAGGCATAGAGGAAGCCCGCGTCCATCGTGCGGTCATAATACGCCCGCAGCGTTTCCTGAAAGAGATTCACCTGCGGCAGCCCCACGCCGACGATGATCACCCCGTCCAGCGCATCGCCTGGCAGGTCGATGCCCTCGGCGAATACGCCGCCCAGCACGCACAGGGACAGCACCGGTTTCCCGGCTGCGTCCGTGTATGGCGCAAGGAAGTCCGCCCGCTCCGCGTCCGTCATGCCGCTGCGCTGCTGCTGATGGGGAATATCCAGCATTTCAGCGACCTGCCGCATGTAGGCGAAGCTCGGGAAGAAGGCGATGTACCGCCCCGGCTTTGCGCACACTGCGCTGCGGATGGCTTCCGCAATCGCCCCGCAGGCGTTTTCCCGGTTGCGGTAGCGGGTGTTCACGTCCTGCTGCAGGATCAGCAGGTTCTCCCTCGGGAAGGGCGAGGGCATGGCAAAGCACGCATCCTCCTCCCCACCGCCCAGCAGCGCCTTCATGTCCTCCAGCGGATGCATCGTGGCCGAGAAGCACACCACGCCGCTCAGGCGCTTGGTCACCTCGGCAAAATAGTCCGCCACGTCCAGCGCGAAGGCATGGATGGCCTTGCTTTTCCGCCCCTGCCACAGCCAGGCATACTCCGTGCTGTCCCGCTTCCGGGCGCGCACGAAGGACAGCAGCGGCAGCAGCGTGTCGCCGAGCTTTTCGCCCGCATCGTCCCAGTTGAAGGACTCGTTCTGCGTGGTGATGAACGCATCCGCCAGCTCCATGCAGGCCTGGTCGAAGGCTTTGGGCAGGCCGGGGAGCGTGCCCTCCTCCGCCTCGGTGAGGGGGATGGGCAGATCGTCGATGGCACGGAGCACCTCCGTCATCGCCTTGTACAGCACGTGCTGCCGGCCCGCCGCCTTGCCCACGACCGTCCGCAGCTTGCGGATCCGCCCGCCGTCCACCACGCCGGACAGCATGTCCCGCACGCGGGGCAGCAGGTTGTGCGCCTCGTCGATCAGCAGCGTCACGTCGCTGGTCATGTCAAAGATCCGCTGGATGTGCACCGCCGGGTCAAGGGCATAGTTGTAGTCGCAGATCGTCAGGTCCGCCAGCTCCGCCAGGGACAGGCTGAACTCAAACGGGCAGATGCAGTGCCGGTCCGCCACCTCGCGGATGCGCTCGGGCGACCAGTCGTCCGTCTCCATGATCTCGTCGATCGCCGTGAAATCCCGCAGGAAATGCCCCTTCGCCCGCTCGCAGTAGTCCGGGTGGCACAGCGTCCGGCAGGGACACTGCTTGTCCTTGGCGTCGAGGGTGAGCGTCCACAGGTGCAGCGGCTGACGGCGCATGCGGCGGATAGCCTCCAGCGCACCCTGCCGTTGCGTGGTGCGCGCGGTCAGGTAGTACACCTGCCCGGTCAGGCCCTCGCCCAGCGCCTTGAGCGCCGGGAAAAGCGCCGCGACAGACTTGCCCGTGCCCGTGGGCATCGAGGCGAACAGCCGCCTGTGCAGCCTGACCGCCGTATACACCTGCACCGCCATCTCCCGCTGTCCCGGGCGATATCCGTCAAAGGGGAACCGGAGCGCCCGAAGCGACGCATCCCGCGCCCGGCGGTGCCTGCGCAGCACGCGCAGTCGGTGCACATACGGCTCCAGCACCGTCAGGAACCGCTCCCGGCACTCCTGCGCCGTCAGGGGCGTATCGAACCGGCCGCGCACCTTTCCCTTCCGGTCCACATAGACCACGCGGACGATGACCCCGTCCAGCCCCTTATCCGTGCAGAGCATATGCCCGTAGCACACCGCCTGCATCTCGTGGGCGGCAAAGGCAGCCGCCGGCGGCTCGCGGTGCTGCCAGAGCTTGATCTCCTCGATGACCGGGACGTCGCCGTCCTGAAATGCGTCCATGCGGCCGCTCAGCAGGAGTTCGAGGTCCTCGTCCTCCACCGGTACCGTCATGTGCAGCGGCACCTCCGCCTGCCAGTCGTCGCCCAGCAGTGCCTGACGCGCCTTGTGCCCCAGCATGCCCTCCTGCATGTCGCGCACCTGTCCGCCCAGGCGGCGGATGTCCGCCCCGTGCAGGGTGAACTCCACCAGCGTTCTGACCGCCACGCGCAGCTGCTCCACAGACCTCCGCCTCCTTTCCGGATCAAAAATGCGGCAGGCTCCGACCCTTCAGCCGCAGCCTGCCGCTCCCTTCGGCCATCAGCCGATATGTGTGTATCCTTCGCGGACGATCATTCCTCGTCTTCCAGCGTGAGCCGGTTCAGCAGCTCCTGCTGGAGGCTGATCTGCTCGCTGATCTTCTCCTTCATGACGCTGACGGTTGCCTTGAGCGCCGTGATGACGTTCTCCAGGCGGATCTTCTCGTCCTCCAGACCGCCGATGCGCGCGCTCGCCTCGTTCCGGGCGTTTTCCAGGATCTCGTCCGCCTTCGCCTGAGCGTCGGCAATGGTCTGCTCCTTGATGCGCTGTGCCATCTCGAGGATCTCGCGCACGGACTCCTCCGTATTGCCCTCGGAGGCCGCCGGACGGACAAACCCGCCCGCTGCTTCAGCCTTGCGGTTCTCCGCTTCGGCCATCCTCAGCTTGCGCTTCATGTCGTCCACTTCGCCCTGCAGCAGCTCGATCTCGTCACAGATGCAGTCCAGGAACTCATCCACCTCGCGCTGCTCATAGCCGCGGGCGACCAGACGGAACTGCTTCGTCTCAATATCCTCGATGGTCAGCCTGTTCTCTCCCTGATTCATCAACATTCCGGCGTTCTCCTTTCAATCTATTCGTTTCGATCATCATCAACATCATCCCCGGCGGAAGACCTCCAGCGTGACCGGCAGTCGGTCCTTCCTCGTCCGGTCGCCCACCGTGTTCAGTCGGATGCGGCCGAACCCGCGGACGCTCAGCAGCTGACCCTCCGTCAGCACCCGGTCCGTCCGCTCCTCCGGGATATGCTCCACCGCCACCAGACCTGCGCGGATCATCTCTGCCGCCTTCGCCCGGGAGGTGCGCATCCCGCTGGCCAGCACGCAGTCCAGCCGCAGCGAGGCCACGGTGTCCCGCATTTCCTCGCCCCGGGGCGGCTCAAAGGCAGGCGGCTCCGGCAACTCCTTCACGGTGAGGGGCACGTTTCCGGCCTTGTCCCATTCCGTCGGCAGCCTCCTTGCCGCCTCCGGAAGCGCCAGCAGATACGCCCTGTCCTCCAGCGCAATCAGGTCGCCGAAGAAGCTGCGGTCCATGCCCAGCGCCATCAGGCTGCCCAGCAAATCGCTGTGGGACACATGCGCAAAGCGCGCCGCCCAGCGGATCTCCAGCCACACGGCCGTGAACTCCGCCTCCGCCCATGCCGGATGGAAGCAGACCTGCACCCGCTCCGCCGACGGCCATCCGCCGTCAAAGGAGATGGACACGCACGCCGCGCGGGCCTCGTGCACCGCCAGCGCCCTTTCCTCCCCGGTCACGAACCTGCCGGGGACGGGCAGATCCATCCGGTCCGCCCGTTCCGCGCCCTGCTTGAGGCGCAGCGCCAGCTGACCGGACTGCTCCGGCTTCATCAGATGAGCCAGCCCAGCAGAATGTTCACCACGATGATGCCCACAAAGAGCACCACCGGCGACCAGTCAATACCGGGCTTGCGCAGGCTGGGCAGGAAGCGGTCCATCAGCTTGCGCGCGATCTGCAATCCGGGCTCCACAACGCTGTTGAGCAGCTCCGTCCACTTGTTCGCGGGGATGTTGATCATCTTCAGGACGATGTAGAGCAGCACCAGCACATTGTACACGCTCAGCGCAGCGCGGGCGATGCTGATGACCAGTTCAATAAGCTTTGTGAGCATATCTGTATTCTCCTTCTGTGTCGTTTATGCCCTCCGGCGCGCTCAGCGGCGCATGCCGAATCCGCCGTAGTCCGTGTAGGCGCCGGCCTGCGCGCTGCGTGCCGCACGCTGACCATAGGCGGGAGCGAAGTCCTCCTGCCGGCTCTTTGCCGCGAAGCCGCCGAAGCGGTTCTCCTGATAGCCGCGGCTGGAACCGGGCCAGCGGCGCTCGATATCCTCGTTGCTCATGTGCAGCAGGCTGTCAAAGGGGATCACCTGCATCTGCCTGGGCGTGATGAGGTAGATCATCTTGCCGGAGATGCGCACGAAATTCTGATTCATCGCATATGCCGCGCCGAAGAGCAGATCCATGCAGCGGTCCGCCTCCATCACGTCGGCGATCTGCTCGGCGTTGACGATCATCGCCTCGGAGTTCTGCATGAACTCGATCAGACGGTAGCAGCTCGCCACGCCGGTGATCTGCGCCACGCGCAGCACCATCTTGTACGCGCTGCCCTCGTCGGACACATAGGTGCCGGGGAAATAGCGCAGGCCGTCATCGGCCTTCTGCTGGGGCTGCGGCTGGGGCGCGGGCTGCTGCACCGGGGGCTGCCAGCCGGTAGACTGCGGGGGGATCTGCTGCTGCGGGAAGGCAGGCTGCCAGCCGGTCTGCTGCATGGGCTGCTGGGGCTGCACAGGGTTTTGCATGCGGGGCTGCCAGCCGGTCTGCTGCGCAGGCTGCTGGGGCGCCGCGGGACGCTGCATCGCCGGACCGGCCTGACGGGCATGGGGCTGGGGGGGCGTCATCGGGCGGCCCTGCGGCATCGTCTGCTGCTGGGGCGGCATCGTGCCCGTCTGTCCGCCGACCTGCTGGAACTGCTGCATCACCGTCGCGTCCACGCCGCCGGGCATCATGCCGGAAAAGCCCGTCGCCGGATGATCCGGCTGCAGATTCTCCGCCGGCTTGCGCTTGGTGATCTTGGGCTGATAGCCGCTGAAGCCGCCGTTGGCGCGGTTGGACATCAGCTGGGGCTGCTCGCCCTCGCTGCGGGTCTTCACCTTCTGCCAAAGCCCCTGTACCTTATCCATGAAAGCCATGTATATCCATCCTTCCGGAGCCGATCGCTCCCGTCAAAAAGGTTCACTTCGAATAGTCTCTTGCGCCCAGGAGCGCGCTGCCGATGCGCACCATCGTTGCGCCGTGGCGCGCCGCCAGCAGGTAATCGCCGGACATGCCCATGGAGAGCTCCTCCATCGCCACGCCCTGCGGCGCCTCCTCGCGCATGCGCTCAAACAGCGTCCGCATGTCCGCAAAAAGGCCGCCCAGATACGCCTGGTCGGGCGTGTTGGGCATCACGGCCATCAGGCCGCGCACGGACAGGCCGGGCATGTGCCGCACCGTTTCCAGGAACGGCCGCACCTCCTCCGGCGCCATGCCGCCCTTCTGCTCCTCCCCCGCCGGGGAGACCTGCACCAGCACCGGCACAGTCAGGCCGCGCCGGCACGCCTGCCGGTCGATCTCCTGCGCCAGGGGCAGCCGGTCGACCGATTGGATCATGCATACCTGATCTATTATATACTTAACTTTGTTGGTTTGCAACCGTCCGATCAGGTGAATATCAAACTTTTCGGCGAGCAGGGGCAGCTTTTCGACGATCTCCTGCACGCGGTTTTCGCCGATGTCCCGCACGCCCATCTCCGCCAGCGGGAGGATCTCCTCCGCCGGGTGGGTCTTGGTGACGGCGATCACCTTCGGCGGGGCATAGCGGCCCTCCGAGGCCCCGGCCAGCGCAGTCCGGATCGACTCCAGCCGCGCCCGCAGTTCCTGAGCCTGCATGTGCATTTCTCCTTCCCTACCGGGTCCTCTGCCGGAACAGCTGCGTCAGAACAGGCGCACCGTCATCTCCTCGAACAGGAGGCCCTGCTGGATGGCCTGGAAATAGGCATAGCCATCCTTATAATGGATCACGTTGACCGGGATGAAGGACTCCGTCGAGCCCTCGACGACGACCACGCCCTTCATGCCGTCCTGCTCGTAGATGGCGCGTTCGTTCACCATCAGCGTGGACATGCTTTCACCCAGAACCGCCTCGCAGGTGCGCATGTACATCACCGGCTCCACCGGCCCCTGCACCTTCAGGCGAACAAGCAGCTCGCCGCCGGAGCGGGTGAAGCTGACGACCTGCGCGGTGACGGTCGTGTTCTCGAACCGCTCCAGGCTCAGCTCATACGTCTCGCCGTTCACGGGGTTCCAGGACGTGTTGTCGGAGAGGAACAGGATGTACCACTCGTTGTCCCGCACCATGCGGTAGATGGTCGTCTTGCTCTTCTGCAGCGTGGTCTGCTCCGGCTTTTTGCCATTGATCATCGCGCGGACCTCGCTGGGCTCGAAGGACGTGTAGGTATTGGCGTTGAGGGTGTACTCATAGCCGTCGGAATAGAAGCTGACCAGCGCCTCGCCGGTGGCCGTGTACAGCTTCGTCCAGCTGTCGATGCGCTGCGTCTGGGAGCGCTGATCGTCCTGCATGCGGGAGAAGCGCTGATCCGAGGCGTACTTCTGCTCCAGATGCTGCTGGCGCTCCGACACCTTCTGGGTCAGCTGCGCCTCCAGGTTCGCCAGCGAGCCCTGACCGCCGCTGACCAGCTCCCGCACCTGCGTCACCAGACTCATCAGCTCCGTATCGAGCCGGGTGAGCTTGCCGTCGTAGATCGTGTTGGAGTCGATCAGCTTCTTCTGATAGTCGCGGATCTCCGCACGGTACTGCTGCAGCAGGTTGATCGCCGAGGCGCTGTAGCCGGTGGAATACACGCGGCACACGGGCGTGTTGCGGTAGACCTTGCTGCCCTCCTTCGCGTCGTAGGCGATGGAGGTGACGCCCTCTGCGTCATAGGGCGACTCATTGCGGACGATCAGGCAGTCGCCGGCGTGGTTGGCCGACAGGGAGCCGGAGGCGATCACGCCATAGCGGGCCGCCTCGGGCGCATAGGTCGAATACAGGTACCACACCGCAAAGCCCACGACCGCCACCAGCGCCACCACGATCAGCGCGATGTCCGAAGCCGTCATGCGGCGCTTCATCGGCTTGCGCTGCTGGGGCGGGAAGCCCATGGGCGGCTGCTCCGGCGCGGCCTGACTGAACAGATGCTGATAGCCGTCCTCCGCGTAGGGCTGCTGATACGCGCCGGGATCGGCATAGGGCGCCTGGGACATCCCGGGATCCGCATAGGGCTGCTGCGCGCCGTAGCCGGTGTTCATATCGGTATACTGCGCCGTCGTGCCGAAGCTCTCCGCAGCGTTGCGGTAGCCCTGCTGGGGCATCGTCGCATAGGGGTCCGCCGGTGCGCCGTAGCCCTGCTGGGGCATCGCCGCATAGGGATCCGCCGGTACGCCGTAGCCCTGCTGGGGCGTCGTTGCATAGGGATCCGCCGGTACGCCGTAGCCCTGCTGGGGCGTCGCCGCATAGGGGTCCGCCGGTGCGCCGTAGCCCGGATTCTGCTGTCCGGCAGGGTACTGCGGAGGATATCCGCCGCCCGGCTGGTTGTACTGGTTATCCATGTAAACTCCCTCTCAATTCGGGTCAAAAAGCAAAGTCAATGAGCCGTCTGCCACTGCTCCGTCATGGTGCGCAGCCTGCCCAGGAGCTTGCGCTCCATGCGGCTGACCTGCATCTGGCTCACGCCCATGGCATTGGCCGTATCGCGCTGGCCGAGGCGTTCGATGTACCGCTTCTCCAGCAGCAGACGCTCCTGCGGCGTGACCTGCCGGAAAACCCACTGGAGCCACTGCTTCTGCTCCACCGTTTCATATCCGTCCTCTCGCTGGCCCAGACGCTCCTCCAGCCGCTGGGAGTCCTCGTCCGAGCCCATCGCAGCGTCCATCGACATGGTCTCCGTCGCATCCCGCGCGTCCAGCAGGCTCAGCAGATCGTCATAGCTGATCTGCATTTCCGCCGCGATCTCCTTCAGGGACGGCTCCCGCTGCAGCCTCTGCGTCAGCTGCTCGGACACCTTCCGCATCTGGAACAGCCGGGACCGGGTGTCCCTGCTGACTCGGATCTGTCCGCCCTTGTCGCGCAGGTAATTGCGTACCTCGCCTGCGATGGTGGGCATGGCAAAGGTGGAGAAGCGGAAGCCGCGCTCCGGCTCAAACCGGTCCAGCGCCTTCATCAGCGCCAGCGCCGCCACCTGCTCCAGGTCCTCCTGCTCCACGCCCTGCCCGCGGAATCGCCGCGCGATCGAACGGCACAGCGGCAGATATCCCTCCACCAGCTGCGACAGCACGTCGCGGTCGCGGGTCTTTGCATAATCCGCCAGCAGCGGAATCAGGCGCGTATCATCCATACGTCACGCCCCCACAGCAGCTGCCTTGGGCAGCGTCAGGTCGATCCGCTCCACGCAGCCGCAGTCGGCCGCATGCATCCGCACCACGGGGATCAGCGTCTCCAGCACCGCCCGGGAGAGCTCCGTCTCGTCCTCACAGGGGGCGCCGTCCGCCGGCTCCTGCGCCAGCTCTGCGGTGATCGTCACCGTCAGGCTGTCACCGGCGTCGTACACGTTCAGCTCCAGCCACACGGCCTCCTTCGCCTGATGCAGCAGGCAGTCGCACGCTTCGTCCGAAGCGCTGCGCAGATCGTCCAGCGTTCCGGCATCCAGATCCTTCAGGATCGCCACGCCGCCCAGCGCAAGGCGCAGCACCAGCGCATAGTCCGCCATGGCGGGCACCCGCAGGCTGATCTCCGGCTTCTTCATGCACAATCCCCTCCTGTGACATACGATTTCAATTTATCATACCACAACACAAGGCACTTTGGCAAGCCGGTCATGCCCCGGGAAGCACATCCACCACCATCTTCACCAGCAGCAGCGCCAGCACCACCAGCAGCACGCCGCGGATGAAGCCCGTGCCGCGCTTGACCGTCAGCGACGCGCCCAGCCAGTTGCCCGCCATGCCGCACAGCGCCGCCGGGAGTCCCAGGCCGATGAGCACATCGCCCGACAGCGCGAGGGACGCCAGCGCCGCGATGTTGCTCGTCAGGTTCACGATCTTCGCCGTGCCGCTGGCCATCACGCCCTCCATGCCCAGCAGCATCGTGAAGCACAGGATCAGGAACGTGCCCGTTCCGGGACCGACCAGGCCGTCGTAGAAGCCGATCACCAGGCCGATGGCCAGGGACGCGGGCATCGTCAGGCTCCGGGGCAGCAGCCCCTTGGCGTCAAGGCTGTCCCGGCGGCGCAGCACCACGCACGCCACCAGCGGGATCGCCGCGATCATCAGCACGCGCACCGTATCCTCCGGGATGTGCTTGAGCAGCATCGACCCCAGCCAGCTGCCGGGGAACGCGCCCACCGCCGCGATCAGGCCCACGCGCCAGTCCACCTTGCGGCTCCTGATGAACTTCGCCGAGGAGGCCAGCGTCCCCAGGCCGGCAGAGAGCTTGTTCGTGCCCGCCGCCAGCGCAGGGTTCAGTCCCGCCATGTAATACGCCGGCAGGGAGATCAGTCCGCCGCCGCCCGCGACCGAGTCGATCAGCCCCGCCAGAAACACCAGCGGGCAGACGATCAGATACATCTGCCATGTCAGTTCCATACGATACTTCTCCTTTGCAATATAACGGGGAAAACGGAGCGCCGGTTCCCGACGCTCCGCTGTGACATATGTGATTTAGCGCACGAAGGCATTGTAGATCGCGCGGATGGTGCTTTCGTAATCCGCGTCGTCCACGCCCACGATGATGGACAGCTCGCTGGAGCCCTGGTCGATCATGCGGACGTTGATGCCGGCCTTGCTCATCGCGCTGAAGAGGCGCGCGGCAGTACCGCAGTTGTGCACCATGCCGCGGCCGACGGTGGCGATGACGGACATGTAGTCATGCACGGTGATGGTATCGGGGCTGGTGGTGGCGACGATCTGCGCCAGCACCTTCTCGCGCACGGGGGCCAGCTCCGCGCCGGAGACGACCACGCACATCGTGTCGATGCCCGTGGGCAGATGCTCGAAGGACACGCCGTGGTCCTCAAAGGCAGCCAGCACCTTGCGGCCGAAGCCCAGCTCGTTGTTCATCATCGCCTTTTCCACGCTCACGACAGAGAAGCCCTTGCGGCCCGCGATGCCGGTGATGGAGGGATGCGCCGCGTCGAAGGGCGCGTCCAGGCTGATGATCGTGCCGGGATGGGAGGGATCGTTGGTGTTGCGGATATTGGTGGGGATGCCCGCCTTGTGCACGGGGAACATCGCATCCTCATGCAGGACGGAGGCGCCCATGTAGCTCAGCTCGCGCAGCTCCTTGTAGGTGATCATGCTGATCTCGCGGGGATCCTCGACGATGCGGGGATCGGCCATCAGGAAGCCGGACACGTCCGTCCAGTTCTCATACACGCTCGCATTGACCGCCCGGGCGACGATCGCGCCGGTGATATCGGAGCCGCCGCGGGAGAAGGTATGCACCGTGCCGTCCATGAAGCTGCCGAAGAAGCCGGGCACGACCGTGGGGACGCCGTCCGCCAGCGCCTCGGCCATCAGCTTGTTGGTCAGTTCCGCATCCAGGTTGCCCTGCGCGTCGAACTTGATGACCGTCGCAGAGTCCAGGAAGCGCCAGCCCATGTAGTCCGCCAGCAGCATGCCGTTGAGGTATTCGCCGCGGGAGGCGCAGTAGTCGGCGTTCGCGCCGGCGGCGATCTTCTCGTTGACCTCATCCAGCGCCGCGCCCAGATCGACCGTGAGCCCCAGCTCCTCGGCGATGTCCATATAGCGGGCGGCGATCAGGTCGAAAGTCTCCTGGAAGTCCTCGCCGTTTTCTACCTGGCGGTGGCACTTGTACAGCAGGTCGGTGATCTTGTCGTCCGTCTTGAAGCGGCGGCCGGGCGCAGAGGGCACGACATACTGGCGCGCCTCGTCCATCAGCAGGATCTCCTTGACCTTGGCAAACTGCCCCGCATCCGCCAGGGAGCTGCCGCCGAACTTCGTTACGATCTTCTTCATATGGATTCCCTCCATTTATCAGCACTCGCAATGTCGAAACCGTTTTCCATCATACAGTCTGTCCCCCCGCTTGTCAACGGTTCCGCACGAAAAACACACAAAAAAGCCAGCAGGGGCTCTGCCCCTGCACCCCGCCAGAGGGACACAGCCCCTCTGGACTCCCAGGGCCGCGCCTGCGGCGCGGGCGGGTGCGGGCTTGGCGGCTTCCTTGCGGGGGTCACGCCGCGCAACAGGCGCGGCGCGACGCGCGGCTTGCAGCGCGGATGGGGTGCGGGCTTGGGGGCGCAGGATGGGGTGCGTTGGCTGGTTTCAGTTTTTGCGCAATGCTGCCCGATCATTCAGCCGGAATGTTTTCGAACAGGTCGTTCTTCAGCACGTCCGGGCCGACATTGGTGCGCCACAGGCCAAACAGCGCGTTGTCATACTCGCCGCCGTCCAGCACCTTCCAGCGCTCCTGCTGGGTCACGTGGCAGGCGAAAGCCTCCGCCGCCATTTCCAGACCTGTCCGGCCGCCAAACGCGGCGAGGGGCTGCTTCCAGTCCATGCGCAGCTGGTTCTGGCCGTAGAGGTGGATGTAGGTCTTGGGCACGTCCCACACGCCCCACTTCTCTGCCGATTCCGGGTGCTCGCTGGCCTTCGCCGCGCGCTCCACGCCCTGACGGCCCAGCCAGGAGAAGGTGATGTGCGCCGTGTGGCCGTATTCGCCGGCCTCGTCGTGGAGCATCACCACATCCGGCTTGTACTGCCGGATCAGCTCGACGCACTTTTCCTTGGGCTGGCGGTTCTTCAGCTCCCACTCCCGCAGGATCTCCGCCATGCTGTCCTGCTGGTTGGGGTAGCCCAGCATCACCGGGTACACATCCACGCCGCAGGTCCACAGCGCCGCCAGCAGCTCCTGACGGCGGTAGTAGTGGGCGTACACCGCGTTGACGACCAGCACGTCCTTCTTCAGTTCTCCCGCATAGTAAGGCAGCATGCCGCCGAACCAGAGCACCTCGTCGTCGGGATGGGTGGAGAAGAGCATCAGATCGACCTTCTCCGGCGGATCGCGCCAGACCTGAATGTGGGCGGGCGCCTCGCCGGGAGTCAGCACCGCCACCTCGCACAGCTCGAGCTTGCCGGACTGCGCCGTGATGCGCACAGTCGAAAGCCCCTCGGGCAGGGCGATATACTGGGCGGCGTAGTTCGGGCCTTCCCGCATGACCTCGACCCACTGGCCCTTCACCTGCGTCTTGATGATGACGCCGGGCATGTTGATCGTGCGCCACTTCAGCTCCAGACCGCCGATCTTCTTGCCCTCCGGGGCGTTGATGGTCACGGCGCTGCCGCTGTAAAAGGTGATGAAATCGCCGTCCCGGATATCGTCCGGGGCGTGCTTGTTATAGGTACGGTTGTTGATGACGCACTCCGTGGTGATATCCTGCGCCGTCTCCGCCAGCGCGACGGCCGGCAGAAGCGCCAGCATCAGCGCCAGCATGATGAGCATCCGTTTCATAAAGCAATCATTCCTCCATTTATAATACCCGTTCAGCACAGCCGCTCCGGGATGAGCGCGGCGACCTGCTCCAGCCGCTGTGCCAGGGTGGTATAGCGCTTGAGGATGTGATCGTTCTCCACCATCAGGCGCACCACGTCCTCCCGCCCCACCAGCACGACCATCGTCCGTGCGCGGGTCAGCGCGGTGTAGAACAGGTTCCGGGTCAAAAGCATCTTCGGGCCGCCCGCCACCGGCATCACCACCACCGGGAACTCGCTGCCCTGGCTCTTGTGCACGCTCAGGCAGTAGGCCAGGTCGAGGTTCTCCAGCTGCTGGGTGGTATAGACCGCTTCCCTTTCCTCGTCGAAGGTGACGGTCAGGGCATGCTCCTCCGGGTCCACATCGGTGATGAAGCCCACGTCGCCGTTGAACACGCCTGCGCCGTCCTCCCAGCCGGAGGAGGTCTCGCGCCGCCATTCCAGCTGATAATCGTTCTTGGTCTGCATCACCTTGTCGCCCAGGCGGAACACCGTTTCGCCGTACTGCAGCGATGGCTTGGACGGCGCGGGCGGATTGAGCGCTGCCTGCAGCATCTGGTTCAGCGCGATCACGCCGCACTCGCCCTTCTTCGCCGGCGCCAGCACCTGGATGCTCCGCACCGCGCGGACAGCCGCCTCGTCCTCCGGGAATTTCAGGAATCTCGGCAGCCGCTGCGTCACCAGCGACACGATGGTCAAGGCCGCCTCAGGAAAGCTGAACTTCCGCTCGAAGAAGAAATCCGTCCCCTTCTCGTTCAGCAGGGGCATCTCGCCGTGGTTGATGCGGTGCGCATTGACGACGATGCGGCTGGTGCCCTCCTGGCGGAAGATGTCCGTCAGCATGCAGGCCGGGACGACGCCGCTTTGCAGGATGTCGCCCAGGACGTTTCCCGCGCCCACCGAGGGCAGCTGGTCCGCGTCGCCCACGAGGATCAGCCGCGTGCCGGGCTCGATCGCCCGCAGGAGCGAGCGCATCAGCAGCATATCCACCATGGACGTTTCGTCCACGATCACGCAGTCCGCCTCGATGGGGTTCTCCTGGTTGCGGGCAAACTGCCCTTCGTCGCCGCCGTATTCCAGGAGGCGGTGGATGGTCTTCGCCTCCGCGCCCGTGGCTTCGCTCATGCGCTTGGCCGCGCGTCCCGTCGGGGCGCACAGCACCACCTCGCCCTCGTGGCTCAGCAGGCTGATGATGCAGTTGATGATCGTCGTTTTGCCGGTGCCGGGGCCGCCGGTGATGACCAGCACGCCCGTCCCCAGCGCGGAGAGGATCGCCTCCCGCTGCCGCTGGCTGAAGGAGATGCCCCGGCGCTTCTCGAACCGGTCGATGTCCCGTTCCGCGCTGGCGTCCCGCCCGGCAGGCAGCGCCGCCATCAGCTCGCACAGGCGCGTCGCGACCTCCCGTTCCGCGCTGTCAAAGGCGGGAAGATACACCCGTTCCGCGCCGCTCTCCCCCGCCAGCACCAGCTCCCGCAGCAGGCACAGCCGCGTCAGCTGGTGCGCGATCAGCTCCTCCTCCACCCGCAGCAGCTGGCTGGCCCGGCTGATCAGCTCCTCCCGGGGAAGGTATACATGTCCCATGGCGACCGCCATGTCCTTGAGTACATATTTCAGCGCCGCCGCGATGCGCCCCTCGCTGTCCGGGGCGACCCCCAGCGCCGTGCCGATCCGGTCGGCGGTCAGGAAGCCCACGCCGTCCAGATCCTCGCAGAGCCGGTACGGGTTCTCCCGGATGACCAGCGGCGTCCGTTCTCCGTAGAGCTTGCTGATCTTCACCGCCAGGGTCGCCGGGATGCCGTAGGACTGCAGGAAGACCATCGCCTCCCGCGCGCCCTGCTGCTCCCTGTATGCCTCGGCGATCTGGATCCAGCGCTTCTTGCCCATCTTGGGAAGCTCCTGCAGCCGCTCCGGATGCTCGGAGAGGATCGTCAGCGTCTCCTCTCCGAAGTGGGCCACGATCATCTTCGCCGTGCTCGGGCCCACGCCCTTGATCAGGCCGCTGCCCAGATAGCGCTCGATGCCCAGTCGGGTCGTCGGCTTCTGCAGCGCGCAGCCGGTGCACCTGAGCTGCCTGCCGTAGGTCGGGTGCTCCACCCATTCGCCGGTGAACACCGCCTGCTCTCCCGGCGTCAGCTCCGGCAGCGTGCCGACGATGGTGATCTCCCGCCGGCCTTCCCGCGCCGTCACGACGGAATAGCCGTTGTCCTCGTTGCGGTACACCGTTCCCAGGACGCTCGCCTCCACCTGCTCCATGCCGCCGCCTCCTTCCGCCTGTATGTCTTCATCCTTTCTATTATACCACTCCCTGGCCAAAAAGGGAATGCCTGTTTTTCATTGTTTACATCCGCCGCCGGTCTTCCGGAAACGTTTCCGGCAACGTTCATGGAAACCTTTTTGCACTCCGTCGGTTTTCACTGATTTCGCCCGCGGTTTTCGTTCACAATTGCCCATAGTACGCGAAATTATTTCTTTGGAAACGCTTGCAATTTAATCCGGGACATAGTATAATGCAGCCGTACCGAGAAATTTAGGAGGTGCTACCCAATGAGGTCCGTAAACATTAAGCTGAATCTGATGACCGATGGCGCGAAGTTCGTGCAGATCGTCGGTGCTTACCCCTTCGACATGGACCTGCGCAGCGGCCGCCACGTGGTTGACGCGAAGTCCATTCTGGGCATCTTCTCCCTGGACTGGTCCAAGCCCGTGACCATGGAGATCTACGCTGACGAGTGCGACGAGCTGCTCAACGAGATCAAGCCCTTCATCGCCTGATCCGCTGACCCCTTCGCGGAACGGGAGCGCTGCTCGCCGTGCCCGCATGACTGACGACTTTCCACCCCACGCTGTAAAGCGTGGGGTTTTTGCGTTCCGTGAAAGTGCTGAAGGCAGTATGTATCAGTATGTATGATGTAAAGGAAGGTTTTATCCTTCACATTACATCATGACTGCGGCTCGTTTGTGGTGAATGAGAGTGGTTATGAGGAAAGGAGCAAGAATCCCCCGTAACCCTTCCACGAACTACGAAAGGAGCTGCAACATGAACAATCAAAACGAATCCACTCTGACAATTCCCTATGTAAAAGTTGGTGATTACTACTTTCCTAACCTTTCCTTGCCTCCGGATGTTGGTGACATCGGCTTCTGGGGACGCAGGCGCA
The DNA here is from genome assembly GCA_015056155.1 of Clostridiales bacterium. Taxonomy (GTDB): domain Bacteria; phylum Bacillota; class Clostridia; order Christensenellales; family Aristaeellaceae; genus UBA11524. The sequence goes on from SVGU01000011.1 coordinate 38,416, forward strand.
GGGAGTTCCTACGGGAGCATCGTCCTGTTACCTTCAACCAGCTGGTGCTGTCTGGCGAGCTGTTCAAGTACCTCGCCCTGTTCAATCAGGAAGCTACTGAACGGCTGGAAAGCCTAATCCAAGGCATGAAGGTCGCTCAAGGTATCACGGAAGAACTCAAAGGCCGCGACCAGATGGCATGGGTGGGTGCGATGAACAACATCCGCGCCTGTGCCGAAGAGATTGTCTATGCGGAGCTGGTGTATGTGTGATGAACGATCAGATTAAGGCACTCAACACCTACTTCTGGAATGTGGGCAATGATATTACTGACATCCGCTTGTTGGCAGAGGGTGCACTGACCCTCTATGAGGGTGAAGCCGAACCCTTGCACCGGCTGGACATGAAGAACAACGAAGAAGTCGCTGCCTCTGCTTTTGATACCATCGGCACCGCACTCTATGATCTGCGAGAGAGGATCGCAGAAATGCAGAAGAGTCATCTGAATGAGACCATCCATCAAACTGTCAGCAACGCCGTAGAATGAACTTGCAACCTAAATACTATAAGAAAAGCGTCCGCCACCTGTTCAGTCAGGCAGCGGACGCTTTTCTTGTATTCAGATCATTTTGTGGTTTTGACCCACTTCTTCAGCACGACCAGTCCGGCGATCAGCAGCACGGGAAAGAAGGTAGCAACAAGCAGGCCCATCTTGAGATTGCCGTCTGCCATGCTGGACACACTGCCCACCAGAGACGGACCGATGGAGCCACCCAGATCACCCGCCAACGCCAGCAGGGCAAACATCACCGTGCCGCCCTTGGGGCATTTCTGGGCAGAGATGCTGAGCGTACCCGGCCACATGATGCCCACCGAGATGCCGCACAGCGCGCAGCCCATCAGGCCCAGCACGGGCGACGAGGACAGGGACGCCAGCAGGTAGCACACGATGCACAGTGCGCCGCAGCCCAGCATCGTCTTGGTCAGATCCAGCTTTTCACTCATCTTGCCGTAGAACACGCGGGAGATGCCCATCAGCACAGCAAACAGGCAGGGGCCTGCCAGATCACCAATGGTCTTGGACACACCCATGGCGGACTCTGTGAAGGCCGAGGCCCATTGCGCCATGGAGATCTCCGATGCACCGGAGCAGACCATCAGCAGTGCCATCAACCAGAACAGCGGCATGCGGAACAGCTGCCCCATCTTCATTCCCTCGCCATCCTCGGTGAGCCGTTCAATGGGGCATTTGAGGAAGTTGAAGGTGTTCACGAAGGGGAGCACCGCCCACAGGAGGGCCAGAATCCGCCAGTTTGCAACGCCGAATACGGCGAAAAACAGGGTGGAGCCAAGGATCACGCCCACACTGCCCCAGCAGTAGAAGGAGTGCAGCAGGCTCATGACACCAGCCTTGTTCTCAAAGGGACAGGCTTCCACAATGGGGCTGATGAGCACCTCGATCAGCCCCGCGCCCATGGCGTAGAGCACCACGGCGATCAGGATGCCGATGAAGGGATCGGGCAGCAACTCCGGCAGCACAGCCAGCAGCGCCAGACCCACGGCGGACAGCACCTGCGAGCAGACAACGCAGGTACGGTAGCCGATCCTGTCCACAAACTTGGTGGCGGCAAAGTCAATCAGCAGCTGCGTCATGAAGAACGCCATGGGGATCAGGGCGATCTTCTCCAGCGGGATGCCGTAGGTATCCTTGAAGGTCAGGAACAGAAGGGGTGCAAAGTTGGCAGAGATCGCCTGCGTGATGAACCCAAGGTAGCAGGCCAACAGGGTTTTGCGATAATTCGGCTGTGCGGTCATGGGACTTTCCTTTTGGCTGTATCAATTCAATTTTTCGGTTCGCGGGCAAGGCTGGGCGCATATCCGTAATGCTTGCGGAACTGGCGGCTGAAATAGTTCACCGAGCTGAAGCCGCAGGCATGGCTGATCTCCTGCAGGGTGCGCGTCGTGTCATGCAGCATGCCATGTGCCATTTGCAGACGGTGCTGGATCAACGCATCCACAGGCGAGCAGCCCATGTAGGCCTGAAAGCATCTTCCAGCCTCGCTCCGGCTGATGCTGGCAGCCCCGGCGATGTCGCCCAAGGTGACCTTTTCCGCATAATGGTCGTTGATGAAGGCCAGCATCTGCTGGACGCGTACCTGTGTATTCAGCTGCACACGGGTGGCCTCCGTCCGGGGCAGATCATCAAAGTGCATGGCAAGGTACTCAATGATGCTGCTGAGATGGCGCTGCACCGCCATTTCGTAGCAGCGGGGCTGTTCACGAAGAAGGCGGTAAATATCCTGAATCAGCGTATTGACCGGCGCATGTTCGCTCTGGTCAAGCCGGAACACCACATAGGGCAGCGCGTGGTTATCAATGATGGGCTGGATATATTGCGCATAGATAGTGCTGGTCTCCGGTGCGATCAGCGAACCGAAGAACACGATGTTGGGCATCGGGTCGGGGGTATCGCCGGACATCTGCCGAATGCTGTGGAGCATATTGCCGCCCACAAGGATGCTGTCCCCGGGCTCCAGCGTGATGCGTTCCTGACCCACCTGATACTCCAGCACACCGGAGGCCGCCGTGGCGATCTCAAACTCCGGATGCCAGTGCAGCGGCCCCACCTGATTCGGCAGCAGGGCCAGCTCATCCTGGAAATAGCTGATCGGGAATGCGGACGCATCATGAGCCATCTTCTCCCGCAGCTGATGATCCAATATGATGGACATGTTGCCTCCTGTGTGCTGCGCTGAACGGCTTACTTGCCGGCGCGGATGTTCTTCACGGTGACGGGCTGGATGGACAGATGCTCATACACGCGGACGCCGCCGTTGCCCACAGGGGCCTGAGCCAGCAGACCCACCTTCACCACCCGCTCCACGGGCAGATGGAAGTAGCG
>SVGU01000011.1:41306-47965 GCA_015056155.1 Clostridiales bacterium
CATCATGTAGAAGTTTTCGCCGTCCACAGAGTAATGGAACGCAAAGTTGTTCCCCACGCGGCACACCTGGAGCCATGCGGTGTTGCCTTCCAGATTGCAGCCGTTGGCGTCATCGGAATCACCCTTGGTGACCACACTCACCGCCGCATGGGTGCCGAAGTCGGTCAGCTCGTAGCAGCACTTGGCCCAGCAGGTTTCGTCCTTCATCACCATGACAGAGGCGGAATCGTAGGTATCCTTGAAATCGTGGGACACCTTGACCCGCAGCACAAAATCGCCTTCCACCTCGGTGTAGTAGTAGGGTGCATTGCAAAGGGACTCAGGCAGGATGCCTTCTTCGCATTCATCGATGCTGCCGCGGAAGAAGTCAGTCTGGCCGGGGGCCATGATCTCGATGCGGTCGTCGGTCAGTTTGATTTCGCTTTCGTTCAGCCACTGAAATTTCATGTTGTGTACCTCCAGAATGGTATTCATAGATATTATATCGCCATTTTTCTTTCGCAACAAGCCATTATGGCACCGAACGGAAGCACAATTTACCCAATCTGCAAATCAAAGTAATGCTTTGGGTAATTCTGTTACAAGTTGCCTTTTATTGTCGATAAAGTGGACATACCTCCATAGACAAGTTATAATACAAACGGATCAATTATCCTTTCTCAAAAAAAGTTGAAAAAGTTTGATTCTCTGGAAAAAAACAGCCTTTCTCATGCCCATATAGCAACTCGATTGTCAATCAAAAAAAGTTATCTCCAAAGCTATGCTGCCCAGCATGGCTTTTCATACTGCGTTCATTACACCGATGACGGCTGGTCTGGCGGTAATTTTGATCGTCCGGCATGGAAACGGCTGGTGGACGACATCGAAGCTGGCAAAGTCGGTACGGTTCTTGTTAAGGACATGAGCCGTATTGGCCGCGACTACCTACAAACGGGCTATTTCACCGAAGTGCTGTTCCGTCAGCATGAGGTACGGTTCATCGCCATTGCCAATAATGTGGACAGCAACGATCCCGGCAGCAATGAATTTACGCCCTTCATGAATATCATGAACGAATAGTATCTGCGTGATCAATCCCGGAAGATGCGCACAGCTATCCGCATCAAGGGTACATCTGGCAAGCCCACCGGTAATCACGCACCATATGGATACAAGAAAGATCCAGAAGATAAGGATCATTGGCTCATTGACGAAGAGGCCGCAGCCGTTGTCCGGCGCATCTTCCATCTGTCCATTGAGGGATATGGGCCATCTGAAATTGCAACGATTCTCACAAAGGATAAGGTCGAAAGCCCCGGTTATTACCTCGCCCAACGCAATCGCGGTACAATGCAGCACCGCATTGATCCGGAGCGTAAGTATGATTGGTATGGCGGTACCGTGCTGGTGATGCTTGGTAAGCAGGAGTACATGGGGCATACGGTCAATTTCCGATCACACAAGCCGTCGTAAGACCATTGTCAGGAGCAAGGACAAGCGCACCGCAACCATTCAGGCAATTCAGCCGAAACTGAAGCGGTACAACGAACTTACGCAGCAGATCAGGCAGAAAACCAAAGCCCGCAAGGCCCTGGTGGCAGAGCAGAAGAACACCTCCAAGCTGAATCTCATCAAGCAACATGACCTATCCCGGCAGCTCACGACGCTCACAGAAGAAATCGAAGAGCTGCGTTCCGAAAAAGAAAACCTTCTGCTGGATCTCGGCTGTGCGGACGACGCTGGCGTCAAGGCGGTGCAGAGCGAAATCACCGCCATGGAGGCCAGCTTGCACAAGCTGGATGAGCAGAAGGAACGGTATTCGGCTGAGCTGGACGAAACCCTGCAGCAGTACAAGCAGCTGCAGAGTCAGGCAGAAGCAGAAGACCAGCAAAAGATACGCACAGATGCCGCTGCGGCAGCATCTGCACGGTTGCAGCAGACATACGGGAAGCATTACAATGCACAGTTGGCACGGGAAAGTCAGCAGGATGTTGCCGCATGGCTTGGCGAATCGACGCAGCCCACATCCATTCGGGAGCAGCTGTCGCAGTATCGGAACAAGCAACAACTGTCCCGGCCTGTACTGAAGACAGACGATCACCAAAGGTAAGGGTTATTCCCCGTTCCGCTTTGCTTGAACAAGACGATACTGAAGATATATTGACAGCTTAACACTTGTTATGTTAAACTGATACAGAGGTGACGGTACAATGCGCGAAGATACCCATGTTCGGGAACGCATGATCGATGCCGCTAAAAAAGAATTCATGCACAGCGGATATCAGAAAGCCTCCCTGCGTACCATCGCTCAATCAGCAGGCGTATCCACCGGCTCGGTATATTTCTTCTTTGGCAGTAAAGAGGAGTTGTTTCATGCCGTGGTGGATGAAACGGCTGCTGAACTGCGCAGTTTTCTGATTGCAGGTGCAAAGGGAGAATACGACGGAATCGTATCCGGCGAAGAAAACGACCGTGCATTTATCGAGTGCCTGCACGCTCATCCGGAGGAAGCCGTGATCCTTCTGGAAAAGTCCGATGACTCCCCGATGGCAGGTTTCAGAGAAGAGATGGTCGCACTGCTGGAAAAAGGCTTCATGGCTTTCTTCTTGCGAGCGGGAGGAGATCCTGCAGATGCCCCTTTGATCCATCTGCTGGTGGAGCAGCGTGTACACGCGATTCTGATGCTGATCTCCCGGAGGTACGATATGGAGACAACAATGAACTACGCCGTGCTGATCGGAGCCTACGGCGACGCCGGTTTTGCCGGCATGATGCAACAATATCATCAGATGAAGAAGGGTTCGGCTGAGTAAGCCGGACCCTTTTACATAACAAAACCAATCAACTGTTAAGTGGAGGATGACGATGGAATTTCATGAATTTGGACGCAAAGATGCACCTGCTGTACTGATCAATCACGGTATGATGCAGCACTGGAAAAGCATGTATGACCTGCTGAAACCGCTGGCAGAGCACTACCGGCTGATCTTCACAGCTATGGATGGTTTCTACGAGGGCAGCGGCCCCTTCACCACCTTTGCCGATCAGGCGAAGCAGATCGAAGATTTTGTTCGGTCCAACTATGGCGGCAGACTGCATGGCGCTTACGGTGCTTCTCAGGGTGCGCTTCTGCTGACGGAGCTGCTGACCCGAGGAAAGATCGCCATCGACAATACCATTATGGATGGTTGTTATGTGGCGCACCAAGGCTGGATCGCAGGCAAGGTAACAGCGTGGATATTCAAGCGTTACAAAAACACAGGCCGCTTTCCGGCGCTTATCCACATCTCGATGAAACTGATGTGCACCAGGCTGGAGGATATGGCGGAAGGCATGGCAGCAGCCCTATACATGCAGGCGACGGATGAAAGCATTGACCGGAACTTCATCCAGAACTACACCTACCATGCCCGCAAGGAGATCGGGCAGTGGCCCTCCATGGTGCATCTCTGGTGCGGAAGCAAGGAGCCCTATGCACTCAAATCTCATAAGGAGCTGAAGCGCTATCTGAGGTATTACAAAGAAACTATTATGGACGGGCTTGGACATGTCGACTTCCTGCTTAAGCAGACAGATGCTGCCTGTGAGAAGATCCGGCAGACGCTGGGATGAGGAGGACCGGCAAATGATGCAGCAGCAGTATACTTTGCAAGAGGACGGCTTCCGTGCTGTCTGGTTTGAAGACAGCACACACCGGGAGCACTTTTGAAACTTGGCGGCTTGAATGAATTGTGCTGATTCTCCCCGCCTGTATGGACAACCGCCCGACAGCATTCCACCGGGCGGTTGCTTTGTTTAGCTTGAGTGCCAGTCAATCACCAGTAGAGCTGGTGCGAGAGACCGCCCTGTTGCAGAATTTTGTGTTGACAACTTGACAAATCGTCCGATAGCAGCCAAAATAAAGGCAGCAGTTTGTCAATCTCACCAGTTCGGCAATGGAGGGCAGCATATGAGCCGGATCATCTTCCAGAAAAGCTATATTGTTGTCCTGCCGTCGTTTGATTCAACAGCCGCGCACAGGCATCCGTTTCTCCACCTGTTTTGCAGTGAGGACGGATGCAGAATTTCTGCGGCAGACGAGCTGATTCAGGGAAGCTGTATCCTGACCGGCCCAGATGTACAGCATGCCGTACCAACGGAAAGCGGAATCAGTTTTTTTCTCTTGATCGACCCCACCAGCCATTTGGCCGGGGAAATCCAGAATAGATACCTGAATGAGCATGCTCGCTGTGGCATGCAGCAGGCAATTTGCGCTCCCGATGACGATCTGAACAGCCTCACCGATGCGCAGATCATTCAGCACGTGGAAGGTGTTCTGGCACAGCTTGGTCTTACTTCCGAACCGGGCAGCGCCGCAGATGAACGGATCGGACAGGTACTTGAGCATATCATTTCAGGTGAGTGGCTGGACTGCAGCGTCGGCGAAATCGCCGCAAAGGTATATCTGTCCGAAAGCCGCCTGACCCATCTGTTCAAGGAAAGCGCCGGCATTTCGCTGAAAAGCTATCTGGTGATCCGGAAGCTGGAACGGGCTTACCGCTTCATTACTTCCGGGGGCAAGGTGACCCACGCAGCGCATGAAAGCGGATTCGCCAGCTCCGCCCACCTTGCCTACACCTGCAAGAAGCTCACGGGCATTTCCGTCAGCGATGTATTGAAGGACCGGAAAACAGCAGAATTTTGAAAGCAAAATCAGCCCCTTTGGTTTATCATGACGATGTCACAGATAAATCAAAGGGGCTTTTCTTTTTGGAGGTGTTTTGATGGAACATTTGCTCAGGGCTACTACGATGCTGGACTATTCCGATCCTGCCATTCAGACGCTGGTTGAGCAGCGCGGCTGGCGAAAGCTGGACGCCTTTCACCAGATCAGGGAGATCTACAACTTTGTCCGGGATGAGATCCGGTTCGGCTACAACGTCGACGACAGCATCCCGGCCTCGCATGTCCTGCGCGATGGATACGGACAGTGCAACACCAAGGGGACGCTGTTCATGGCGCTGCTGCGCTCTGTCGGGATTCCCTGCCGGGTGCATGGCTTCACTATTGATAAGAAGCTGCAAAGGGGTGCCATGACCGGCTTTGTCTACGCCAATGCACCTCAGCACATCTTTCACAGCTGGGTCGAGGTGTATTACGACGGCCAATGGTATGAGCTGGAGGGCTTCATTCTGGACAAGGCATACCTGACCAGCCTGCAGCAGATCCATGCGGACTGCACCGGTGCGTTCTGCGGATACGGCGTAGCCGTGTCGGACTTCCGTCATCCGGTCATCGATTGGAACGGCAACAGCACTTACATCCAGAGCGAAGGCATCACGCAGGACTTCGGCGTGTATGATTCACCGGACGAGCTGCTCAAGGAGCATCATCAGGAGATGTCAGCCTTCAAGGGCTTCCTGTACCGGCACCTGGGCAGGCATCTGATGAATTGGAATGTGCGGAAGATCCGCAACAGACACTGAGCCACTCATTGCGTTACCTGGAAGCAGCCACGCCAACCACGGTATACCCCGCTCTCTCGATCCTGGCCTTGATCACATCATCCGCAACATCTTCTGCATAGGATACCGTGACCTCGCCTTTCTTGAGATCGACCTTCCCGGCCACGCCCTGGATATCACCCACAACCTCTTGCACGCGGTTCTTGCAATGCTCGCAGTGCATCCCTTCTACCCTGAAGGTTTTCTGATACAGGGTGGAAGGGAGTTTCTTTTTCCGGGGCTTGTAGCTTCCGCCGCCTCCGCAGCAGCCGCCTTGACCCTTGAAGTGCTTCACCGTGTTCACGATGCCGATGACAACGACCACCGCGAGGATGCCGATAATGATGACGTTTTCCATGTTGTTCTCCCTTTCCTGCGCTTACGCCTGAATCGTCTTGACTCCAAAGAGGAAGTAAACGATGTGGAACGCCCACACGCAGCCCAGCACGATGCAGCCCACCGTCACGCCCTTGATGCCCATCATGACGAAGCCGATGGACATAAGCAGCGTCACGGTGATCATGATGCGCACCTTGGTCTTTATGGTCATGCCACGCCCGGCGACATAGTCCGCCAGGTTGTCCTTGTACAGCCTGGTATTGATGAACCAGTTGTTCAGCTTTTCGCTGGAGCGGGCAAAGCAGAACGCCGCCAGCATCAGGAAGGGAAAGGCCGGCAGCATGGGCACCACCGCGCCCACAGCGCCAAGACCGACGCCAATGCAGCCCAGGATGATATACAGCATTTTCTTCATTGTTCTTTCTCCAATCGTTTCTTCTCGCGTTTTGATTCGATCACATGGCGGATGGCCATCACCGGATGATGGAAGAGCATCCTCGGTCCGGAAAACCGCATGACCTGCCGGATCTTCTCCCGCATGTCTGCCTTGTAGCAATGCACCTTGCAGTTGGAGCAGAAGGTCTTTGTCTCCATGAAGGGGCACTTGTCTGCACGCATTTCAGCGTACGCATTCAGCGCTGCGCAGTCGTCGCAGATTTTTCCCTTCGTGCCGTGCTTCTTGTGGCAGTACAGGGCGATCATCTCGGAGACGATGTGCTTCTCCCGCTCGCGCTTGCTTTGAATGCCCGTCATCAGCTGACCCTCCCGTGCTCCACCGAGTACACCTTGTCGGCGATCCCCATGGTGGACTTGCGGTGGGACACCAGCACCACGGTCTTGTCTGCGCGTTCTTCCCGC
>SVGU01000120.1 GCA_015056155.1 Clostridiales bacterium
CTGAGAACGACGGCATGGCCCGCGGCGCTGTGGCTGCGCTGGACGAGGCTGGCATCACCCACGGCGTGGGCGGCAAGGTCATCGTGATGGGCTTCGACTGCAACCGCTGGGCCCTGCGCGAAGTGCTGGCCGGCGCCTGGAACTACGACGGTCAGTGCTCTCCCTTCCAGGCTGCTGTGATCTCCGAGATGATCCAGAAGATCGAGGCTGGTCAGGCCATCGAGACCAAGATCGTTATCTCCGAGGAGAAGGGCTTCGACGCCGCGACCATCACGCAGGCTGACATCGACACCTACGGCCTGGGCGAGTAATCGCTGGAAGAAGACGAACCTGTAAGTGACCTGCGCGGTGCGGTTTGTGTGGAGATGATCCGCACGGCTGCACCGCGCTTCGCCATGCACAGGGGAAAGAAGGAGGAACATGCATGCAGGACAGGATCGTATTGTCCATGCGCGGGATCGGGAAATCCTTCCCGGGTGTACGGGCGCTGCACAACGTGGATTTCACCCTCCGCGAAGGTGAGATCCATGCGCTGATGGGCGAAAACGGCGCAGGCAAGTCCACCCTGATCAAGGTGCTGACCGGCGTATACACCAAGGACGCCGGCACCATCAGCATCGACAGCACAGAGATCTCCATCCGCTCGCCGCAGGATGCGCAGAAGGCCGGCATCTCCACCGTTTATCAGGAGATCACCCTCTGCCCCAACCTGACGGTAGCGGAAAATATGTTTATCGGCCGTGAAAACGGCGCGCTCGTCGGCTGGCGCAGGCGCTATCAGCGCGCGGGCGAAATTCTGGACAGCCTGGGCATCCCCGCCCGTCCCCGGCAGCAGCTGGGCTCCTGCTCCCTCGCCGTGCAGCAGATGGTCGCCATCGCCCGCGCGGTCGACATGGACTGCAAGGTGCTCATCCTGGACGAGCCGACCTCCTCGCTGGACGACAAGGAGGTCGAGATGCTCTTCTCCCTCATGCGCGACCTGAAGAGCCGCGGCGTGGGCATCATCTTCGTCACCCACTTCCTGGAGCAGGTATATGCCGTCAGCGACCGCATCACCGTGCTGCGCAACGGCGAGCTGGTGGGCGAATATGAGGTGGAGCACCTGCCGCAGGTGGAGCTGGTCGCGAAGATGATGGGCAAGGAGCTGCAGGGTCTGTCCGACCTCAAGCGCGACGACAGCCCCGACGACGACGAGAGCACCCCCGTGTACGAGGCCTCCGCGCTGACCAGCACCACCGGCATCGCGCCCTTCGATTTCACCATCCGTCAGGGCGAGGTCAACGGCTTCACCGGCCTGCTCGGCTCCGGCCGCAGCGAGAGCGTCCGCGCCATCTTCGGCGCCGACCGCACCAGCAGCGGCGCGATCCGCATGGACGGCCTCACCGTGCGCAACAAGTCCCCCAAGCAGGCGATGAAGCACGGCATCGGCTACCTCCCCGAGGACCGCAAGGACGACGGCATCATCGCCGACCTGTCCGTGCGGGAGAACATCATCCTCGCCATGCAGGTCATGAAGGGCTTCTTCCACCCCCTGTCGCAGTCGCAGCAGGAGGCCTTTGCGGACGAATACATCAAAGCGCTGGAGATCAAGACCGCCTCCAGCGATACCCCCATCAAGTCCCTCTCCGGCGGCAACCAGCAGAAGGTGATCCTCGCCCGCTGGCTGCTGACCCACCCGAAGTACCTGATCCTGGACGAGCCGACCCGCGGCATCGACGTGGGCACGAAGACGGAGATCCAGCGTCTGGTGCGCAAGCTGGCCGAGGAGGGCATGAGCGTCACCTTCATCTCCTCGGAGATCGAGGAGATGCTGCGCACCTGCTCCCGTCTGATCGTCATGCGCGACCGGCACATCGTGGGCGAGCTGCGCGGGACCGAGCTGACGCAGGACAACGTGATGCGGACCATCGCAGGAGGTGAACAGGCGCAATGAAACTGCATTCTTCCAAGGCCCGCTGGGGCCGCTATGCCCAGCTGCTCGTCCCGCTCCTGTCCATCCTGCTGATCGTGGTGTTCAACCTGCTGCGCGACCCGAGCTTCTTCTCCGTCGGCATGAGCACCAACAACCTGGGCAACCCCGTCCTGACCGGCAACCTGATCAGCATCCTCAACGGCGCATCCGAGCTGGCGATCATCGCCATGGGCATGACGCTGGTGACGGCGGCCTGCGGCGGCCAGGACATCTCCGTGGGCGCGCTGGCGACCATCGCCGGCAGCGTGTTCGTCAAGATCCTGCGCGGGGGCGAGATCACCAGGGTCTCCATCCTCGTGGGCTTCCTCGCCTGCTGCGTGGTGGCGATGCTCTTTGGCGCCTTCAACGGCACGCTCGTATCCGTCTTCAAAATCCAGCCGATGATCGCCACGCTGGTGCTCTTCACCTGCGGCCGCTCCGTGGCCTACTGGATCAACGGCGGCGCGACCCCGACCATCGAAAGCCCGCTGATCACCGCGATCGGCAGCTTCATCCCCGGCTGTCCCATCCCCACGCCGATCCTGATCGTGGCGGTAGTGGCGATCGTGCTGGGGCTGGCCTTCCGCATCACGACCCTCGGCCTCTACACCCAGACCGTGGGCATCAACCAGCGGGCGGCGCGCCTCAACGGCATCAACCCGATGGCCATCAAGCTGCTGTCCTTCCTGATCCTCGGTCTGTGCTGCGCGGTGGCGGGCTGCATCAGCGTCAGCCGCCTGAGCCTGATCAACCATGAGACGATGCTGCTGGAGATCGAGATGGACGCGATCCTCGCGGTGGCCATCGGCGGCAACGCGCTGGGCGGCGGCAAGTTCAAGGTGTCCGGCTCGGTCCTGGGCGCATACGCCATCCAGGCCCTGACCACCACCCTCTACGCCATGAAGGTCCCCTCCACCGACGTCAAGGCCTACAAGGCCATCGTCATCATCCTGATCGTCGTCATTTCCTCTCCCGTGGTCAAGCAGGCCATGAGCCGCCTGTGGGCGAAGATCAGGGACCGCAATCCCCGGAAGGAGGTGACAGCATGATGAAGCGTTCTCCCCTCAAGCGCAGGGAGCCCCTGACGGACACCATGCTGCTGGTCACCATCACCATCGCCATCTTCTTCATCATGTACTTCTCCGCCATGGCCATCTGGGGCGGCGGCTTCCTCCGCTGGCAGCGCGTGTTTGACATGCTCAACGACAACGCGGCGCTGATCATCGTCGCCTGCGGCCTGACGATCGTGATGATCGGCGGCGGCATCGACATCTCCGTCGGCGGCGTGATCGCGCTGGTGGTCATGTCCTGCGTCGTCCACCTCAACGCCGGCGGCAGCATCCTCACCGCGGCGCTGCTGGCCATCGGCATCGGCCTGGCCTTCGGCGTCACGCAGGGCTTCCTCATCTCCTATCTGGAGATCCAGCCCTTCATCATCACCCTGGCGGGCATGTTCTTCGCCCGCGGCATGACCACCATCGTCAGCGTCCAGCCGCAGAAGGTCGCCCACGAGGGCTTCAAGGCCCTGATGAAGACGAAGATCGAGATCCCGTGGCTGGGCTACATCGCCAAGAAGGGCAACCTGATCCCCGCCCGCGCGGAGATCGGCGTGGTGGTCGCGCTGGTGATCGTCGCGATCGTGTTCTTCATGCTCCGCAAGACCCGCCTCGGCCGCGGCTTCTACGCCATCGGCGGCAGCAGCTCCAGCGCGCTGATGCTGGGCGTGAACGTCAAGCGCACCCGTTTCCTCTCCTACGTCATCAGCGGCCTGCTGTCGGGCATCGCAGGCTTCGTGTTCATGATGCACACGGGCGCGGGCAACGCCACCAACGCCGCCGGCGCAGAGATGAACGCCATCGCCTCTGCCATCATCGGCGGCACGCTCCTCTCCGGCGGCGTGGGCAACGTGATCGGTACGCTCTTCGGCGTGCTGACCCTGTCCACCATCAACGCCATCGTGACCTCCTCCGGCCTGCGCGACCCGTGGTGGCAGGAGATCACCGTGGGTGCGATGCTGTGCTTCTTCATCCTGCTGCAGAGCGTCGTGCTGACATTGCGCGGCAAGGGCGGCTTCAAGGCGCTGATGCCCCAGTGGCTGCGCGCCGGGAAGCAGAAGACTCCCTCCGCAGACCTGACCTGATCCCCCGGCGGGCGCCCTCCTTGGACGTCCGCCTTTCTGCTGCCGTTTCCTGCGCGGAAAGTTTCCCGCCCGGCAGGATTTTCCTGCCCTGCCATCGAATATGCAACCGGGTAACTTCCTTTTGCTCCTTGCCGGAATGGCGGATGAAAAGCCGTCCGTCATCCGTTTGTATGGATGTAAGAACCTGATCAAGCAGAGGTGAATGCAATGAAACGCAGCCTTCGCTGGCTGTCGGCGCTCCTGCTGGCGCTCTCGCTGCTGCTGATGGCCCTGCCCGCCTGCGCAGAGGATGTGTGCGTGGTGAGCGACGCATCCAGCGCCTCCTCCGTGAGCACGGACCGCAGCTATCTGCGCGTCGGTTGCCCCCTGGACGGCCAGCAGCCCGTCACCATGACCATCCGCGACGCCTGGGGCTATCTGGTCTACCAGCGCGATTACGGGGTCTGCAGCGGCTCCTTCCGCTCCGAGGACGTGTATCTCCGCCTGGACGGCAGCAGCACGACCTATGTCGTGACCATCGCCGCGGGCAGCCGTTCCCATGAATTCCGCGTCACCCGGGAAATGCCCCGCCTGACGGACTCCGGCGTGTATGCCCACGGACTGTCCCTGTCCCAGCTCTTCGGCGGGCGCTCCAGCAAGTTCGCCGTCATCGTCGACGTGGATGCGCTGGAGGGCAGCACGCTCTCCGTCCCGCTCCTGTCCGGCGGCGCACAGCTGGGCTACGCCAACATCACCGTGGACGGCGGCGCGCTGAGCGTCTCCGCGATGCTGACCGTTGACGGAACGATCGAGAAGTCCACGGTGTATGTCGCCCGCGACGCCGTGACCGCCCAGACGCTGGGCACCAACCACTTCACCGGCGTCAAGACCCGCCTCAACCGCGACGTGGACCTGAACGGCACGCCCTACGCCGCCGTCATGGTGCAGCTGACCGTCTCCTACGACGCAGCCACCGCCCAGGCCTGGCAGGAGGACGACCTCTACCTGCCCACCCAGCGCGAGCTGTGGGAGCTGATGCAGCTCACCACCGCCAACGAGGCCGTCGGCTGAACAAGCGCACACCAAAAGCCCCGGTTCACTGCCTGTCGCAGAGTGAACCGGGGCTTTTCCGTCGGGACCCGCAGCGCAGCTCCCTGCGCCGTCAGTCCCGGTGGCCCATCTTCGGGTCGATGATGATCTGGGCATGATACAGGCTGATGTGGCCGCTCAGGGCGTAGGAGATCGCCGCCACGATGCCGAAGAACAGCAGATACTCCGAGCCGAACAGCTCCACCGACAGCACGATGGACGCCAGCGGCGCATTCGTCACGCCGCAGAACATGCCGATGATGCCCACCGCTGCACCCAGGGCGGGCGGGAAGCCGATCAGGCCCGCCACCGTGCAGCCCAGCGTCGCGCCGATGAAGAAGGACGGAACGATCTCGCCGCCCTTGTAGCCCGTGCCCAGCGACAGCGCCGTGAAGACGATCTTCAGCAGGAACGCCGCCGGAACCGCCTCGCCCAGCAGCGCACGGTGGATCACATCCATGCCGCCGCCGCGGTACTCCTGCGTGCCCAGCACCAGCGCCAGCACGATCACCGCCGCAGCGCCGGCCACGATCCGCAGGAAGTCATTGGGGATCAGCCGCTTGAACAGCTTGGACGCGCTGTGCATCGTGCTGCAGAAGAGGATCGCCACCAGCGCGCAGGCAATGCCCAGCACGATGGTCTGCATCAGCGGCACCGCAGCCGCCTCCGCCAGCCCCGCCGCCAGAGGGAACGCCTCCACCGGCGCGCCGATCGCCAGCGCCACGAACTTCGCCGTCAGCGCGGACACCATGCAGGGCAGCAGCGCCCGCTCATTGATCCTGCCGACCTCGATGATCTCCACGACGAAGATCGTCGCGGCCAGCGGCGTGCCGAACAGGGCGGAAAAGAGCGCCGCCATGCCGCAGAGCTGCAGGATCCGCAGCGCATCGTTCTCCGCCTTCTCGCCCGCCTTTTCCAGCGGCAGCGCCCGGCCGATCGCCGCGCCGATGCTGCCGCCCAGCTGCAGCGCCGCGCCCTCGCGGCCCGCAGAGCCGCCCGTCAGATGGGTCAGCACGGTCGAGAGGAAGATCGCCGGCGCCATCGCCAGCGGCACCTTCTCCTGCGTGCGCACGGTCTTGATGATCTCGTCCGTGCCGATGGACAGGGGCAGCTTCAGCAGCCTGTACAGCCCCGCGATCGCCAGGCCCGCCACGGGCATCAGCCACGGCAGGAAGGCCATTTCGCCCCGGATATGGGTCGCCCACTCCACCGCCATGGCGAACAGGCCGCCCACCAGGCCGCAGACCACGCCCACCATCGCGCTCATCGCCGCCCACATCACGAATGCGCGGCCGTAAAAATAAGTTTCCAGCATCTTTTTCTTCAGCATGATGATTGCCTCCAGACCAGCCTGTCAAAAAAGCCTCCTTGGGAGGTGTCGGAGGGCCCGCTGGCCCTCTGACTGTAATCGTATCGCGGGGCTTTGCCGCGCGGGCGGGGCGGTTTCGGCATCTGCCGAAACCATTCCTTACA
>SVGU01000012.1 GCA_015056155.1 Clostridiales bacterium
TAGGCGACGGCAACGATCTCCTCGTAGCTCAGGCCTTCGAGGATCATCGCGGCAGGCACCTTGTGGTTGAAGGACACGGAGACGCTCTCGCCAGCCGCGTTCTTGATGGTGCCGGTCAGGACGTAGAACACCTCTTCGGGGTTCTTCTCGTCCACGTCGATGGTCACGGTCTTGTTCTCGTTGACGATGATCTTGATGGTCTCGGAATCCGTGGTCCACTCCACGGGGTACTCAACGCCGCCGATGTTCAGCACGCCCACGACTTCATAGTCGGTCATGGTCGTCTCGGGGCTGTTCTTGTACATCATGCGCAGGTAGGAACGGGCGGCGGTCAGGTCCGCGTCGGTCGTCTCGGCAAAGCCGATGCAGGCCGTGCAGCACAGCGCCAGCAGGGTCAGGAGAGCGATCAGTTTCTTCATGGTGATGACTCCTTCTGTGCGTTAGTCGTAGATGTTGATGTTGCTGAGGGTGAGCACCTTGATCTGGTGAGCGCCGTCGAAGTAGTCCACAACGCCGCGGACGTCGATGGTCTTGCCGATGAAGGCGTCCTCCGTGACCAGCTTGCCGTTGGCGTCCGTCAGGACCGCCGTGCGGACGAGAACGGTGACGCCGTCCTTCTCGCAGGTCAGGGTCATCGCGCCCCTGGAGGAGGAATCCTCGTTGTCGGTGGTGTAGACATGCTTGACGCGCAGCCCGTGCATCTCGATGGAGGTGCTCATGGCGAGCTCTGCGTAGGGGAAGGTCTTTTCCGCCTCTTCACCCACGATGGTCACCAGCCCGCTGACGAAGCGTTCGGGGGCGGTGAGGACGTAGGCAGGGGAATGACCGTCGGAGAGCTTCTGGATGTTGCCGGGATCCTTGGGCTTCATCATCCGGTAGGTGAGTCCGGATACCTGCCAGGTGCCGCCGGCTTCATAGTACTGGAGGGTACCGACGATGCGGACTTCGTTGCCCACATTGAGGATCTCCAGGCCCTTGCCGGACAAGCCGTAGCCGTAGTACACGGACATGCCGTAGTACATGTCGGTCTCCGGGTCGTAAGCCTCGGTGAAGACAGCGTTGTTGCTGTTCATCGTCACGACGCCGTTGAAGGCGACCTTCATGCCGTTGTAGGCCTCCAGGTTCGTGCGCAGCTCCTTCAGCGTCAGCTCGATGGCTTCACCGTAGTAGAAGTCCGGATCCTTCTGGCCGGAATGGACGTTCAGCTTCAGCGCGCGCGCCTGATTGAGCGCGGCCATGGCGGTGCTGCCGTAGCGGTTGTTCGCCGTGGAGTTGGCGATGCACAGGCCGTTCTGAAGCAGCTCGATGTTCAGGCAGCGGTACTCGGCGGAGCCCTCCGTCCTGTACCATACCCAGACCAGATGACGGTCGCCGGTGGAATCCAGGTTCCACTTGCCGTCGTCGGATTCAACGATGATGGAAACGGCGGAAGAGAGCTTCTCCTTCGTGAAGGCAGCGGCCTTCTTGCCGTATTCCTCGATCTTGCCGGTCACCTCAGGCGTGTTGACGGCGAGGTAGCGGGCCTTGAGCACGCCCGAATCCGTCACGCCCTCGGGGACGATGAAGTGCGTCGTGTCGCCGTCCACGAAGGTCTTCACGGTGACCTCCGTCTTGACGGTTTCCGACGCCATGTTCAGCCTGAGCTGCCCTGCGTAGTCAACAGGCTCCGCAGGGGCTTCTCCCAGCGCCGGAACGCTCAGAAGCATCAGCAGCAGGCTCAGAAGAATGCAGATGCGTTTCTTCATGACAGTCACTCAGTTTCGCAGTAATGATTAGAAGTCGGACAGGCAGTTCTGGATCGCCTGCTCGAAAGCATTCTTGATGACGGTGTCCGCATCGCCGGCCTCGACCAGGCACTTGGTCAGCAGCGCGCCGACTTCGTCACGGGCGGTGGAGGAGCCGTTGAAGGCGGGAGAGGTGTAGTAGGCGTCCTGCTGCTCCAGACAGACCTTGGCAGACAGGGCAGCGATGAAGTCGCCGCCGTCGGCGCTGGCCAGGAACTCAGCATACACAGGATGCTCGGCAACGCTCTTCAGGACGGGCACGTAGCCGGAAGCCATGGAGAACTCAGCCTGGAACTCAACGGTGGTGGTCAGGTACTTCACGAACAGCCAGGAAGCGGCAACCTCCTGGGGGTTGGCCTTCTTGAAGATGCACAGGGAGGGACCCTGGGAGATGACCTTCTTGTTGTTGGCGTCAGCCTGGGGAATGGTGGTGATGCCGACCTCGAAGGGGTAGTTGCCGTCGGCGCCCTTGGCGGGACGCTGGTAGGTCGCGCCGGCAGAGGAGCCGATGGACATGTAGCTGCGCAGCTCGCCCTCGCCCTGCTCGGTGAACAGGCCGGAGGTGTAGCCGCCCAGCAGGGTCTGGGTGGTCACGAAGCCGTTCTCATACCAGCTGCGGAAGCGCTTGATGAACGCCTGGTTCTCGGGGGTGTTGAACAGGAAGTGAGGCTCGGTGGCGCTGGTGTAGGGGGTCTTCAGCTGCTCGCACATGGTGATGAACCAGTTGGCCTCGGAGTCGTAGCCCAGCGGGATGGCGTACTCATCGGCGGCAACGATCTGCTCGAAGATCGCTTCCAGCTCGTCCCAGGTGGTGGGAACGGGGATGTTGTTGGCGTCGAAGAAGGTCTTGTTGTAGTACAGGACCTCGGTGGACTTGGACAGGGGCAGGGTGTACATCAGGCCATCGCCGAACTGGCGGCCTTCGTTGTAGTAGCCCTCGATGAAGTCGGCCTTCTGCTCGGCAGTCAGACCCATCGTCTCGGTGGTGCCGTCGGCACGGGTGACGGTGGCAGTGCTGTCGATGTAGCCGTCCAGGGTCTGCACGGCGCGGGCCAGGTTGTACAGCGCCACGTGATCCGGGTAGCAGTAGGCGATGTTGGGCTGGGCGCCGACGGTGATCTCAGTGGCGATCTGGTCGCGCACGTCGTCATAGCCGCCGACAGAGGTGTACTCCACGTGGATGTTGGGGTACAGGGCGTTGAACTCGGCGATGTAAGCGTCGAGGACGCCGGTCAGGTTGGAGCCCATGGTGTGGTAGAAGGTGATGGTGACTTCGCTGCCGTCATAGGCAACGATCTCATCGGCGGACGCGGTCACCATGCCGGTCATCAGGGACGCCAGCAGGCACAGCGCCAGGAGGGTGGAGAGGAGCTTCTTCATCATTTGGTGTTTCCTTCCTTCCTTAGAATTGATGGGTGACATATGCAAAAGACGGGGATCCGTCCTTTAGCCCTTGATACCGCTCCTGCTGACGCCGGACATGATGTACTTGCGCAGGAACATGAACACGAGGAACAGGGGAGCGGAGACCATCGCGACAGCCGCCATCTGCACGGGGTAGTTGGTGTTGCCGGAGGTATCGTTGAAGGAGTTGCGCAGGCCGTTGGTGATCAGCTGCATCTGGTTCGTGTTGGCGACCAGGCGGGGCCACACGTAGGAGTTCCACGCGCCCATCATCTTCAGGATCGTGATGGAGATCAGCGTGGGCAGCGCCAGGGGGACCATGACCTTCCACAGATACTTCAGGTCAGACGTGCCGTCCACCTTCGCCGCCAGATACAGCTCGTTGGGGATCTGCAGGAAGTTCTGGCGCAGGAGGTAGATGTAGAAGACGCTGACCAGGAACGGGACGATCAGCACCGTATAGGTGTTCATCCATCCGAAGGTGTTGACGGTCTGGTAGTTGGTGATCGTGAACAGCTCGCCGGGGATCATCATCGTGGCCAGCAGGCCGGCGAAGACAGTGTTCTTGCCCTTGAACTCCAGGCGGGAGAGGGCGAAGGCCGTCAGCACGGTGATGACCAGCGACAGGATGGTGGACACGACGCCGACATAGGCAGTGTTGAGGAACAGGTGGCCAAGGTTGCCCTGGGAGAACGCCTCGGCGTAGTTGCTCAGCATGACCGTCCTGGGCCAGAAGGTAGGCGTGGAGGCGCGGTATTCGCTCAGCTCCTTCAGGGAGGAGATGATCATCCAGTAGAAGGGGAAGATGATAATGAGCGCCATGGCAGTCAGGAACAGATAGGTGCCTGCCAGCACGAGCACTCTCGTTACCCGCTGCACCGAGCTGATCCGCTGCATGTTCCTGTCATGCATGGTGTTCATGACTTTTGCTTTTTCAGACATACGGCACCTCTCAATAATGTACGCGTTTCTTGCTGACCCACATGTTGATCATCGTCACGACGAAGATGATGCCGAAGAGGATCAGCGCCGCGGCGCTGGCAAGACCGTAATCCTGCTTGGGAAGTACGTCGTAGATCATGCCGACGATGGTGTTGAGCGGACTGTCAGAGGCGCCGGGAGGGCCCATCGTTTCGCCGAAGATGCCTACGATGCTGGTGTATTCCTTGAAGCCGCCGATGAAGCCGGTGATGACCACATAGGCGATCATCGGGGACAGCAGCGGGACCGTGATCTTGGTGAACACGCGCCAGCGGGGCGTGGAATCGACCTTCGCGGCGTCATAGTACTGCTTGTTGACGCTCTGCAGGCCGCCCAGCAGCACCAGAATCTTGAACGGCAGGGCGTTCCAGACGATGTAGACGATCAGGACGACCATGTTGGCCCAGTACTCGGAGCCGGCGTTGATCCAGTTCACACGGGTGCCGCCGAGGGCTTCGATGATGTTGTTGATGATGCCCACGGACTTGGTCAGTCGGGCGATGTTGGGGTTGCCGACGATGTTGAACATCGCGGCGAACACCATGCCGATGGCGATGGAGTTGGTCACATAGGGCAGGAAGAACACGGTCTGGAAGAACTTCTGAAGGGGCTTGATGGAGTTGAGCGCCACAGCGATGAGCAGCGCCAGGAGCGTGGACAGGGGAACGGTGATGACCGTCAGCAGCGCCGTGTTGACCAGCGCCGTGCGGAAGCCGTGGTAGTTCACCACGTCCTGGAAGTTCTTGATGCCCACGGAGAAGGTGATGACCTCCTCCTGGTTGACGGCGGCAAGGCTGTTATAGCCCTCCAGGAACGCCAGGCGGACCGTATTGATGATCGGCCATACCGTGAACACCAGCAGCAGGACGAGGGCCGGCGCAAGGTAGAGCCATGCTTTCCATTGATGCTTGCTGTCTACCATATTACTTCACCTCGATACGGATTCGCTTTTCGTCGTCCTTGCTGAAAAGGAAGACCTTGTGGGGCTTGAGGGAGAAGCGAACGGCGCCGGCGGAGAGGTCGACCTTGTTGTCCGCGTCGATGATGGAGCGGACGAAGGGGTTGGAGGAGGCCTCATGGGTGGAAACGACGCTCACGTCGCGGCCCATGACCTCCACGTTGGACAGCTTGCATTCCAGCGCACCGTTGGGATCGAGGATGAAGCCCTCGGGACGGATGCCGACATGCACCTGCTGATCCGGGACGCCGGGGGCGGGCAGCACGTCTGCGCCGCCGATGAACAGGCGGCCTCCGCGCACCTCGCCGGAGAACACATTGATCGGGGGCGTGCCGAGGAACTTGGCGACGAACAGGTTCTCCGGGTTGTCGTACACCTCCTGCGGCTGACCGATCTGCTGCACCACGCCCAGCTTCATCACCACGATCATGTCGGAGATGGACATGGCCTCCTCCTGATCATGGGTGACGAACACGGTGGTGATGTTGGTTTCCTTCTGGATGCGGCGGATCTCCTCGCGGGTCTGCAGGCGCAACCGGGCGTCCAGGTTGGACAGCGGCTCGTCCAGCAGCAGCACGCGGGGCATCTTGACCAGCGCGCGGGCGATGGCGACGCGCTGCTGCTGGCCGCCGGAGAGCTCGGAGGGCTTGCGGTCCATCAGCTCGTCGATCTGCACGAGTCGGGCGACCTCCTGCGCACGCTCCAGCATCGCTTCCTTGGTCATCTTGTCCTTGCCGCGCAGGTTCTGCAGGGGGAAGAGGATGTTCTGCTTGACGGTCAGGTGGGGATACAGGGCATAGTTCTGGAACACCAGACCGATGCCGCGGCTCTCCGTGGACACCTCGGTCACATCGTCGTCGCCGAAGAAGATCTTGCCGCCCGAGGGCTTCTGCAGGCCGGAGATCATGTACAGCGTCGTGGACTTGCCGCAGCCGGAGGGGCCCAGCAGGCCGATCAGCTTGCCGTCGGGGATGGTGAAGCTGAAGTTGTTGACAGCCACGACCTCTTCGCCGGAGTTCTTGTTCCGGCTCGGGAAGATCTTCGTCAGGTTTTCGAGCACGATTTTCATACGTTCGTCTTCCTTTCAATCGCTCTTTGGCGTATGTAACGTGGATCAGTAGGCTTGTGCCGCGGCTTTTTCGGCGTGCAGCTTCTTTTTGTATTCCAGCAGCTCTTCGCGGGTGGAAAAGATCATCTGGCTGGCCAGATCGACGGTAACGGTCATGGCCATCTTGTCATGGAGCATGGCGTTTTCATGGGAGAAGATCAGCAGCACCGCCTGCACGATCAGCAGCGCGCCGCCGATCAGCAGGAACACCGGGCTGCCCAGACCGCTGACGATGTACATCGCGCACATGGCGTAGGGCATGGTCTCCACAGCGTACTTGCCCAGGATCGTCCGGATAAAGAGCGCCACATGCGAAATGCGGATACCTTCCACGTGCATCACCGCAACGCCGAAAATCTTCTTGCCCAGGGTCTGACCGTTCCCCAGGAGCAGCGGGACGATGAACTCCAGCACGAGGAATCCCAGCAGGAGCGCGAATGTCACGATCAGCAGCTGCAGGTTGATAACCATGTTGTAGGCGTGGACGGCTTCCGTGTCCTTCGCCAGAGCGGCGGAGGCGGCATTCACGCGTTCCGTTTCCTCCGCGGTCAGTGAGGCGGGATCGGCGGTCAGTATCGCGTCCGTCAGGCCGTATTCCTCATAATACCGGTCATAGGCGCTCCGGAATACGGTATAATGGCTGTCATAGCCCGTGACGGCGGAAAGGATCAGCGCAAGGAGGACCGCCAGCATGCTCATCAGGATCACATCGAACAGGAAGGCAGAGATCCGCTTCCACATGCTGGCCTTCTGCAGGTCATAAATCATGGCAACACCTTACTTTCAAGCGGATATGTCGCTGTGGTTGAATATCAAAAGTTCGTACATTTCATTATACACGATTTGCATGCCAAAATCCATATAAAAACAGCGAATTTTCAGAATAAATGCTGGATACAATGGCGGTTCGTCAGAGCGACAGGATGAGCGCCGACAGCTCCCTCCAGTCATCGCCCTCATATTCATAATGACGGCTGCCGGCGTCCGGTGAGGGATAGAGCTGCGGGTCTGCAGGAAGCTGCGCGGAGGGGGTCAGCGCCGTATGCATGTACAGCGTTGCCATTCCCGCTGCCCTTGCGCCGGCGATGTCGGTCTCCCGGTCGTTGCCGATCATCAGGCATTGAGCGGGATCAAGCTTGTGTTCCTTGAGCAGAGCGTCGTAGAACCGCCGATCCGGCTTGCGGCAGCCGTAATCGGAGGACAGCAGGATCCCGTCAAACTGATCGTGAAGTCTAAGCAGGCGCAGCTCGTATGCGGTGAACACAGCCTGCGCGTTGGACAGCAGCCAGAGCCGGAAGCCACTGCGGCGCAGCGCATCCAGCGCATCGAGCACATCGTCGTACAGGCGGATATATTCTATTGAAGAGATCCGGAACAGCTGCGCGGCATTCACGCCGAGCGCACCCGTTTCATCTGCGACGCCTTTCAGGCGGAACAGCTCCGTCATGACCTGCTCAAAGGGAATATCGGGGAAGCATTCGTAGCTTTGCCCGGCCTTCGCTTCACGGTCGGACATGGCGTTGCTGAAAGCCTCTTTGAGCGATGCGCCGGTGTAATGCGCGGCGTAAAAGCCAAAGTACAGCGCGGTTTTCTCCCAAACATCATCGCTCTCTTCGGTGTGGATGTCCACCAGCGTTCCGTACAGGTCGAATACCAGGTCTGTGTAAGGCACAAAATCGCCTCCGGTTTGTATTTTTGATATGATTATACCACGGCAGCCCCCAAAAGAAAATGGCGGCAGCGAGGATTCTGATTAACAGATCCTGTCAGACGACGGCAGGCCCCTGTGCATCCTGTACGACAAAAATACCGGATCTCCTCTTGTTTCAAAAAGCGGTGCGTGCTATAATAGGCGGGTATGGGAAAAATTCCGAGCAGGAGGGATCAGGGATGCGGATCGGTTTCGACCATGATAAATACACGGCCATGCAGTCGGAGCATATTCTCAAACGAATCGCTGAGTTTGGCGGCAAGCTCTATCTGGAGCTGGGCGGCAAGCTCTTTGACGATACGCATGCTTCCCGCGTGCTGCCGGGCTTCCGGCCGGACAGCAAGGTGTCGATGCTGCTGAACCTGAAGGATCAGGCGGAGCTGGTCATCGTCATCAGCGCGGAGGACATCGAAAAGAACAAGACCCGCGGCGATCTGGGCATCACCTATGATGCGGATGTGCTGCGGCTGATCGACGCTTTCCGCGGCATCGGGATGTACGTGGGCAGCGTGGTGCTGACCCGGTGGAACGAGCAGCGGGCGGCGGTGATGTTCAAGCAGCGCCTGGAGTCGCTGGGCATCCATGTGTACCAGCACTACTCCATCGAGGGCTATCCCTACAATGTGAAGCACATCGTTTCCGACGCCGGCTTTGGCCGCAACGATTATGTGGAGACCACGCGCCCGCTGGTGCTGGTGACCGCGCCCGGCCCCGGCTCCGGCAAGATGGCGGTGTGCCTGAGCCAGCTGTATCAGGAGCTCAAGCGCGGCGTGCAGGCCGGCTATGCGAAATTCGAGACGTTCCCGATCTGGAACCTGTCCCTCAAGCACCCGGTCAACGTCGCCTATGAAGCTGCGACCGTCGATCTGGACGATCACAACATGATCGACCCCTATCATCTGGAGGCCTACGGCGTCACGACGGTCAATTACAACCGCGATATCGAGATCTTCCCGGTGCTCAGCGCCGTGTTCCAGCAGATCTATGGCAAGTCCCCCTATGCTTCGCCCACGGACATGGGCGTGAACATGGTTGGCAACTGCATCATTGACGATGACATCTGCCGCGACGCCGCCCATCAGGAGATCATCCGCCGATATTATTCCGCGCGCTGTGCCCTGCGTCAGGGACATGGCGAGCAGACGCAGGTGGAAAAGCTGGAGATGCTGCTGCAGAAATCCGGCCTGTCGGACGACGACCGCCCGGTGATCGCCGCAGCGCGGAGCCGCGCGGAGGAAACCGGCGCGCCTGCCGCCGCCCTGCAGCTGCCGGATGGACGCATCATCACCGGCAAGACGACGAACCTGCTGGGCCCCTCGGCGGCGCTGCTGCTCAACGCGCTCAAGGCTCTCGGCGGCATCGAGAAGAGCGCGCATCTGATCGCTCCCAGCGTCATCGAGCCGATCCAGTCCCTCAAATGCGATTATCTGGGCAACCACAATCCTCGCCTGCACACGGACGAGGTGCTGCTGGCGCTGTCCATCAGCGCCGCGACGGACGAGCGGGCGGCCCTGGCGATGAAGCAGCTGCACCAGCTCAAGGGCTGCGAGGTGCACACGACGGTGATCCTGTCCTCCGTGGACGTGAACATCTTCAAGCGTCTGGGTGTGAACCTGACCTCCGATCCGCAGTACCAGACCCACAAGCTGTATCACAAGTAAAGGAAACGCACCCCTCAGCCGGAAGCGGCGAAGGGGTGCGTTTTGCTGTGTGGTTTTACTGCCAGTCCTTGCATACGTCGATCCATGCTCTGCAGCCGGAGTGCTTCTCCAGCTCCTCCATCGTCATTTCGATCGCGGAGTTGCTGCTGCCGCAGGCGGGGAACACCGTGCCGAAGCGCTTCATGGAAACGTCCAGATAGATCTCCACGCCTTCGTTGACGGCAAAGGGACACACGCCGCCCACCGCATGGCCGATCACGCTTTCGGCCTCGTCATGGCCGAGCATCTTTGCCTTGACGCCGAAATACGCCTTGAATCTGGGATTGTCGATGCGGGCGTCGCCGGCGGCAACGATCAGCACCGCCCGGTCGCCCACGCGGAAGGAGAGCGTCTTGGCGATCCGTCCCGGCTCGCAGGAAAGCGCCTGCGCCGCCAGCTCCACCGTGGCGCTGGATACCTCGAATTCCATCACCCGTTCCTCCATGCCCTGGGCACGGAAGTAGGCCTTTACCTTTTCAATAGCCATGATTTCCCTCCATTTGCATTTGAATATCATTGTACCACATGCGTCAGGGGAGTCAAGGCGTATACACCAAAAGAACGAAGCTCCGTGCCGTTGACATATCCGGCTAATCGCGCTACAATTAGTACGTGAACAGCGCATCTGCGCATGCGAGAAATACGAATAAGAAGGGTGATACCATGCTGACCCATGAAATGACCATCGCTGGCCTGAAGCGCCACCTGCCCATCTGCCGCGTGACGGACGATCTGTACATCGGCGCGTTCGTCATCTTCGGCGACTGCGAGCTGACCACCGCCTGCGCGGAGGAGCTGCTGAAGAAGGCGCCGGAATATGATTACATCATCACGGCCGAGTCCAAGGGCATCCCGCTGGCGCAGGAGATGGCGCGCTTGGCGAAGGACGAGAAGTGGCTGCTGGCGCGCAAGGGCCCCAAGCTGTACATGCAGGATATCCTGTGCGTGGAGGTCAAGTCCATCACGACCGAGAAGGTGCAGAAGCTGTATCTGGACGGCAACGACGCCAAGCTCATGAAGGGCAAGAAGATCCTTGTCGTGGACGATGTTATCTCTACGGGCGAATCCCTGCGTGCACTGGAGGAGCTGGTGCTGACGGCTGGCGGCGAGATCGCCGGACGGATGACCATCCTCGCCGAGGGCGAAGCGCAGGACCGCAAGGACATCGTGTATCTGGAGAAGCTGCCGCTGTTCAACGCAAAGGGCGAGATCATCGGCTGAGGCTGACCGGGGATGCAAGGAGGGCGTGTGCCCTCCTTTTTTGATGGAATGACGCGGCCGTCAGCCGGGCATACTCCTGGAAAAGGAGCGTGATGGACGATGGATTACCGTACAGACCTGGCCATGGAGCGGACGGTTTATCCCGGCGGGCTTGGAGAGGGCGTGGCAGTGCAGACGCAGCATGACGGCGCGGCGGAGATCACCTGGGTGCGCATCCATACCCCGCAGGCAGCGAAGCGGCTGGGCAAGGCGGAGGGTACCTACTGGACGATGACCCACCCGGAGCTGCCGGTGTTGACGGCGCAGGAGCGGATCGGCGTGGCCAGGGAGGTGGCGCAGGTATTGCGGCTGATGCTGCCGCCCAAGGGGGACGTGCTGGTGCTGGGCCTTGGCAACCGGCGGATGACGGCGGACGCGCTGGGCGACCGGGTCGTCAGCGGCGTGCTGGTGACGCGTCATCTGAAGGAATGGACGGAGCAGCCGGGCGGCACGGAGGCGCTGCGAAGTGTATGTGCGATGTCACCGGGGGTGCTGGGCGTGACGGGCATGGAAACGGCGGAGTTGGCCATGGGCCTGGTGGAGCGGCTGAAGCCCGCAGCGGTATTGGTGGTCGATGCCCTGGCGGCCATGGAGACCGATCACATCGGCACCACCATCCAGCTGACGGATACCGGCATCCGTCCGGGCAGCGGCGTGGGAAACCACCGGGCAGGCATCACGGCGGATACGCTGCATGTCCCCGTGATCGCCATCGGCATCCCGATGGTGGTCTATTCCTCGACCATCGTCCGCGACGCGCTCAAGCACATCCTTGCCGCAGAGAGCACGGATGAGGAGGCGCACCGCATGGCGGAGCAGCTGACCGGCAGTATCAAGGCGGATCTGGTCGTGACCCCGCGCAACATCGACGAGCTGGTCGCGGGGCTTGCCGACATGCTGGCGCTGGCGATCAACAGCGCGCTGCAGCCTGCGTACTCCATCGATGAGCTGACGCATTACCTCCACTGACGGTATATCTGCCTGTCCGGGCGCATACAGTGTATGCGAAGGGTGGGTGAGGAGAAATGCGGCTGAGGGAACGGGCGATGCTGTGCCTGCTGGTGCAGCTGGCGGTGACGTGCCTGTCGCTGTCGGGGCAGCATCTTTTCCGGCGGCGGAACGTCGCAGCCTTTGCGGAGCAGCCGTATGTCTTTGCGGTCGAGGTCGCAGCAGATACGCCGGTTCCGCTGACTGTTGCGCCGCAGGCGACCTTCACGCCGCAGCCAGATGCAGCGGAGACGGATACCTTCCTCCGGGTGGAGGTGATCCGCGAAACGCCGGAGCCTCCGTCCTGGGCCGGAAAGCGTGTGCTGATCTATCATACCCACACATGGGAAGCCTATGAGCAGACGGACGGCGCGCCCTATCGGGAAACGGAGAAATGGCGGACGAAGGACAATTCGAACAATGTCGTGGCGGTGGGAGATGCGCTGACCGCCGCTCTGGAGGCGCTGGGCCTGACGGTCGTGCATGATACGACGGCCTTTGAGCCGCCAAACCTTGATGACGCCTATGAGCGCTCGCTGGCGATGCTTCAGCGTCGCGCTGAAGCCGGCGAAAGCTACGATCTGTATATCGACCTTCACCGGGATGCTTTGTCATCCGCATCCACCATCCGCCGGACGGTCACCATCGGCGGAGAGGAGGTCGCGCGGTTCATGGTGCTTATCGGAAAGGGTACGACCGGCGGCTACACGGAGAAGCCGGACTGGGAGGCGAATCAGCTGATCGCCCGGCGGATCACTTCGAGCCTGAACGGGCAATGCGAAGGCCTTGCGCGGGATGTGAAGATCAAAACAGGCCGATTCAACCAGCATGTGGCGGATCGCTGCGTGCTGATCGAATGCGGCGTGAATACCAACACGCTTCAGCAGGTGCTCTCCGGCGTGCCCTATCTGGCGCAGGCTATTGCAGATGCGCTAGCGGGCGGGGAGAGCAGTTCCGAATAAAAATGGCCCCGGAAGACGCGCGTCCTCCGGGGCTGAGCTGTATCATATTTACATGGCTGCGAGGGAAAGCGGGAACTCGTCCAGCAGCGGCTTCACGGCCTGAGCATACCTGCTGCCGCGTTCAATGGCCGGGATGATCCAGAGCAGGATCGCCCAGTCGGCTGCAGCGGGCAGCCCGCCGTCCATCAGACCTGCGCAGATGGAGACGAACCGGAACATCTCCGCCCGTGCCGCGCCGGAAAGCGGAATGGCGGCAGACAGGACGGGCGAGAGCACCTTGCTGATCTCCTCGTCGGTCGCGTTGTTTTCGTCGAGGAGCGCGGCGAGGGAAGCTGCGCTGACAGGCGCGGCGTCGGACTCCTGCTCCTGCGCCACGAAGGGCAGCGCGGGCAGGGCAATGATCGGCCACTGCTGCGCGTCGTAAGCGGCGTTGCGCGTGAGGTTCGAGTTCATGCGGCTGAGGAGCACCTTGCTCACGCCGGGCAGCGGCGCGTAGTTGGGCAGGCTCGTCATCAGAACGGCAGGCGTGCCGTCCACGGGGCGGATGCCGGAAACGGGCTTCTGTTCCGCGGCGATCTGATGCGCGAAGCTGCCAGACCAGCCGAAGCGTGCAGCCAGATTGTGCATGAGCGTCGCCAGCGGTGCGGGAGTCGGGCAGGAAACGCCGATGCGCGGGCAAAGCGCCAGCAGCGTCAGCACAGCAGCGGCGGTATTGCGGTCGATGCTGATTCCGGCAGCCTCACAGGCGCCGGTCAGGCGTGCGAACAGCTCGTCCCTGTCGAAGGACTGCCCCGCAATGGGCGTCATCCGCAGCGGCGTGCCTGCCATCGGGGACACCATCTGCGCGTCGGTCAGGAGCTTCGCGATCGCGGCAGGAACAGCGCTGCTTTGAAGCTCGTCCACCTTGGCAAGCAGCGCATCGCGCTGGGCGGACAGGGCATTGATTTCGTTCTTCAGCTCGTCCACGCGGGTCTGGCATTCGCTGCGACAGGCCTCCAGCTGGCTCGTTTCGCGGGTGATGCGGCCCTTCAGGCCGTTGAGCAGCTCGTCCTTGTATGCATCCACATCCCGGCGCGCACGGTCCAGCTCGCACAGGGCGGTCAGACGCTCCGCCTCCAGATCCTGCAGGCGGTCGCGAAGCACGCGCTGCATCAGCGTTACGCCGTTGCCGCCGATAAAGCGAGGCTCGAGCCTGGCGCGGATGCCGTCCAGGGACAGGATGCAGTCCAGCAGCTGTTCCTGCGAATCCGTTGCGTTCCATGCCTGACGCAGGCTCACACAGGCCGTTTCGACCGGGTTGGCGACGGCATGCATGGCAGTTCCGGCGGGGAGGCTGTGGGTCGGGGGCTCGTACTTGCCCACGGCAAGCTGCGAGGCGACGAACTCCTGCGTGCGGTTCTTCGGCTGCGGGACCGAGGTACGCAGGGGCGTGCGGACCAACGGCGTTCCGGAAAGGGAATCCGTCCGGACCTGCACTGCTTCGGGCACGCGCTGCGGGCGCTGCTCGCGCTGGTGCAGGAGATTGGCGCCCTTGGAGACAGGCTTGTCCAGCGTCTGCAGGGTCTCCTCAAAGCCCTTGTTCTGATCGAGGATCTGCAGGCTCTTTCCGATGGGCAGGGGGGCGTCGGCAGCGACAGGCGCAGGCTTTTCTGCGGTCTGCGGCTTTTCTGCGGGCGCTTCAGGCGTGTGAGCAGGCTGCTCAGCGGGATCGGCCTTCGCTTCGGGCGCAGCCTGGGGAGCGGCAGAGTCCTCCATGCACAGGATCAGCCGGCTCACGCCGTCGGGACAGTCCAGTTCAAAGAGCATGCCGGCGGCTTCCTGCGCAGGCGAGGGCTTTTCGGGCACATCGCGGCGGACAGGGCCGTAGATCGTGTCACCCTCGCGGATAAAGAAGTGCGGCGTGACGACCCTTTCACAGGCTGCGGCATAATCCTCCGCAGTGCCGTCAACGACCTGATAGAAGGTGTTTTCCGGCAGGGGATGCACCGTGTCGGAATACAGGATATACTGGTTCACCTCGCCCTTGTCGGGGCGGAAGTTCTTGTTCGTTCGGATCTTTCCAGCGTCTGCGGGCTGGCCGCGCAGGTCGACCACGCAGAACGAGCCGAGCGTACGCATACGCACCTTGAAGGTATGCTGTTCATTGCGGTCGGGAACGATACGCAGGCAGCCTTCGTTCGGCCAGAGCTGCACCGCTTCCGCGCGAATATCGCCTTCGGTCGTCAGAAGCGGACGAACGCGAAAATAAGCCTTCTGGATATTGTCCTCCTCAAGATAGGAGAACAAAAGGCAGCGGTCGAGATTCATCGATATGCCTCCATACATAAGATGATTATGAATAACGGGTCTGCAGATATAATACCACCTGAATAACATCTTATCAAAATTTCCCTGCAACGTCAAGCCCTGAAGGCAGGTTTTACGCGGTTTTGCGGTTATTTCTGCGCGCTTGGGGGCATGATGACAATATGAATGGACGGGAAAGGTGGAGGCGGGTATGTCATCTGGTATGCTGCTCCTGACAGCGGCGGCTGTTCTGGTGTATTGCGGGGCTCTTCAGCGGGTGCTGGACAGGATGTATCTGACGGACCGGGCGGCGCTGCTGCTGATCGGTCTGATGCTTGCGGGAACCTTTCTGCCGCCGGTCTCCATCGGCATGGTACGGCTGAATATCGGCGGCGCGCTGATCCCGCTGGGCGTGTGCGGCTGGCTGCTGATCCGGGCGGATACGCCGCTGGAGCGGTGTCGGACGCTCCTGGGGACCGTGCTGACTGCTGCGGCGATCTACGGTCTGACGCTGCTTCTGCCCTCCGAACCGGAAAAGCTGTTCATGGACCCCACGCTTCTGTGTGCGCTGGCGGGCGGTGTGATCGCCTGGCTTCTTGGCCGAAGCCGCAGGGGAGCCTTCGTGTGCGGCGTGGCAGGCATGATCCTCGCCGATACGGTGACGGCTGCTGTGAACTGGGCGCGGGGCGTTGATCAGGCGCTGATCCTCGGCGGAGGCGGGCTGGCGGACGCGGTCGTCCTCAGCGGAATGCTTGGCGTGCTGCTGTGCGAGCTGATCGGGGAAGCGGCAGAGCGCATCATGCGCAGAAGTGCGGCAAAAGGAGGAAACCGGGGATGAAAAAGATCATGATGCTGCTTCTTGCGGCAGGGCTGATCCTGTTCCTGACGCGTTCGGGCGCGGAGACGGTCGGCGGCTGCTGGCGCATCGTAGCGCAGGACGGCACATACCTGACGGACGTGGCGGAAGAACCGGAAGCGGGCGACCAGTATATATCCGCGGACAACCGGCTGTATGAGATCGTACATGTTGCAGGCGCGGAGGCAGTTGCCGAGGCGCGGGGCAGCGTCGAACTGCCGGACGTCGGATGGCTTGACGCAGACGCAGCGCTGCCGGTCAGCGCCCTGACGCGGCGGATCGCCCTGTATTGCACGCACTCGGATGAAAGCTACGAGCCGACGGACGGCTACTATACCACAACGGACCGCGGCAGCATCTATGAAGTTGCGCAGGCGCTGGCAGAGGGCTTGAGCGAACGCGGCGCAGAGACATTCCTGAGCGACACGCTCCATCACCCCCATGATGCGGGCGCATACCGCCGTTCCCGGCAGACGGCGGTTCAGCTGCTGAAGAGTATACCGGACTGCCTGCTGGACATCCATCGGGACGGCATCCCGGACCCGAATTCCTATGCGGCGGAGCTTGGCGGCCAGCCTGCCTCCAAAGTCCGCATCCTCGTCGGGCGCGGGAATCAGAACATGGAGGTCAACAAGGAATTCGCCCTCCTGGTCAAGGCGATCGCCGACCGGGTGTATCCCGGGCTCATCAAGGACATCTACATGGGCCGGGGGACGTTCAACCAGGATCTGCTCCCGCGCAGCATCCTGCTGGAATGCGGCACCTATACGCTGGAGAAGGAGCGCGTTCTGCGGAGCATGGACATGATGGCGGAGGTCATCGACCGCGCGTTGTACGGCGGCGTGACAGGTTCAGCCGGACAGATGGCGTCGGATGTGACGGTGCAGCGCGATACGCAGCCGGGAGGCGTCACCATCGGCCAGAGCGACACAGTGCCCGCCGAAGCCGGCGAAGGGAAGGGCGTCGGCAGCGGGCTGGTATGGGTCGGCGTCGTGCTGATCATCGGTCTGATCGGCTATGGCGTGCTGTCTGCCGGGAGCCTTGGGGGCGGCATGCGAAAGGCCGGAAGGAATTTGTCTGAAATGACGGGAGGTTTGATCGGAAAAAAGCCTGCACCGGGCGAGGATCACCGACATTCATGAAAAGGGCCGGACAGCATCAGCTGCCCGGTCGATTTGATTGCCCGTAAAGACGGTCCATCGCGGCGAGCATCCCGGCGCTCAGGCAGAACCAGAGCGCAGAGTAGGGCAGACAGATCTGCCCCCTGCAGTTGAGCGGCATCCGGCGGTAATCCCATACCCGGTGCTCCCGGTTCCATATGCATCCGCAGGCGTATTCGATGCCCGTGATCCCGGCGGCGCTCATCAGCGCCCGGATCCCCAGCGGCGCACGGATTGCGCGTATCCTGCCGATCAGCACGGCGGAGGCGCCGCCGGCAAGCGCCATCGAATAATGCGTACGCCCCCGCGTGAGTAATTCAAGCGCAGGATAACCGATCGCTCCAAAGAGAAATGTGCCGAGCATTCCATCACCTCGCTGGCAGTATACCCAGCGAGGACACAGAAAAACCGGGCTGCCCCAAACGGGACAGTCCGGCGGATGGCCATGACGTGTTATTCGGCGATGATGAACTTCAGCAGGTCCGCAAAGAGCGGGTTGGACTGGTCCAGCACCAGGGTCGCATCGGCGTCGATGGCGCTCTTGAGCGCCTGCAGGGCGCGCCAGTAGGAGTAGAACTCCGGGTCGGCGGCATAGGCGTCGGCGTAGATGCCGGCAGCCTCAGCGTCCGCAGCGCCGCGGATGGCGCCGGCCTTGCTGATGGCGTCCGCCTCGATCTGGCGGGCCTCCAGGTCAGCGTCGGCGACGGCCATGCTGTACGCCTCGTTGCCCTCGGAGCGCAGGGCCTGCGCTTCCTTGGCGCGGTCCGCCTCCATGCGGGCGTAGGTGGACTCGATGTTGGCGTTGGGCAGGGTGGTGCGGTGGATCTGGATGTCCACGACTTCGATGCCGCGCACGCACATGTCGCGGTTGATGGCGGTCAGGCCGTCCTGCAGGGCGGCGTTGAGGGCGTCCTTGTTGCTGATGAAGTCAGCAGCGGGCATGCGGTTGATGGCCTGCACGATGACGGGGTGGATGATGTTGTCCAGCTGGTTTTCCGCGGCGTTCATGCTGCCCAGCTTCAGGCTGAACAGGGCGGGGTCGGTGATGTGCCACTGGGCGTAGGTGGTGATGTAATACTGCTTCTTCTCGGCGGTATTGACGACCTCGCTGGAGGAGACGTAGGTGTAGAGAAGACCAGAGTAAGTCTCCACCTTGTCCACGAAGGGCATCTTGAAGTGCAGACCGCTGCCGTAGGTCTTCTGGACGCTGTCGGACAAGGTGATCTCGCCCTCCAGCTGATCGGCATAGATCTGATGGAAATCGTTGCCGTCGTTGAGGATCAGCTTCTCGATCACGCCAAAGCGGCTCACGACCGCCTGATCAGCCTCGCCGACGATGAAGACGCTCTCGCCGATGAGGATCATGACGAGGATGAGGATCAGTCCGGCGAAAACCAGCTTCATGCCGTGGCGTTTGCCGAAGGAGGAACCGGACTTCTGCGCGCCTGCGCCGCCCTTGAAGGAAAAATCACTTCCGTTGAACTGCATTACCTGTCACCTCCCGTGACTGCGGCAGCTTCCTCCGCGCCGGCTCCGTTGAGGGTCAGCAGGCGGGTGGTGCTGCCATCGACGATGTACAGCTTGCCGGAGGAGGCAAGCACCTCTTCCAGCGTCTCGATCAGCAGGCGCGTCCGCATGATCTCCGGCGCGGCCTTGTATTCCTCGAGGATCGCGGTGAACACGGCGACGTCCGCCTGCGCGGCGGCAATAGTCTCGGCCTTGTAGGCCTCGGCGTCGGCGGTCACCTTGTGGGCGTTGGAGCGGGCGGTGGGCAGGATGCTGTTCTTGTAGCGCTCCGCCTCGTCCAGCCGCTTGGTCTTTTCGTTCATGGCGTTGTTCACGTCCTCATAGGCGCTGGCAACGGCCTGGGGAACGGTGATGTTCTGGATGCGGACGTTGTTGATCTTCACGCCCATGTCATAGCTGTCAATCAGCGCCTGGAAGTCCGGCAGCACCTCGGTCTCGATCTGCTCCTTGTTCAGCAGCGCGTCGTCGAGGGTGCGGCTCTGGATGTTGCGGCGGATGACGGCCTCGAAGGCAAGCTGCAGGGTCTCCTCAGGCTGATCCACGTCGAAGGTGTACTTCTCCACGTCGCGGATGGTGTACTGATAGATCGCCTCGAGGGAAACGATGGAGTTGTCCGAGGTGATCATCACGCCCTCGTCCTCCTCGTCCACATAGACGGCTGCGCGGCCTGCGCTGCCCTGACGGGTGGTGCGGAAGCCGTATTCCATGGTGTGGATGGTGGTGACGGATTCGCTGATGACCGACTGGATGCCGGGCATGTGCCAGTACAGGCCGGGGCCGTGCTTGCCCGTGACCTCGCCGAAGGTCAGTTCGAGCGCCTCCTCGCCCTGACCGACGCGGTAGAAGCCCGTCATGGCCACAAGGCCGATGACCAGCACCGCTGCCAGCAGGACGATCAGCGTCAGCTTGCTCTTTTTCATTCTGGATTTCGCTCCTTTCAAAGCGGTTGAGGATTTGGTACGGTGTGAAGTATACCATATCCGCACAAAAAAGGGAATGCATGATGCACCAAAGATACATCCGGACGTCTGAAAGATACAAGGGCGCGGCGGAATACCGGAAAAACTCCGTGATCTTGAATTTTCCGATTGACCTTCTGCGGGAAAAATGGTACATTATAAGGTGCGTGATTATGCCTGTACGCGGCTGCATGGCCGCAGTGAGATAAAGGAGGAACTCCGCTTTGACGATGTACGAAAAAATCGAAGCGATGCTGGAGAAGGTTCAAAAAGCCCCGCGCTACACCGGCGGCGAGATGAATACGACGGTGAAGAACTGGGACGAAGCCGCGCTGCACTTCGCCTTCTGCTTCCCGGATACCTACGAGGTCGCCATGTCCCATCTGGGCATGAAGATCCTCTACCACGGCATCAACAGCCAGCCGGATATGCTCTGCGAGCGCGTGTGCATGCCCTGGGTGGACATGAAGGCGCTGATGGAGGAGGAGAACGTGCCGCTGTTCTCCCTGGAGAGCCGTACGCCCCTGCATCAGTTCGACGTGGTCGGCTTCACCCTGCAGTATGAGATGAGCTATACCAACATCCTCGCGATGCTGAAGCTGGGCGGCATCCCGCTTCTGGGCTGCGAGCGCGCGGAGGATGCGCCCATCGTCGTGGCGGGCGGCCCCTGCGCCTTCAATCCCGAACCGCTGGCGGAGATCATCGACGCATTCATGGTCGGCGACGGTGAAGAGCAGATCCTCGAATTGAACCGGGTGATCCTCGAGGGCCGCCGGGCAGGGAAGTCCCGCGCGGAGATCCTGAAGGCGCTGTGCAAAGTGCAGGGCGTGTATGTGCCCTCCCTCTATGACGTCGCCTACAACGAGGACGGCACCATTCGCGCCATGACGCCCAACTGCGAAGAGGCGCCCGAAAAGGTGATGAAGGCGATCATCACCGACCTGGATTCCACCTATTATCCCACTGAGATCCCCGTGCCCTACACGGAGATCATCCACGACCGCATCATGCTGGAGATCATGCGCGGCTGCACCCGCGGCTGCCGCTTCTGTCAGGCGGGCATGCTGTACCGCCCGGTGCGCGAGCGCAGCCTGGAGCGCCTGGCAGACCTCGCGGTGTCGCTGGAGAACGCCACGGGCTATGAGGACATCAGCCTGTCCAGCTTGTCTTCGGGCGACTACACCTGCCTTGCGGAGCTGATCCGCGAGCTGATCCGCCGCATGAAGGAAAAGCGCGTGTCCATCAGCCTGCCCAGCCTGCGCCTGGACTCCATCCTGAAGGATTCTCTGGAGGAGACGCAGAAGGAGCGCAAGACCAGCCTGACCTTCGCCCCCGAGGCCGGCACCCAGCGCCTGCGCGACGTGATCAACAAGGGCGTCACCGAGGACGACCTGATCGAGAAGGTGCGCGACGCCTTCCAGGGCGGCTGGTCCTCTGTGAAGCTGTACTTCATGATGGGCCTGCCCACGGAGACCTATGAGGACCTGGACGGCATCGCGGATCTGGCCCGCAAGGTGACGGCGGAGTACTTCGCCGTGCCCAAGGCTGAGCGCGCCAAGGGCCTGCGCGTGACCTGCAGCGCCTCCGTGTTCGTGCCCAAGCCCTTCACCCCCTTCCAGTGGGAGCCCCAGGACACGCAGGAGATCGTCCGGGAGAAACAGCACTACCTGCGCGACAAGCTCAAGCAGGTCAAGGGCGTCAACTTCAACTATCATGAGAGCGACCTGAGCTACCTCGAGGCCTGCTTCGCCCGCGGCGACCGCCGGATGGGCAAGGTGCTGCTGCGCGCGTTCGAGAAGGGCTGCATCCTGGACAGCTGGGGCGAGCACTTCAAGTACGAGGCGTGGCGAGAGGCCTTCGAGGAGACGGGCGTCGATCCTGCCTTCTACGCCTTCCGCCGCCGCGAGAAGGACGAGATCATGCCGTGGGACATCATCGACTGCGGCGTGACGAAGGAATTCCTCTGGCGCGAGAAGGAAAAGGCGGATCAGGCCGTCACCACCAAGGATTGCCGCAAGGGCTGCAACGGCTGCGGTCTGCAGCGTTTTAAGGGAGTGTGTTCGTTTTGCGGATGATGGCAGTATTTGAAAAGTCCGAGCGCCTGCGCCATATCGGCCATCTGGATATCCAGCGCGCCGTGCAGCGTGCGCTGCGCCGCTCCGGGCTTCCGGTCAGCTACTCGAAGGGCTTCAATCCCCATATTCTCCTGACCTTTGCCTCCGCCCTGTCTACCGGCGCTGCCGGCCGCAGGGAGATCATGGAGGTGCAGCTGGACCGTGAGGTGTCCCCGGAGGAATTCCTGGAGGCGATGCGCACCGCCATGCCGCCGGATATGCAGATTTCCGCCGCGAAGGTGCTGGATGAGCGGCATATTGCGCTGATGGCACAGGTCGCCGCGGCGGATTACACGCTGACGCTGGACGACGGGGCTGCGGCGGCGATCTTCGCGGAGAAGCTGGAGGACTTCCTGGCGCAGGAGAGCATCATGGCCATGCGCAAGACGAAGTCTGGCATGAAGGAAACGGACATCTGCCCGCTCATCCATGACCTGACGATCCAGGATGGCGCCATCCATGCCGTCATGACCCTGACGGAGCGGCTGGCCTGCAAGCCCGGCATGCTGCTGGATGCGCTGGCTGCCTTCTGCGGCATGGAGGAAGCGCCCCGTGCGCTGGTGGTGCGCAACCGTCTGCTGGGCATGACGGAGAGCGGAGAGCTTGCGCCGCTGGAGACGCTGTGATGCGCGAGATCTGGATCCGATGCGGGGAATCGCAGGAGATCGCCGTCATGGAGGACGGCCGTCTGGTGGAGTTCCTGCCGGAGGATCAGGCCGCGTCTGCGGATGCGGTCTATCTGGGCCGGGTGGAGCGCGTGATGCCGGGGATGAAGGCCGCCTTCGTCAACATCGGCCAGGAGAAGGCGGGATTCCTGCCCATGGAGGAGCGCTCCGGCCTGCCGAAGCTCCAGTGCGGGCAGCACATCATGGTGCAGGTCCGCAAGGAAGCCCACGGCGAAAAGGGCGCTTTCCTGTCCCGGGAGATCTGCCTGTGCGGGGAATACGTGCTGCTTTCGCCGATGACGGAAAAGATCGCCGTGTCCTCCCGGATCGGGCGGGAGAGCGACCGACGCCGCCTGAAGGAACTGGGCAGGAGCATCACCGGAGGCAAATACGGTCTGGTGATGCGTGCTGCCTCGATGGAGGCGGAGGAAGAAGCGGTCCGCGCGGAGGTGCAGCGCCTGCTTGATACCTGGCAGGGGATCTGCGCCGCCGCCCCGACTGCCCATGCGCCCTCGGTCCTGCACGCGCCGCGGACGATGCTGGACGCTGTGCTGGAGGATTACCGCCCCCGGGGCATCGACCGCATCGTCACCAACAGCGAAGCGCTGGGAACACGGCTGGCGCATGTTGCGCCGGTGCAGCTGATGAGCGACAGCATCTTTGACGTCGGCCGCATCACTACGCAGCTTTCCAGGGGCCTTGACCGGCGCGTGTGGCTGGAAAGCGGCGGCAACCTCGTCTTCGACCCCTGCGAGGCGATGACCGTCGTGGACGTGAACACGGCGAAATTCACCGGAAAAACGGAGCTGCAGCAGACGGTGCTGGAGCTGAACCTGGAGGCCTGCGCGGAGATCGCCCGGCAGGTGCGCCTGCGCAATCTCTCGGGCATCATCATCATCGACATGATCGACATGGCCGCCCGGGAGCATGAGCATCAGGTGCTGGCGGAGCTGAACCGGTGCTTTGCCGCCGACCGTGTCAAGACGGTCGTGCATGGCTTCACCTCCCTCGGCCTTGTGGAGATGACGCGCAGGCGCAACCGTCCCACGCTCAGGGAAACCCTCGCCTCACGGAAGGCGACTGAATAAGGAGAATCAACATGGCTGAAAGAAAGCCTGTCCATATCACCAAGGAACAGCTGGCTGAGCAGCGCGGCTATGCGGCGGAGGTCAGCGCGATGGAGAACCGCCCGCGCTCCTACCACGTCGTGACCTACGGCTGCCAGATGAACGCCCATGATTCGGAGAAGCTCTCGGGCATGCTGCGGCAGATGGGCATGGAGGAGGCGCCCACCCGGGAGGATGCGGACTTCGTCATCTTCAACACCTGCTGCGTGCGCGACAATGCGGAACGCCGTGCGCTGGGCAACGTGACCTGGCTCAAGGAGGTCCGCAAGAAGAATCCGAACCTCATCATCGCCGTATGCGGCTGCATGATCCAGCAGCCGGGCATGGCAGAGAAGATCCTGAAGCAGTACAAGTTTATTGACCTTGCCTTCGGCACCTCCAACCTCTGGCGGCTGCCGGAGCTGCTGCACAGGACGCTCCGGAGTGACCGGTCGGTCGTGGTGGTGGAGGAAGAGGACAGCATCGCGGAGGATCTGCCGGTGCAGCGCCTGCGGCAGGATGCGGCTTACATCACCATCATGTACGGCTGCGACAATTTCTGCAGCTACTGCATCGTGCCCTATGTGCGCGGCCGGGAGCGCTCCCGCGATCCCGAGGCGATCCTGCGTGAAGCGCGGGAGCTGCATGCCTCAGGCGTCAAGGAGATCATGCTCCTGGGACAGAACGTCAACAGCTATGGCAAGGGCCTTGAATGCGGGATGAACTTCCCGGAGCTGCTGCGCCGCCTGGACGAGGTCGGCATTCCGCGCATCCGCTTCATGACCAGCCACCCCAAGGATCTCTCAGACGAGCTGATCGAGGTGCTGGGGCAGTCGAAGCATATCCTGCCGCAGTTCCACCTGCCCGTCCAGCACGGCAATGACGAGATCCTGCGCCGGATGAACCGCCGCTATACCCGCGAGCAGTACCTGGACAAGGTGCGCAAGCTCCGCCAGGCGGTCCCCGGCATCGGCCTGACGACGGACATCATCGTCGGCTTCCCCGGCGAAACGGAGGAGCAGTTCCTGGACACCCTGTCCATCGTGGAGGAGGTCGGCTACGACTCTGCCTTCACCTTCATCTACTCGCCCCGCACGGGGACGGTCGCGGCTTCCATGGAGGACCAGATCCCGGAGGACGTGGCGACCGACCGCATCAAGCGGCTGATCGCTGCGCAGGAGGCCGGGCAGAAGAAGGCGATGTCCCGCTTCATCGGTTCGGAGGAGGAAGTGCTGGTGGAGGGCCTGTCCCGCCGCAGCGACAAGGCTGTTTCCGGCCACGGGCGGCACGGTGTGTCCATCACCTTCCCGGGGACGGAGAGCGACATCGGGCAGATCGTCCGTGTCCGCGTGACGGAAATGAAAAACAACACCCTCATGGGTGAGAGAATCTGATCAGGAGGCAATCAACATGCGTGAAGTAATGATGAAGGCTCAGGCGCTGGCCGAAGCCATCGTGGAGACCGGTATGTACCAGAAGATGCAGGAGCTGGAGCAGCAGGTGACTGCCGATCCCGAGGCGACTGCCGCCATCGCTGACTTTGTGGAGAAGCGCAACGCCTTTGAGGCGCTGCTGCAGAACCCGGAGACCGCCAAGGGCGAGTTTGCCGTTGCCGGTCAGGCCTACGCCGCTGCCCAGAGCCGTCTGGACGAGTGCGAGCTGGTCGTCGCCCTGCGCAAGGCTCAGCAGGAATACAATGACCTGATGGAAAATGTCAACCGCATCCTCCGCCTTGTCGTGACCGGCGAAACGGAAGAGGGCGGCTGCTCCGGCAACTGTGCCAGCTGCAGCGGCTGCCACTGATTGCCCGTCATTCCCATTGAAGCAGTAAGCATGAAGAAGCACCCGAACGAAGTGAGGTAACTATGGCCCTGACACCGATGATGCAGCAGTACCTGCAGATGAAGGCGGAAAACCCGGGATGTCTGCTGTTTTTCCGGCTTGGCGACTTCTATGAGATGTTCTTTGACGATGCGAAGCTCGTTTCCCGCGAGCTGGAGCTGACGCTGACCGGGCGCGACTGCGGCCTGGAGGAGCGCGCGCCCATGTGCGGCGTGCCCCATCATGCCGTGGATACCTATGTGCAGCGCCTGATCGCCAAGGGCTACAAGGTCGCCATCTGCGAGCAGATGGAGGATCCGGCGCTGGCCAAGGGACTCGTGCAGCGCGGGATCACCCGCATCATCACCCCCGGCACGGTGATCGAATCGAACATGCTGGATGAGAAGGCGAACAACTTCCTTCTGTCCATATGCTTCGCGGGAGACCGGGCAGGCCTTGCGTTTGCCGACGTCTCCACGGGCGAATTCTTCGTGCATGAGGTGGTGAATCCGCAGGATACCCTCGCGGATGAGCTGGCGCGCATTTCCCCGATGGAGATCATCGTGCAGGACATGGTGAAGCTCCGCGAATGCCTCGGGAGGGAGCTCGAGACCGCTTCCGAACAGCCAGGGACATGGTTCCAGCAGGCGAACGCCGCAGAGGCGCTCTGCCGCCATTTCCGCCTGAACGACCTGTCGCCCCTCGGCCTGAGCGAGGAATACAGGGCGGCGGCCTGCGCGGCGGGCGCGCTGATGCGCTACCTGTCTGAAACGCAGAAGAACGCGCTGCAGCACATCACGGAGCTGCGGATCTATCAGGGCAGCGAAACCATGCTCCTGGACCGCAACACCCGCCGCAATCTGGAATTGACCGAATCCATCCGCGGCCGAGCCCGCAAGGGCAGCCTCCTGTCGCTGATGGACAAGACGGCCACGGCCATGGGCGGACGTTTGCTGCGCACGTGGATCGAGCAACCCCTGGTCAACCGGGAGAAGATCGAGCACCGCCTGGATGCGGTGGAGGAGCTGGCCTCCCAGCATGTGCTGACGATGACGCTGCTGGAGGAGCTGCAGGGCGTGTACGACGTGGAACGATTGCTGTCCAAGGTCGCTTACAAGTCCCTGAGCGCCCGCGACTGCCTTGCGCTGTGCGCATCGTTCCGGAAGGTCCCGGCGATCCGTGATCTGCTGCAGGGCTGCACCGGCGACATGCTCCGCGAAGTCCGGGATTCCCTGGATACCCTGCCGGAGCTGACCGATCTGCTGGAGCGCGCCATCCATCCTGATGCGCCTGTCACCATCACCGAGGGCGGCATTATCCGCGACGGATACAGCGCCATGCTGGACGAATACCGCACCGCATCGACCAGCGGCAAGCAGTGGATCGTCGAGTTGGAGCAGCGCGAACGCGAGGAGACGGGCATCCGCAACCTCCGCGTGCAGTACAACAAGGTTTTCGGCTATTACATCGAGGTCACCAA
The DNA here is from genome assembly GCA_015056155.1 of Clostridiales bacterium. Classification (GTDB taxonomy): domain Bacteria; phylum Bacillota; class Clostridia; order Christensenellales; family Aristaeellaceae; genus UBA11524. The sequence continues at coordinate 26,830 of SVGU01000012.1, forward strand.
GTCCTATTACGACATGGTCCCGATGCGCTATGTGCGCAAGCAGACTCTTGCCAACTGCGAGCGTTACATGACCCCGGAGCTCAAGGAGATCGAGCAGCGGATCGTCGGTGCGCAGGAGCAGTCTGTCCGGCTGGAGCTGCAGCTGTTCACGGAGATCCGCGAGCAGATCGCCGGGGAGATCAGCCGTATACAGAAGACCGCCATGGCGCTCAAGACGCTGGATGCGCTGCTGTCTCTGGCGCGTATCGCGGTGAGCAACCACTATGTCCGCCCGGCGATGAACGAGGAGGGCGTGCTGGAGATCACCGAAGGACGCCATCCAGTCGTGGAGCAGTCGATGTCCGATGGCGGCTTCGTGCCCAACGATACCGTCATGAACAGCGATGACAGCCGTATGTGCATCATCACCGGGCCGAACATGGCGGGTAAGTCCACCTACATGCGGCAGGTCGCGCTGATCACCCTGATGGCGCATATCGGCTCCTTCGTGCCCGCCGCGAGCGCAAACATCCCGATCGTTGACCGCATCTTTACCCGCGTCGGCGCGTCTGACGATCTGGCGTCCGGTCAGTCCACGTTTATGGTCGAGATGAGCGAGACGGCATATATCCTGCGCAACGCGACGGAAAAGTCCCTCGTGATCCTGGACGAGATCGGCCGCGGCACTTCGACCTTTGACGGCCTTGCTATCGCATGGGCGGTGGTGGAATACCTGACCGACAAGGAGAAGTCCGGCGCAAAGACGCTCTTTGCGACCCACTACCATGAGCTTTCCGAGCTGGAAGGCCATGTGGAGGGCGTGCAGAATTACTGCATCTCCGTACGCGAGCACGGCGAGGATGTGATCTTCCTGCGCAAGATCGTCCGCGGCGGTGCGGACAAGTCCTTCGGTGTCCATGTGGCGCGGCTTGCGGGCGTGCCGCATCCGGTGCTGGTGCGCGCCCATGAGATCCAGGCCCGTCTGGAGGTCAGCAACATCAACCAGAAGGGCATCGGTCAAAACATCCTCGAAGAAGGGGAGAAGCGCCCTGACGAGCAGGTGAACCTGTTCGACTTCGCCAAGACGGAGATCATCAACGAGCTGCAGAGCATCGACGTGATGGCGCTCACGCCCATGGACGCGATCAACAAGCTGTTCCTGCTGCGTGAGAAAGCACGGAAATTGTAAGAAACCGACCGAACGTCTGGTCTGTACAGACTGAACGTCCGGTTTGGAACGGAGGAAAACATGGCTGGAAAGATTCAGCTGCTGTCGGATGAGGTGATCGGCAAGATCGCAGCGGGCGAGGTCGTGGAGCGGCCCTCGGCGGCCATCAAGGAGATGGTGGAGAACAGCCTTGACGCCGGCGCAACTGCGGTGACCGTGGAAATCCGCGACGGCGGCATCAGCTATCTGCGCGTGACGGACAACGGCAGCGGCATCCCCCACAGCGAGATCCGCATGGCCTTTGAGCGCCACGCGACCAGCAAGATCACCCGGACGGACGACCTGTTCGCCATCCGGACGCTTGGCTTCCGCGGCGAGGCGCTGGCGTCCATCGCTGCCGTGGCGAAAGTCACCTGCACGACGCGGACGCGTGGCGAATCCAGCGGCGTCAAGGTGGTGAACGAGGGCGGGCGCATCACGGCCATCGAGGAAGCGGCCTGCCCGGAGGGAACGACCTTCGTTGTGCGCGATCTGTTCTTCAACACCCCTGTCCGCCTGAAATTCCTCAAAAAGCCCGCCACGGAGGCCGGCTATGTCTCCGACCTGATGATGCGCCTGATCCTGTCCCGCCCGGACGTCAGCTTCCGATACATCAGCCAGGGAAAGACCCTGTACCACTCCGCAGGCGACGGCAAGCTGTCCTCTGCGGTGTTCAGCATCTACGGCAGGGAGCTTCTGCGTTCCATGCGCGAGGTGGATGGGCATGAAGCCGGCCTGCTGCTCAAGGGCTTCGTCGGCGTGGGCGATTCCAGCCGCGCCAACCGGGGGCATCAGTCCTTCTTCATCAACGGCCGCTATATGCGCAGCGGGCTTCTGTCCGCTGCGGTCGAGGCTGCCTGCCGGGAGCGCGTCATTGCGGGCAAGTACCCGACATGCGTGCTGCATCTGACGCTGCCCTTTGAGGCGGTCGATGTGAACGTCCATCCCAACAAGCTGGAGGTGCGCTTCCAGAATGAGCAGGCAATTGCGGAGGCGGTCGAGGCGATCGTCCGCGATGCACTGTCGGACAAGGATGCGCTTGAAAAGCCGGAGGTGCTCCGCCTGAACCCGGAGCAGCCCCTGCATGCGCCGGTCAGCGTGGCAAAAAAGGACACGGTCATCACTGAAACCGACCGGAAGTCGGCTGCAACGATGACCCCGGTTCCGGCTGTGCAGAAGACGCAGGCGGTACCGGCTCCGGTCGAAAAGCCCGTCGCAGCGCAGCCTGCTCCGGAAAAGACGGCAGCAACGGTCACACCTGTACAGCCGCAGCCTGCAGCAGCGCCTGTGCAGCGCCCTGCCCTCAAACCCCTGCAGGAGCTGAAGCCTGTGTCGCCCATCATGCGGCAGACAACGGCCATGCCGGTCTATCAGCGCAGCGTGGTGCCGCCTCCCGCGGTGCAGCGCATGCCTGAAAAGCAGCCGATCCTGCCTGCACAGACGGACGCGCCGCAGACGGGCTTCCTGCCGGATGCGCCCAAGCCGCTGCGGATCATGGGAACGGCCTTCGGCAGCTACATCGTTGCCGAATATGAGGACAATCTGCTGCTGATCGACCAGCGCGGCGTTCATGAGCGACTGTTGTTTGACCGGATGATGAAGGCGCTGGACACGCACACCTGCGGACAGGAGCTGCTGATCCCGATCATCGTGCCGGTGACAAGGCGAGAGCAGCAGCTTCTGGAGGAGTACCAATGCATGCTGAACGCGATCGGCCTGAGCGTCGAGCCCTTCGGCGAAACGGAGGTCTCGATCCGCTCGATCCCGATGATCCTCGGTCAGCCCCAGGCAGGCGATCTGCTGCGGGAAATTATCGATCAGCTGGAGAGCGAGCGTGGCGTGATCTCCATGGAGCGCCGCCGCAGCGGCATCCTCGCGCTGGCCTGCAAGAAGGCGGTGCGGGGCGGCGAAAGGCTGGGCGAGAGTGATCTGCGGGAGCTTGTCAGCCGCATGGTGGACGAAAAGGTCACCCCGACCAGCCCTCGCGGTACGCCGCTGATCGTCGCGCTGACCCACGGAGACCTTGACCGGCGCTTCCGCCGGATGCAGTGAGGTGGACAGATGAGCAAGCAAACGTGCTGGGTGCTGACCGGACCTACGGCCAGCGGCAAGACCTCTCTGTCCATTCGGCTCGCCAAAGCCCACGATTGTGAGATCGTCTGCATGGATTCCATGCAGATCTACCGCAGGATGGATATCGGCACAGCCAAGCCCATGCCTGAGGAAATGGAGGGCATTCCGCATCACATGATCGACGTGGCGGATCCGGACGAGAGCTTCTCCGTCGCCCGCTATCAGGAGATGGCGGAGGAATGCATCGCCGGGATCCACGCAAGGGGCAAGCGCGTGCTTCTGGTGGGCGGCACGGGCCTGTATCTGCGGGCGCTCCGCCAGCCCATGGCGATGGGCGATGCAGCGGCGGATGAGGCGATCCGTGCAGAGCTGGAGGCGATCGCGCTGGAGCCGGAAGGGAAGCAGCGCCTGCATGACATGCTGGAGGCTGCCGACCCGGTGACGGCTGCGCGGCTTCATGTCAACGACAGCCGACGGGTGATCCGCGCGCTGGAGGTCTACCGGCTCACAGGCGTACCGTTCTCGCAGCAGCCGCAAATACAGACCGACAGTCGGTTCGATTATCGGGTGGCGACGCTGACGATGGACCGTTCGATCCTGTATCAGCGGATCGAAAAGCGCATTGACATCATGTTCGGGCAGGGCCTGGCGGACGAGGTCCGCGGCCTGCTGGACAGCGGCGTTCCCGCCGATGCGCAGGCGATGAAGGCCATCGGCTACAAGGAGCTGGTGCCCTACGTGCGCGGAGAGGCCTCCTTTGAGGAGACGGATTATCTGCTGAAGCTGAACACGCGGCACTACGCCAAGCGGCAGCTGACATGGATGCGCCGTGAGGAGGACGTCCTCTGGGTGGACAGCCTCTCGCCGGACGCATATGAAACCCTTGAAAACTGGTATCTGTACGGCGCAGGAAAGGCCGGAGAAGGAGCAGAAGCATGACCATTCAGGAACGGATCGCCCACGCGGAAGCGGGTTTACAGGAACAGTTTGCGCGCATCGACGCGATCGAGGAGAACGGCACGCGCCGCATCCTCAAGGCATTTCAGGAGCATATGGTGGCGTACCGCCACTTTGCGCCGACTACCGGCTATGGCTATGACGACGTGGGCCGTGATACGCTGGAGCGTATCTATGCTGATCTTTTCGGCACCGAAGCGGCGATCGTCCGTCCGCAGATCGTCAGCGGAACGCATGCCATCAGCCTGTGCCTGTTCGGCCTGACACTCCCGGGCGACGAGATTCTCTCTGCGACCGGCATGCCCTATGACACGCTGGAGAATATCATCGGCTGGGGTGACGGCCCTGCGCCTGTGGGCAGCCTGAAGGAGATGGGCGTGAGCTACAATCAGGTGGAGCTGACGGAGGACGGACGCATCGACGTGGATGCGGTGGATGCGGCGATCAAGCCCAACACGAAGCTTGTCATCGCCCAGCGCAGCCGCGGCTATGCCTGGCGGCCCTCGCTCATGCCGGAAGAATTCGCCGATCTGGCGGATATGCTGCACCGCAAGCATCCCGGCGTGCGCCTGATGGTGGACAACTGCTACGGCGAGTTCGTCTGCGAGAAGGAGCCGAGCCACTACGGCGCGGACGTGTGTGTCGGCAGCCTGATCAAGAACCCCGGCGGCGGCATCGCTCCGACCGGCGGCTACGTCGTCGGCACGGAGGAGGCGATCACGCGCATTTCCTATCGTCTGACGGCGCCGGGCATCGGCCTGGAGGTCGGTTCCTACGCGGCGAGCTACCAGCCCTTCTATCAGGGTCTGTTCATGGCGCCCCACACCGTTGCGCAGGCGATCAAGACGGCCTGCCTCGCGGCGCGTATCTTCGAGGAGCTCGGCATGACGACTACGCCCGCCGCCGCTGCGCCCCGTGCGGACATCATCCAGGCGATCCAGATGCGCACCCCTGAGCGCCTTGTCGCCTTCTGCCAGGGCATCCAGATGGCTTCTCCCATCGACTCCATGGCGCTGCCCGAACCCTGGGACATGCCCGGCTACAACGATCAGGTCGTGATGGCGGCGGGTACCTTTGTCGCCGGCGCTTCGGTGGAGCTGTCCGCCGACGCACCGATGCGCGAGCCCTTCACGGCGTATCTGCAGGGCGGTCTGACCTATGCCCACGGCCGCATCGCCATGGCGCAGGCGCTCCAGCGCATGGTCGATCAGGGCGCGCTGACCCTGTAAACGATTCGCATGCAGCCACCTTTCCTTGCATACTTTGATGCAGGAAAGGTGGTTTTCTGATGGCGGAAAAGACAATGGTCGGCGCCCTGCGGGTCAGGACGCGCCGTATCCCGGAAGCGGAAGAGAAGCATGATGTACCGGCTGAATCGGGGATCGCCATGAAGCAGGCGGCCTCTGCGGTGTGCGGGGATCATCTGCTGCGGAACATGGGTATTGCGGCGTCGCTGGTGCTGTGCGCTGTCGTGCTGCGGTCCGGGGCGATCCCGGAGCTTTCGCAGGTGACAGACGCGGTGCTGACGGCGGCAACAGATGATTCGCTCCTGGACGATCAACTGGGCCGGCTGTCCTTTGTCAGCGCGCTCTTCCCGGAAGCGACGCTGGTATTCGGCGAGCACGGCAGGCAGACCCTCGAAATGCCCGTCAGCGGCGGCATGATCGTGCATGCATGGTCACAGTCGGAGCCATACATGTCCTGGCGCACGGCAGATCAGACCGTCAGGGCTTCGGCGGACGGCGAGGTGATCGGCGTATACCACGGCAACGGCGACGAGCGGCTGGTGCAGGTGATGGGCGAGGGTGGGCTGAGCTGCGTGTACGGCAATCTTGCCGAGCTGTCCGTCCGCACGGGCGATATGGTGCAGTGCGGCGATCCGATCGGGACGCTTTTGCGGGGTGAGGATCTCGTGCTTGAGGTGCGTCGGGACGGGATGAGCATCGACCCGGCGCTGTATCTGGGCGGCGTATGAGGCTGCGGGTGATGACCATCGGGCCGACGGCGGTCTACATCCATGCCGGGACGCTTCTGTTCGCTGGATATGCGCTGCTCGCGGGAGCGCTTCCGATGCTGACGGTCGCTTCCTTGTCGATCCTGCTGCATGAAGCTGCCCACGGCGCAGCGGCAGCGCTGGCAGGGGAGGCGCCGCTGGAGATCGAGCTGACGCCGCTGGGAGCGGTATTGCGCCTGGAGGACGAGGAGCGGATGCCGGCAGGGAAGCGGCTGCTGATGCTCGCCGCAGGACCGGCGATGACGCTCCTGCTGTGTTTCTTGTCGCTCCGGATGACGGAATGGGGCGTGCTCCCAGCTGCCCATGGGCGGCTGCTGTTCACGTCCAACCTGGCGATCCTGATGATGAATCTGCTGCCCGCGCTGCCGCTGGACGGCGGACGGATCGCGGCGCTGCTGCTTTCGGGCATCCTGCGCGGCGAAACGGTACGCCGGGTGATGCGCATCTGCGGGATGCTGCTTGGCAGCGCGGCGATTCTCGGAAGCATCTGGCTTGCGTGGCGATATGGCGCATGGAATTTGTCGCTGGCGGGGGCGGGGTGCTTTCTGATGTACGCTGCTCAGCAGTCAACTGTCTCCATAGCGCTGGCGGAGCTTCGGTCGATGATGGACAGGAAGATTGCCATGGAGCGCAAAGGAAGCATGCGCTGCTGCAGGGTGGCTGTGTTGGGCAACAGACCGGTGATGCATGCTGTCCGTCTCCTGTCACCCGGACATCTGACAGAGTTTCTCATTCTGGAAGAGGGGACGATGAAGCTGTGCGGGATCATGGGAGAGTGTGAAATGGTCAATGTGTATCTGGATAATCCAGGCTGTATGTTAAGGGAAGCCTGTGCATCGCTGAATGGCAAAAAAGGAAGATAAGTCGACAAAATCTGCACAAAAGGCGTGATGCGATGCATTGACAAGGATGACATATCCATACTATAATAGTACCTGTACGGACATGCCTGTAACGCCGCAGGAGCGGCCACGGCAATTGAGGAGGTACTATCATGGACATTCTGGAACTGAAGGATGTATGCCGGCGCGTCCGCCGCAACATCATCACCATGACCAACAAGGCTGGCGCTGGTCATCCCGGCGGATCCCTGTCTGCGACGGAGGCCATGGTCGCCCTGTATTTTGATGTGATGAAGGGCATCGACCCCAAGGATGACAAGAACCCCAACCGCGACCGTTTCGTCCTGTCCAAGGGCCACGCTGCTCCCGGCCTGTACGGCACCCTGTGTGAGCGCGGCTATTTCGGCCCCGAAGAGTTTGACAAGTTCCGTCAGCTGCATGGCATCCTGCAGGGCCATCCTGACGTGAAGAAGTGCCCCGGCGTGGACGCCTCCACCGGCTCCCTGGGCCAGGGCATCTCCATCGCTGCCGGCATGGCGCTGGGTGCGAAGAAGACCGGCAATCCCTGCCACGTCTACACCATCATCGGTGACGGCGAGTCTCAGGAGGGCCTCGTGTGGGAGGCGTCCATGGCCGCTGCCCATTACGGCCTGGATAACCTGACCGTCATCTTCGACCACAACAAGATGCAGATCGACGGCACCAATGACGAGGTCATGTCCCTGGGCGACGTGGGCGCGAAGTGGCGTGCGTTCGGCTACGACGTGATCGAGGTCGCTGACGGCAACGATATCGAGCAGGTGCTCGCTGCGCTGCATGCGCCCGCCTGCCCCGGCAAGCCCCGCCTGATCCACCTGCACACCACCAAGGGCAAGGGCGTCTCCTTCATGGAGGGCCAGGTCGGCTGGCACGGCAAGGCTCCCAATGCTGCCGAGACCGAAGCTGCACTGAAGGAACTGGAGGCGTAAGAAGATGGAAAAGAAAGCAATCCGCGTCGCTTATGGCGAGGCTATCGTCAAGCTGGGCGCTGAGAATGACAAGGTCGTCGTGTTCGACGCTGACCTGGCTGCTGCCACCATGACCAACGGCTTTAAGAAGGCCTATCCCGACCGCTTCATCGACTGCGGCATCGCCGAGGCGAATATGGTCGATATGGCTGCCGGTGCGTCCACCATGGGTCTGATCCCCTTCTGCTCCACCTTCGCCGTGTTCGCTGGCCGTTCCTATGACCAGATCCGCAACGGCGTGTGCTACCCCAAGCTGAATGTCAAGTTCGGCTTCTCCCACGCGGGCATCACCCTGGGTGAGGACGGCGGCTCCCATCAGGCCATCGAGGACATCGCCCTGATGCGCGTGCTGCCCAACATGACCGTGCTGGTTCCCTCTGACGCGACCGAGTGCTACAAGTGCGTCGAGGCTGCCGCGAAGATCGACGGCCCCGTGTTCATCCGCACCGCCCGCCTGCCCTCGCCCGTGTATGAGGAGCGTCCCTTCGAGATCGGCAAGGGCAACGTGATCAAGGACGGCAAGGACGTCGTGATCTTCTGCTGCGGCATCATGCTGGAGCACTGCCTGGAGGCCGTGGAGATCCTGAAGGAGAACGGCATCGACGCCGCGCTGGTCAACCATCACTCCCTCAAGCCCTTCGACGAGGAGCTGACCCGTGAGTACGCTGCCAAGTGCGGCAAGGTCTTTACCGTGGAAGAGCACTCCGTCATCGGCGGTCTGGGCGATGCGGTGGCTTCCGCGCTGTGCGGCATGGGCCTCACCAAGTTCCAGAAGATCGGCATCAACGACGAGTTCGGCCAGTCCGGTAAGCCCGCTCACCTCCTGGAGGAGTACGGCCTGACCGGCAAGCAGATCGCCGAGAAGATCATGAACGCATAAGCCAATTTTCCTGCGTATTATCGCGGCGTTCCGGTTGATCGGAGCGCCGCTTTTTGCACAGCGCCGAAAGGGGAGACAAGCATGAGGATCCGACTGGCAGCGGAAGCCGATCTCAAAAGGGTGAACGAGCTGCGGGCGCAGGTCAGCGAGCTGCACGCCGCTGCCCGCCCGGACATTTTCCGCCCGGGATTTCCGCAGTTCCTTGCGGATCATCTCCATACGATCCATGCCGACGAAAGCAGACACGTTCTCGTCGCGGAACAGGATGGAACGATCATCGCCTTCGCCTGTCTGGCGGAGATTGAAATGCCGGAGAAGCCCCACAAGCCTGCGCGCAGGTTCATGGAGATCGATGAGATCGGCGTGGATGAAACCTGCCGCGGACAGGGCATCGGACATGCCTTCTTTGCGGGGATTCGGGACTTCGCAAAGCAGCGTGGCTTTGACCGGATCGAGCTGAACATGTGGGAGTTCAACGAAGGTGCGCTGCGGTTCTATGAGTCGCTCGGCTTCCGGACATATCGCCGGTACATGGAATACGACGTGGAATGATCTGATACAAAAGCAGAGAGGATGCATAAAGATGCTGACATTCATCGTGAACCCTGCCGCCGGCAACGGGTATGCACTGAGAACGGAGACGATGCTGCGGGAAGAACTGGCCCGCCGGGGGATCGAAGCGGCCTTCGTCCAAACAGAAAAACCGGGACACGCGACGGCGCTGGCCTGCGCGGCAGCGGCTGAGCCGGGCTGCACGGGCGTCGTGGCGGTCGGCGGCGACGGAACGGCCTATGAGGTCGCCTGCGGATTGATGGACACGCAGATCCCGCTGGGGATTATTCCGGCAGGCACGGGCAACGACTTCATCAAGACCGTCGGCATTCCGAATAAGCCCCTGCAGGCGCTGGAACTCATCCTGAAGAACGAGCCCCGTCCCGTGGACGTCGGCAGGATGAACGATCAGCTGTTCCTCAATGTCAGCGGTACGGGCTTTGACGTGACGGTGCTGGACTATACCCTCGCGGCAAAGAAGTACGTCCGGGGCATCCTGCCGTACCTGATCGGTCTCATCCGCGGCATTGCCCATTACAAGCCGGTGCATATCCGCTTCACGGTGGACGGCGTGACCGAGGAGCGGGATGTGCTCATCTGCAGCATCGCCAACGGACGCTTCTTCGGCGGCGGAATTCCCATCTGTCCGGATGCAGCGCCGGATGACGGGTATTTCGATCTGGTGGTGGTTGAAAACAAGCCCCGCTGGATGATTCCCTTCTACATTCCGGGGCTGCTGTTCGGCAAGGTGCTGACATTCCCGTTCACGGCACACCGCCGCTGCAAGGAGGTCACGATCGTCTCCAAGGGGATGCGCCTGAATATGGACGGCGAGGTCAGCGTGATGGATCGGGCAGAGTATCGGCTGCTGGGCGGCGCACTGAAGCTGTTTTGGTAAAAATTCTGTGAACATGCAGGAATCATCTCTGCATATGGCGAATAATGGTTGTATTCCGCGATTTCAATTTTCAGGAGTGAATGATCATGGCGAATTTTTCTGAAACCCTCAAGGGGATCCTGAGCGGGAGCGCCAAGGCAGTCAAGAGTGCTGCCAAGGGCGTCGCCAGCGCGACCCGCTACAAGATGAACGAAATGGACAGCATCAGCCGCCGCCGCGAGGCCATCAGCGAGCTGGGCGAGAAGGTTTATGGCCTGTTTGAGGCGGGCGTGGAGCTGCCGGAGGAGATCGTTCCGCTGGTGAATGAGATCCGCGCGCTGGACGAAGGTCTGGACACGCTGCGCAGCGATCGCGCGACGGAGAAGGCTGCGGCTGCGCAGGTTCGTGCGGAAGAGAAGGCTGCCCGTGCTCAGGTGCGCGCGGAAGCCAAGGCTGCTGCAAAGGCCGCGAAGGAAGCCGCCGTGCAGCTTGAAGAGGCCGCTCCTGTGCTGGATATCGAGCCCGATCTCGGCGAAACGCTGACCTACACCGGCAAAGCTCCCGCTCTGGAAGTCGAGGCTGCTGAAGCCGAGGCCGAAGAGGAAGAAGAACCCGCTACCATGTAAAGACACACGAAAATGCCCCCTTCTGCGGCGCTGTGCTGCGGAAGGGGGCGTTTTTCATGCTTCGTGCCAGATGACGTCGGTAATGGATGACTGCAGGATGGGCATGGGGGAAAGGCTGCGATCCAGCCAGTTGTCCGTCAGGGAAGGCGGGATGATCACTGGCATCCGGTCGTGAAAGCAGGCGATCTTCTCTGATGCGTTCTGCGTGAGTACGGTGAAGACCGGAAAGGGAACGTCCGGCTCAAAGCGGTACAGCCCGGCGAGATACATCATCGGTGCATCGGGCAGCGCAAAGGCGTACTTTCTCAGCGGCTTTTCGCGGTGATCCCATTCGAAATATGCGCTGGCCGGGATCAGGCAGCGGCGGTCGCGCATGCTTTCGCGGAAGGTCGGTTTCCCGGCGGCGGTCTCGCTGCGGGCATTGATCAGCAGCTGCCGGTCCATGCGGAAGCCCCATTTCATCGGAAAGGCAGATCGCTTCGCCGCGCGGTTCATGGCGATGACGGCGGCACAGTCGCCCGGACGCACCTCGCCGCGGGGAAGGCGGAAGCTGCTGTCCGTTCGCCGGGCAAGGGCTTCTGCGCGGTTGAGCACCTCGATCAGCTCGTCGGGCGTGTCGTCGGATTCGATGTAAAATCTTCCGCACATGTCAGATCAGCTCCACTTCAAAGCCGCAGCGATAGCACTCGCCGGGCTGCAGCAACGTCGCATAGCGCTTCTCTGCGAATACGCCGCTCTCCTCCGCCATGCCCGGCAGGCCGTGCCATGGCTCGAGGCAGATGTAATCGCCGTGATTGTGCGGCATCGTCCAGACAGCCAGCGCCTCCATGCCGTCCCACGACATCCGCAGGCCGCGACCGCTGCTGCGGTGAACCAGGCGGACGCTGCGGCTCTTGAGCTCGGACAGAAGGAGCGTGTCCTTCTCGTCGAAAATTTCATGCCGGAGATCGACCTCGCCGCCAGGGCCGAAGGTCAGCTCCTCGCTGTCGCTGACAAGGCCGCCGCCGGGACAAAGGAGGTTCTTCGCGTGCTTGTCATCGGGGAAGATGAGGCGGTAATCCTCGAATGCTGCGCCCTGCTCCATCGGGACGATGAATCCCGGATGACCGCCGACGCAGAAGGGCATCGGTCTGTCGGAGCGGTTGAACACCGTGAAACGGCAGCGGAAGCCGGTTTCGGTCAGCTCGTACATCACGCGAAGGCAGAAGGCGAAGGGATACTGCCGCAGCGTTTCCTCGGATTCGGTCAGCTCGAACACTGCGTAGCTGTCGCCTGCGTCGACCGTTTCAAACATGGCATTGATGACAAAGCCGTGCTTGCTCATCGGATAGGAGACGCCGTCGATGATCACCTTTCCATCCTTGACCGTGCCGATGACGGGGAAAAGAATCGGGGAATGATCCGCCCAGATCGCAGGATTGCCCTGCCAGATGACCTCGCGGCCATCAGGAGCGGTGCAGGAAATGATCTGTGCGCCCAGTGGACGGAGCACGGCGCTGCAGCTGCCATATTTGATTCGGACGACGTCAGACATGGTCGAAACCTCCTTAACAACCAAAGGTTATTGACTGATTCGATGCACATTGCCGGAAATCCTGCATATCCTGAAGCAAACGGGGAACAGGAGGCGACAGCGATGAGAGAAGCATCGGCGGAATCTCCCTTCAGCGCAGCGACGAGGCAGGAGCGGCAGGCGCGGTGGCTCCTGTGGCAGCAGCGGTCAGTTGCTGCCGAAGCGGCGGAGCATGATGTGCCGCAGGAACGACATACCAAGCAGCCGGCATACGTGCAGGAGCCGGCACCCGCAACCATCCGGCACAGCCGCTATGATGCAGTCATCCGGCGTATGCAGGATGCAAAGCGTCAGACCGGTACTTATTCTGCGTGGTCCTGATCGGTGTCGATGACCATACAGCCGTCGTCCGGCAGGCTGTACGCTGCGAAGTAGGCGTTTTCCAGCGGGATCCATCGCTCGTTGAAGGCATGGATACGCTCCGGCCCAACGCGCTGCAGAAGGCGGCGCTGCTGGGTCTGGGGCGTGACGGTCAGGAACAGACGGAACCCTGCATGCTCAGCGATCGCAGGCAGGTTGGAGTAGGTCCCTTCGACGATGAGGTACCTTCCTGAAGGGAGCGTTTCCGGCTCAGAATAGGCGTCCTCATGGCAGAGATACTTCCGGAAGGAGACCGTTTTTCCGCAAGCCCAGGGGCGGAGCACCTCGCCGGAAAGCCGCTCCGTATCCGCATTTCCGCCTGGGACGGACAGTCTCTCCGGCGTTTTCTGCGCGTGAGGGATAACGAAATCGTCCATATGGATCACTGCTGCGCCGGTCGCCTGCGACAGCTTTTCGGCCAGGGTTGATTTGCCGCTGCCGCATGGGCCGTCGATGGTGATGAGGATACGCTGACCGGTCAGCTTTGCCAGCGCTTTCAGGATTGGTTCAAGGATGTCAGCATGGGTCGTCAGCATGGAAGCCTCCCTATATGAGGAAAAGCGCACTGCCTTGCGGGACAGTGCGCATCGTTTATGCCAGATGCTTCTTGAGGATCGCCATCGCCTTGCGCAGATCCTCCATGGGGATGTTCAGCGGGGGCAGCAGGCGAACCTTTTCGTGTGCCGTGAGTACCAGCAGGCCGTCGGCGAGGCAGGCCGCTGCGATCTCGCCAGCGGTATGGCGCGTGGGGAGGATGCCGATCATCAGCCCCATGCCGGTCACGCAGTCGACGCCCTCGGCGCCCTCCAGCTCGCTGCGGATGTACGCCGCACGCTCCTTCACGCCAGCGAAGAGCGCATCGTCCATGCGGCTGATCACATTGAGCGCAGCGGCGGCACAGACGGGATTTCCGCCATAGGTAGAGCCGTGGTCGCCCTTGCCCAGGCTGAATTCGCACTTTTCGCCCATGAGGCATGCGCCGATGGGCAGTCCGCCGCCCAGACCCTTGGCCGTCGTCACGACGTCCGGGGTCACGCCGAACTGCTGGTATGCGTAGAGACTGCCGGTGCGGCCGTTGCCGGTCTGCACCTCGTCCACCATGAAGAGCACGTCGTTCTCGCGGCAGAGCTTCTCCGCCAGCTGCACGTACTCCTTGTCCAGCGGGATCACGCCGCCCTCGCCCTGCACCATTTCCATCAGGATGCCGCAGACCTTGCCGCTGGTCAGCGCAGCGGTCAGCTCGTCCTTGTCGCCCGCATGGATGTGCATGAAGCCCTCGGGGAAGGGGCCGAAGTGGGCGTGGAACTTGTCCTGACCGGTGGCGGCAAGGGTCGCGATGGTGCGGCCGTGGAAGGAATTCCACAGCGTCACGATCGTCGTGCGGTCGGTGGCTTCGCCGTAGCGGCGGGCGACCTTCAGCGCGCACTCGTTGGCCTCAGCGCCGGAGTTGCCGTAGAAGACCTTCTTCATGCCGGTTTTCTCGCACAGGAGCTGCGCCAGCTTCGCCTGGGGCGCGGTGTAGTACAGGTTGGAGGTGTGGCCGAGGGTGGTGAGCTGTGCGGTCACAGCGGCGGTCCACTCCGGATCGCAGGCGCCGAAGGCGGTCACGCCGATACCGGTGCCAAGGTCGATATACGCCTTGCCGTCCTCGTCCGTGTAGGTCGCGCCGCTGGCACTGTCCAGCGCCAGATCAAAGCGGTCATAGGTATTTGCGACATATTGCAGGTCGGTCTGCTTCGTTGGATTTGCCATGAGAAATCCCTCCTCAGCCCACGCTGTAATGCGGATCAAGCTCCTGCTTGAACATCGTGCCCGCGCCCTCGTCGGTCAGACACTCGATCAGCAGGGCATGCGGCACGCGGCCGTCGATGATGAACACCTTGCGTACGCCGTCCTTGATGGCGTTGATGCAGCATTCCACCTTGGGGATCATGCCGCCGGAGATAACGCCCTGCTCCTTGAGCTCTTCGCAGCCCTGCAGGTCGATGCGGCGGATGAGCGTGGACGGATCCTTGGGATCCATCAGCAGGCCCACCGTATCGGTCATGGAGATCAGCGCCTCGGCCTTCAGCGCGCCAGCGATGGCAGCGGCGGCGGTGTCGGCGTTGATGTTGTAGACATGTCCGGTCTCGTCGCAGCCAATGGTGGATACGACCGGGATATAGCCCTTCTCCAGCAGGTCGTTGATCAGCGTGGGATCGACCTTGCTGATCTCGCCCACATAGCCCAGCCGGGGATCGACCTGGCTGGCCTTGAGCAGATTGCCGTCCATGCCGCACACGCCCATCGCGCGGCCGCCCAGCAGCTCCAGCTTGGCCACCAGGGACTTGTTGATCTTGCCCGCCAGCACCATCTGCACGATCTCACTGGTTTCCTCGTCCGTCACGCGAAGGCCGTCCACGAACTCGGAGACCTTGCCGACGCGCTTGAGCATGGAGGAGATCTCCGGGCCGCCGCCGTGCACCAGCACGACCTTGACGCCGATCAGGCTCATCAGCACCATGTCGCGCATCACGTCGTGCTTGAGCTCTTCGTTGATCATGGCGTTGCCGCCGTACTTGACGACGATGATCTTGCCATAGTACTTCTGGATATAGGGCAGCGCCTCGACCAGGACCTGCGCACGGTCGGCGTTGTTCAGGGTTGACATATGCTCGCTCATTTCACTTGCTCCTCATTGGTGTGATCAGGTGCGGTAGTCGCCGTTGATCTTCACATAATCATAGGTCAGGTCGCAGCCCCATGCCGTTGCGCAGGCGTCGCCGTCGCGAAGCTGGATCAGCACGTCGATCTCGTCCTCCGTGAGGATCTCCTTGGCCTTTTCCTCGGAGAAGGGGACGGACGAGCCCATGCTGCAGACATTGATGGAGCCCTTGATGGAGCGGAAGGTCACGTCGACTGCCTTCACGTCGATGTCTGCGCCGGAATAGCCCAGCGCGCACAGCACGCGGCCCCAGTTGGCGTCCGCACCGAAGATCGCAGCCTTGAACAGGCTCGAGCAGACGACGGACTTCGCGGCCAGCTTGGCGTCCTTCACGGTCTTGCCGCCCTTGACATAGCAGGTCAGCAGGCGGGTCGCACCCTCGCCGTCTTTGGCGATGGCGCGGCAGAGCGTCGTGGTGACCTCGTTCAGCGCCGCACAGAAGGCTGCGTAGTCGTCGCCTTCAGCGGTGATCATCTCGTTGCCGGCCATGCCGTTGGACATGATGCAGACCATGTCGTTGGTGGAGGTGTCGCCGTCCACGCTGGTCATGTTGAAGGTGTCCTGTACGTTGTCGGCAAGGGCCTTCTTCAGCATTGCGGGGGCGATCGCTGCGTCGCAGGTCAGGAACACCAGCATGGTTGCCAGATTCGGATGGATCATGCCGCTGCCCTTGGCGATGCCGCCGAGCTTGCAGGTCTTGCCGCCCGCGACGAAGGAAACGGCAACCTCCTTCAGCTTGGTATCGGTGGTCATGATCGCCTCGGCCGCTTCCTGCGAACCGTTCTCATGAACGGACGCGAACAGGTCGCTCATGCCGGCGCGGATGGGCTCGATCGACAGCGGCTGACCGATGACGCCGGTGGAGGCGACGATCACTTCCTCAGCCTTGAGCCCTGCTGCCTCGGCGGTCAGCTGGCACATCTGCCATGCCACGTCCTCGCCGTCAGCGTTGCAGGTGTTGGCGTTGCCGCTGTTGCACACGGCCGCCTGGGCGATACCGTCGGCAATGTTGCGCTGGGTGACATAAATGGGCGCACCCTTGACGAGGTTCTGGGTGTAGACCGCGCTGGCAGAGGCCGGGACCTCGCTGATGATCAGCGCGATGTCGCGCTTGACGCGGTTCTTGCGGATGCCGCAGTGGATGCCGCCGGCCTTGAAGCCGAGGGGGGCGCAGACGCCGCCGGTGATATGCTCCATATAGAATCAATCCTCCATATCCATCAGGAATCAACGGTGTTTACAGGTTCAGACCCAGCGTTTCTTCCACGCCGGTCATTAGGTTCAGGCACTGCAGCGCCGCGCCGGAAGAGCCCTTGCCCAGATTGTCGAAGAGGCTGACGATCTGCAGGCGCTCATCGTTGCCGGTGACCATCAGCTGCATGCCGTCCTTGCCGGACAGCGCATTCGAGGGGATGAAGCCGCTGAAGGCCGCCACCTCGTCAGGACCGAGCACCTTCACGATGGGGGAGCCTTCATAATGCGCCTTGAGGCAGGCGGTGACCTCCTCCACCGGATGGGCGCAGCGCAGCTGGCTGCCGAAGAGCGGAACGGTGACCTCCATGCCGCTGTAGAAATCCGCGACGATGGGGGCGAAGATGGGCTGCACCTTCAGTCCCGGCACATGCGTCATTTCGGGCAGATGCTTGTGCGCCTGTGTCAGGCCGTAGGGACGGGGGCTGTCCAGGTCGGGGGTGCGGTCTGCTCCTTCGTACTGGGCGATCATCTTCTTGCCGCCGCCGGAATAGCCGGTGAGGGAGAAGCAGGTCAGCGCAGTGTCCGCGGGGAGCAGGCCAGTAGCCGTCAGAGGCGTCACCAGACTGATGAAGCCGCTGGCATGGCAGCCGGGAACGGCCACTCGGCTGCCCTCGATAATGCCCTGACGGTGTGCCGCGGACAGCTCAGCGAAGCCATAGGACCAGCCGGATGCAATGCGGTGGGCGGTAGAGGTGTCCAGAATGCGCGCCTTACTGCCTTCAGCCAGCGCAACGGATTCCTTCGCCGCTGCGTCGGGGAGGCACAGCACAGCAATATCGGCGGCATGAATGGCCTCCTTGCGGGCGGCGGGATCCTTTCTTTTTTCTTCCGGAAGGGTCAGCATCGTCAGGTCAGGGCGGGTCGCCAGGCGCTCGAAGATACGCAGACCGGTCGTTCCCTCCTTACCGTCGATGAATACGGTCAATGCCATAAGGGTTCCTCCTTCGTGCTTCATGCGAAATATGCAAAAAGCGCCGCATAAATATACGTGCTTATTATACACGCGCGGCGCAGGATGTCAAGTGTTTTTATTGTTCTGAATTATCAGGGATGTGAATGCGGCGGATCAGCTCCCGCTGGATTCATCCAGCAGGGCGTATTCAAAGGACAACCGGTCGTCCACGTTGGTGAGCCATACCTCGACGGTGCTCTGCATCACGCGGACGGTCGCGTCCCAAAGCTCCTGCTGGCGGTCGCCGGACAGGTAGCGTGCACGGCAGGCGAGGCGTTCACGCTCAAGGAGTGCCTCGTAATCTTCGTCGCTGATGATGACCAGCGTATCCTTGCGGCTGATGTTGCGCGGGACGAGATCGTCCAGGATCAGCTCCGGCTGAGGGAGCATGAAGACGATTTTGCTGCCGCTGACGACCATCTGCACCCTTTTCAGGTCGATGCCGAAGCTGGCGGTATAGTCGTAATCGAAGGTCACGCCGCCCACGGAGATTCCGGCGAGCGACAGATCGTGGTTGACTGTTCCGCTTTCCGTAACGGTGATGCTTTCCAGACGGGCGCTTTCGGAGAGCTTGCTTGAGATGACGCCTGCGGTGCGCTCGGCAGCGGAGGTGACGTCCGGCATGATCTTGTTGACGATATCGCCGGCATAGGGAAGCAGCACGATGGTCGCGGCCAGGGCGATGATCGTCCCGATGACGCCGGCGATCCAGCGGAGAATAGCTTTCATCTGTCAGTCACCTCACAGTTGCCCCTTGAGCTTGAGCAGAAGGGTAATCACCAGTCGGAGGACGAAGACGGCGGTGGTTCCCATGCCGATGAGCCCGAAGATGAACCAGGTCACCGACAGCTTGAAGGAGAAGGGCTTCTTCTCGCGCTTCTTATCCTTCCTGGATTTGCTGCGTTTGCCGGCTGCCTTTTCTTCCTTCTCCGGTTCGTTCTGGTTCTTCAGCGCGGCCTGCAGCTGTTCCAGCGTCACCAGCACGGGCGTACCCTGTACGGTCTGCACGATCATGGGCGTGCCCTGGGAGACGGGCTGGGGCTGCTCCTGACGCATCGACGCCTGATAGGCCTGCGCAGTGGGCATGGTCGCCATCGGAGGCATGGTCTGCACGGGCTGGGTGTGCAGCGTCTGCAGGGAGCCGGTGGTGTACCGTGCGGAAGAGTATACGGGGAAGGAGCCGGTCTGCTGCATGCGCGGCTGCGGCTCGTAGGGCTGGGTTGCAGAGGGGGCAAAACGGGGGGCGGCGGGACGCTGCTCCTGCGGGGGATCGGGGAACAGGCGGCCCTGCGGAGGGGTCTGCTGCTGCACAGTATTCACTCCTTCGGTCAACCCGCAGCATGCGGGCGGTAAAGGACGGAGGCGGTCCGTCCGGATCATCATCACAAGGCAGGCGTTGCGGACTGCGCGATCTCTGCCACTTTCCATTATACGATATTTTCCGCCCTTTTTCCACCCCTATTTCTCAACTGATATGTGTCGAAGTCGTAAAAATCGCTGAAAGTGTTGTGAAAACTGAAAAATGGCTTGCAATTTCTTCAATTGCATGGCATTATTAGAACAACCCTCACGCTGTGCCGCGAGGGCTTGTTAGCCGTGCGTTTTCTTGATGATTTCGCACATCCTGAAGAATCGATGGCAGGTGGATTATGGATATCAACTGGTACCCGGGACATATGGCAAAAACGAAGCGGCAGCTGTCCGAGCAGCTCAGCCGCGTGGATGTGGTGGTGGAGCTGTGCGACGCCCGCCTTCCGTACTCCAGCCGCAATCCCGATCTGGATAAGCTCATTTCCGGCAAGAAGCGCGTGCTGCTGCTGAACAAGGCTGACCTGGCCGATCAGGCGGCGACCAGCGCATGGCTGAATTACTTCCGTCAGCAGGGGATCGACGCAGCGCCCTACAACGCCATTTCCGGCAAGGTCAAGGACGCCATGGCCGTCATCGACCGCGCGGCAAAGGAAACGGTGGAGCGCGCGGCCGCCAAGGGCATGCGCAAGACCGTCAAGGCGATGGTCGTTGGCGTACCCAACGTGGGCAAGAGCACCTTCACCAACAAGCTGCACGGCGGCGCGATCGCCAAAACCGGCGACCGTCCCGGCGTGACCCGCTCCAACCAGTGGGTGCGCATCACCCCTTATCTGGATCTGCTGGACACCCCCGGTCTCCTCTGGCCCCGCCTGGATGACCAGCTGGCGGCGCGCCGCCTGTGTTATATCGGCACGGTCAAGGATGATGTGGTCGATCTGGCGATGCTGACCATCCACCTGCTGCAGGACATGCTGGCGGTGAAGCCGGAGCAGGTCTGCGAGCGTTACCGCATCAAGGATCCGACTCTGCGGGGCGAGGAGCTGCTGGAGGCGGTCTGCCGTGGCCGCGGCTTCCTGATGAAGGGCGGCGTGTGTGACTATGACCGCTGCTGTTCGGTGGTGCTGGACGAGTTCCGCGCCGGCAAGCTGGGCCGCATCACGCTGGAAACGCCCCAGAAGCCCAAGGCACGCCTGACCATCCCCGGTGCGGCCGAAAAGAAGGCAGAGTCGCCCGCTCAGGAGGAAGACCATGGCGAAGATTGATCGTCTCGCGCACGCACAGATGCTGCTGGACCATGACTTGAAGTTCACCGGCGTGGTGCTGGCCGGGATCGACGAGGTCGGGCGCGGCCCCCTGGCGGGCAATGTGGTCACGGCCTGTGTGGTGATGCCGCCGGAGCCCGTGCTGATGTGGATCGACGACAGCAAGAAGCTCTCCGAATCCCGCCGCGAAAAGGTCTATGGGGAGATCATGGAAAACGCGCTGTATGTGGGCATCGGTCAGGCGACGCCGGAGGAGATCGACGAGATCAACATCCTCGAGGCCACGAAGAAGGCCATGCGCGAAGCTGCTGCACAGGTGCCAGCGGATGTATTCCTGATCGATGCGGTAACGGGCCTGGGCCTGAACGGCAGGGAAGTGCCGATCATCAAGGGCGACGCGACCTCCTATGCCAT
>SVGU01000013.1 GCA_015056155.1 Clostridiales bacterium
ATTCGTCCAGGCCGGGGAGGCCCATGGGCACGCCTTCCCGGCGGAAGCGCATGCCGCTTTCGATCTCCGTTTTGCCACTCATGTGGAAGGCTCGCGCCTGGGGACATTTCTCCCGGAAGGACGCGATGACCTTCGCATTCACCCCCGCGCCGATGAGCACCTCCGGCCCTTGGTTTGCATCCCGCAGCTGCAGCAGCTGTTCGATGGTTTCCATGCCAGCCAGGCAATTGCCCGCTGCGCCGCTGGTCAGCACGGTATCAAAGCCAAGCGCGTGGGCATCCAGATAGGTTTTGCACGGATCGCGGGACACATCGATGCACCGATGCAGGGTCAATCCGGCACCTTCTGCAGCTTTCAGCAAGGGGGCCATAGCGCATGCATCCAGATCACCTTCAGCGTTCAGGCAGCCGATGGCAAACCCATCTGCGCCTGATTCGCGCAAATGTCCGATCTGCGCTGCCATCATCATGATTTCCTCGTTGGTATAGAGGAAGTCGCCTCCGCGGGGGCGAATCAGGCAGCGAACGGGTATGTCGCTTTCCGTCCGGATTTGCTGCAGGAGCTCCGCATAAGGCGTCAGGCCGCCCACTGCCAATGCGCAGCAAAGCTCCAGCCGGTCCGCACCTCCGGCAATCGCAGCCCTCGCTGATGCCAATGAATCCACACATATTTCCAAAATGCCGGCCATCACCAAACCTCCTGTCAAAACAACAGCGATAAACTTGCCCAGACTGATGGACAAACGCTGAAGTAAAGTGTATAATATAACCAACTGGAACTCTGCCAACGACTATAGGGGGATCACACACATGAAACTGATCATCAAAAATGACTACAATGAGATGTGCGCATGGGCTGCGCAGCATATTGCAGACGCCATCAACAACCACAAGGGCGATCGGCCCTTCGTGCTGGGCTTGCCTACCGGCTCCTCTCCTCTGGGCGTGTACAAGCGCCTGATCGAGATGAACAAGGCTGGCGAAGTCTCCTTCAAGAACGTCATCACCTTCAATATGGATGAATACATCGGCCTGCCCAAGGAGCATGACCAGAGCTACTGGTACTTCATGCACGAGAATTTCTTCAACCACATCGACCTGCCAGCGGAGAACATCAACATGCTGGACGGCATGGCGGAAGATCCCGAGGCGGAGTGCCGGCGGTATGAAGAAAAGATCGCTGCCTGCGGCGGTATCGACCTGTTCATGGGCGGTGCTGGCGTGGACGGACACATTGCCTTCAACGAGCCCTTCACTTCCCTTACCTCCCGCACCGGCGTCCGCGCCCTGACCGAGGACACGCTGATCGCCAACTCCCGTTTCTTTGACAACGACCCCGACAAGGTGCCCAAGACTGCCGTATCCGTGGGCGTGGGCACGGTCTGCGATGCCCGCCAGGTGCTGCTGCTCATCAGCGGCCACAACAAGGCCCGCGCACTGCGCCATTGCGTGGAGGGCGGCGTTGACCACGCCTGGACCATCTCTGCCCTGCAGCTGCATGCGGATGGCATCATCGCCTGTGACGAGGCTGCCTGTGGCGAACTGAAGGTGGATACCTACCGCTACTTCAAGGAAATCTACAAGAACGAAAAGTAAGCTGAGAGAAAAACGCCCTTCGGAACATCCGGAGGGCGTCTTTTTGTGCTTACAGCTCCTGACCGGCCATGAAGACACGACGGTTGGCGTAATCCTCCGTGCAGACCAGGAAGTCCGCCACCTTGCCCGTTTCAATGGAGCCAACCAGCTTGTCCGCACCAATGGCGCAGGCAGGGTTGTAGCTCGCCGCACGAATGGCGTCCTCCTCCGGAATGCCGAAGCGGATGGCATTGACCATGCAGTCGTACAGGTTCGTGGCGGAGCAGGCAATGGTGCCGTCGGCCAGGCGGGCAACGCCGTCCACCAGCCAGGCGTCCTGACCGCCCAGCTCGAACTTGCTGCCGTTGGGCATGCCGCAGCAGCGCCCGGAGTCGGACACCAGCACCATCCGCGCGCCGCCGAAGATGGAGAAGGCAAAGCGCACCATGGCAGGATGGGCATGCAAACCGTCGCAGATCAGCTCTGCACGGACGTTGGGATTTTCCGCCGCCGCCGGGATGACGCCGGGATTCCGGTGGTGAATGGCAGGCATAGCGTTGTACAGGTGGGTCAGGTGGGTCGCGCCGGCATCGAAGGCTGCCTTGGCATGGTCATAATCCGCATCGGTGTGGGCAACAGAAACGGTGCAAAGTTCCTTTGCCTGCTTCACAAATTCCGCCGCGCCAGGCAGCTCCGGAGCCACATCCACGATCCGGATCAATCCGCCACAGCCCTCCTGCAGGGCCTTGAAGCCCTCAAAGTCCGGCTCCTTCAGATAGTCAGGATTCTGCGCGCCACGCTTCTTGTAGGAGAAATAGGGGCCTTCCATCTGGATGCCGCGCAGCACGGACAGACCGGCTGGAGCCTCGTCTGCCAGCCGTTTTGCGTTGTCGAAGGCTTTTTCCAGCACCTCGTAGGGCAGTGTCATGGAGGCCGGTGCGAAGGAGGTCACGCCGACCTTGGCATAATAGGCAGCCATGGCCTTCAGCCCCTCATAATCGCCGTCAGAAAAGTCCGCGCCGGAGTTGCCGTGGCTGTGCACGTCGATGAGGCCAGGTATGACGGTAGCGCCCTGCAGATCAATGGCGTCTTCCGGCACAGCATCAGGCAGAATCTGCCCGAACTTGCCGTCAACCACTTCAAAGCTGCCGTCCCGGAAGGTAAAGTCACTGCAAAAAATTCTGGCATTCTTGAAAAACATTGAATTTTGCCTCCTATGTTTCGTTTTGTTGTATATACCAGTAGAATCGAGTTGTGAATCTTCGCCGCACGGGATTAGATCAGACCGCGGCTGAGGCAATAATGGTAAATTCCGTCCTCGGAAACGGCGCCGCACACATCGTCCGCCACAGCCTTCAGCAGCGCCGTGGCGTTGCCCATGGCCACACCGACGCCCACTGTTTGAAGCATCTCCAGATCATTCTGACTGTCGCCGAAAGCCATTGACTGTGATGCATCCAGCCCAAAGTGCTCAAGCACTTTGGTAATGGCAGTTCCCTTGCCGCTGGACGCGGGAATCACATCGACCGCGCGATCCCAGGAGACAGCGATCTTAACGCCCTGCGCGCCCCTGATGATAGCCGGATGCTCCGCTTCCCGGCAGCCCAGCAGGATCTGATACACATCCTCCCGGCAAGCCGCATCAAAATCCGGTGCAACAGTCAGTTCAAGCTTAGCCAGGCGGTAGTAATCCGCCAGATCAGGATCCCAGCCATTGGCTGCCAGACGATTCCGGGTAGCAACCGAAACAGGGCGGCCTATTCCTGCTGCATTTCTGATGACCTGTGCCACATCCGCCTCTTCAATGGGATTGCTGTGGAGAATCTCGCTTCCTGCATAACACAATGAACCGTTATAGGTGCAGTAAGCATCAAACCTCAGCGGCCCGAAATCCGGCACCTCGGAGGGTGCCCTGCCGGTGGAGATACAGATCTTGATTCCCCGTTCTTTCAGGCGAGTCAACGCTAGAATCGTTTTATCCGAAATCGTCCCGGATTTGGGGTCCACCAGCGTGCCATCAATATCAAAGAAAATGATTTTTACAGAATCCATTTAGCATTACCTCTTCCGGTGATTTGTTTTGTACGAATGGAAGCTGTACACCCTTTGACTATATTGTACCGCAGGATGCAGGAATAGTCAAACCTGAAGCATTTGTTGTTTTCAAGGTCTATACGCCAGCAAACAGCTTCAGAAAAGTCGGACAACAAGTTATGGTTTTGAAACTAACAATCGGCGTTCGGGACCGAAAGGCCGCGGGTTCGAATCCCGCCACTTCGACACGTTGAAACCCTTGGATTTCCAAAGGTTTTTCTGTTTTGAACGTTATGCTGTCCTCACCTTTGAGGGCAGTTTTTTGTTGAAAACCGGGGTTTTGTCACAGATGTGTCACAGAGCGCCCGTTCGAACAGCCCGCAACCCGTTGATTTTACTGGGGTTGCGGGTTTTTGCTTTGTCACAGCGCTGTCACAGAAGGGGGTGAAATCGGCTCATTTGGGGACACCTTTCTGAACAGCAAGGAACTGAAGGCGGCGGGCGCGGATGAAGTCATCTTTGAATACGAGCACGGCGATGCCAAGACGAAGAAGGAACTGTCCATGTTGCTGGAACTCGCCAAGGAAGGCGACACCATCATCACGCTGGAGGTCAGTCGACTGAGCCGCAGAACACAGCAGTTGTGCGAGCTGATTGACCTCATCCGCGTGAAGCGGCTGAGGTTGGTGATTGTGGGCAGCATCACGATTGACTGCCGGAACGGGCAGACAGACCCCATGAGCGAAGCTTTCCTTCAGATGGCGGGTGTGTTCAGCCAGTTGGAGTTGGCGATGATATGGGCACGCGTGAAGTCAGGGATGGCGAATGCCAAGGCTAAAGGCCGCAGGATTGGCAGACCACAGACTACGAAGGAGGACATCCCGGCGGCGTTCCTGAAACATTATCCGTCGCTGATGAGCGGGCAGATGAATGTGAGCGAGCTTACGCGGATTTGTGGGCTGAGTAGGCCAACGGTGTATAAGTACTTGAAAATAATGGGATGAAAATGGCCCCTGCGATGGTGAGTCGCAGGGGCGTTGTAGTAAGTGTTTTACTTGTACAGAATTACCGCATTGCAGCCTTCAAATGCATCGTTTGCGGTTGTAATGCTACCCCCCTTGGGCATAACGATGTACTTGAGGTTCGGGCAGTCCGCAAAGGCATGGGAGCCAATGCTGGTGCAGCTTGCCGGGATGACCACAACTTCCGCAGCAATGCCAACGAAAGCCTCGTCTTCGATTACTGTCAGAGCAGCGGGCAGCTTCAGCGTCTTCAAACCGGTAAGATCCACAGAGCCAATGGGTTCATCCACATAGAGAACAACGAAATCGGAGAAGCCATTAGACTTTGCCTTGCCCTTTCCGTTTTCCACTTCCATGTCGATGACCTCTATTTCATTCCGGTGGATGCGCACCAGAATATATCTTCTGGCATAGCCGGTCTGGACCTCGTTCATGCTGGAGAACAAATCAAAGGTAAAGGTGATTTCGTTTTCGAACTCCTCGATGCAGCCGATTTTGTGATCAGAGCCTTCCTTGTCCTTGTGATACATCTCTACAGTGATGTTGTACGCACCGGCAAACTGAACATCCAGTTCCTCGTTCAGCTCCCTAGCAGCCTTTTGAATCTGGCCCCAGTTATCCCTGTACTTCTCGAAGTTCTCCTCGTACCACTTCATGTCAGTGAAGAACTCATCACCGCGCCAGATGCCATCCGTCACTTGATCCTTAATATCTTCCATGTCCTCCTGCGGGATATCGGTGTCGCCAAGATCAGGATCGGGATTGTTGATGATGTCATCAATGATGTCGCCTGCGCTGTCGGTCACGTGATCCTTATCCTTGTCGCTCTCAATGTTGGAGGAAATGGTGTAGACTTTGACCGGGACAGTCGTTTTGACGTCACCGATGGCGGCAGTGACCTGCGCATCACCGGCAGCCACGCCCTTGATCAGGCCTTCCTCGCTGACAGTCACAACGCCAGTATTGGTACTTCTCCAGTCGATAGTAGTGTAATGGCCGTCTTCAGGAGTGATGGTTTTACCAAGGTAGTAGCTGTTGCCGACGTAGACGACTGGCTTGGCGGGTGAGAGGGTGATGGATTCGACGGGGGTGAAGAAGTAATAGTTAATACTATTCGAAGTTGCTTCATCACTCGCAAGATAGTGATCATTGTCGCTTTGCGAACTAATTTGGATATATACTTCAGCTGTATCGCCATTTTCAATATATCCACTTTTTACAGCGCTTCCATACGCTTCCTCACATCGGCTTGTTAAGTCAAGAGTAAGCATTCCATCAACGATAGTTACCTCGTTTATATACGCAAATTCATAAGTATGTCCCTTACTGGTGCCATTATGACCTGGTTTTTGAGCATAAATGTCAATCCTATACCAAATTGCGTTTTCTATGCTACTCCACATCAAAGTACAATCTTCATTCAGCACGACTTTCTCCGGTGCCTTCAACTGAATCAGCGCATAGGTATAATCCAACATCTCTGCCATCGCAGATTCGTCACCATAAGTGAATCCGCCCTTATCATCAGCAACACCAGCTTTCACGGTATAGGCCAGTTTCACAGTGGTGTATTCGGTTTCCTGCTGCTTGATGATGGTGTTGGCTTCCAGCTGCACGTCCACCTCATTGGTGCTGGTGCCGGTGGTGGTGGTGCCCAGCAGCGTGGTACCAGCCTCATCATACACGTATACGATCAGCTCGTAGTAGTCCGCGCCGTCCACTGCATCCCAGGTGGCGGTGGCAGTACTGCCGGTCTTCCAGGAGGGATTCTGCGGCGCAGGAAGCGTATCTTCAGCATCCAGAGCCACGAAAGTAATATTATTCTCCGCTGCATAAGACTGCGCACGGCTGCCGGTCATGCCGTAGATGACCAGTTCATCCGGGCAGCCAGAGAAAGCGAATTCGCCGATACTAGTGACACTGGCAGGGATGATGATACTCGTCAGGCTGGCACAGTCAGTAAAGGCACGTTTTTCAATGCTGGTCAGGCTTTCTGGAATCGTCACGCTGGTCAGGGATTTGCAGCGATAGAAGGCACGGGGCCCAATGTTGCTCACACCCTCCGGAATCACAAGATTGGTAACAAGCTCTCCGTCAAGGTACAGATTGCTGGCGTAGTGCATTGGTGTGGCATACATGTTTGTTTGGAACTCAATGTTCAGCCAGGCTTCTACACTGGGCGCATATACATCCTTCAGGTTGACGCAACCCATGAAAGCCGAGTAACCAATACTCTTCAGGCCATCGGAGAAGGAAATGCTTTGCAACCCGGAACAATTCTTGAAAGCCTCATACCCGATTTCAACAACATCTTCAGGAATGGCGATGGTATTCAGACTGGTGCAGTTACTGAATGCTCCATACCCGATGCTAGTTAAGCCCTTAGCCATGGTTATTTCAGTCAGGCTAGTACAACCCCAAAAGGCATAATTCGCAATACTGGTGACGCCTTCGGAGAGCTTAACGCGCACAAGGTTAGAACAGCCTCGGAAGGCTTCGCTGCCTATGCTTGTCACGCTTTCCGGTACGGTGATACTCGTCAAGCCGGTATATCCGTAGAAAGCGTTGTTGCCGATGGTGGTTACGCCATAGGGAACGGCGATGTCTGTAGCAAGAACATCGGAGAAATACAGTTTTCCGCCATTGGCCAACGGATTCGCTGTAGTGTTTTCAAAGCTGATGTTCAGCCAGGAAGTAATATCCGCAGAGTAGATGTTCGTCAGGTTGGTACATCCGTTAAAGCCCCAACGTCCCACACTATTCACGCTGCTTGGAATCGTGATATCAGTCAGACTCGTACAGCTGTCGAAGGCAGCTGCACCGATCGTTGTTACGCCTTCAGGCAATGTAATTGTTTCCAGTGCCGTGCAGTCGTAGAATGCAGAACCACCGATGGTAGTAAGTGTATCGGGAAGTGTGATGCTTGTCAGGTTGCTGCAACCCTCAAAGGTGTACTGATGGATGGTCGTAATGCCATTACGCAGAATTACTTGCTTCAGCGCCGGAAAACGTCCGAATGCGCTGTTTGCAGAATCGTAACCAACACTCTTCAGGCTGCCAGGCAAGGTGATGCTTTCCAAGGCAGTACAGCCATCCAACCAGGTGCGGTCGAAGGTGGTTACGCCCTCGGGCAGGGCAATGCTTTTCAGACTGCTGCAACCCTTGATGGCTGAAGCATCCAAGCTGGTCATGCTGCGGGGCAGCGTCAGGCTGGTCAGCCCAGAGCAGTTCTGGAAGGCGGAAGCGCCAATGGTTCTCACACTGTCGGAAATTACCAATTCCGTCAGACTACTGCACCCATAGAATGCATGATTGTTGATGCTGCGCACGGTTTCAGGAATCGTAACGCCAGTCAGGCTACTGCAATTCATGAAAGTACAAGAATCAATGGTATACAAGCCAGCAGGAATGACGATCTCCTTCAGACTGCTGCAATCAGCGAAGACAGCCGTACTAAGTCCGCGCAGGCTGCCAGGCATGGTTATGCTCGTCATGTTGGCGCACTTCTCGAACGCAGAAAAATCAATGTAGTTAACGCTCTCAGGCAGGATAACGCGTTCCAGATCAGTACAGTTATAAAAAGCCTTGAAACCAATACTGGTAACGCCATTGGGAATTGTGACGCTCTCAAGCCCCGTGCAACCCTCGAAGGAACGATCGCCAATCTCAGTTACGGGCACGCCGTTGATCTCGTTGGGAATGCTAAGTTCCACGTCTGTTCCGGTGTAGTCGGTAATGACACCGCTTGCATCTATCGTGAAGCCTTCAGTACTCGTTATTGTTTCAGCATATGCGCTGATGCAAACACAGCATATAAGAGCTAACCATAGCAAAGCGAGTTGTTTCTTCATGATTGGTAGCCTTCTTTCTCGTTGTACAAGTGGACAATCTGTATGTGCTCATAGTGAGCATATGGGGGATTAAGGTGATCAGTCAGATGTCATACTTTCAAGTATATTACACCGATAGAACGCCTTTTTCCCAATATTGGTCACATCCTCAGACATGGTTACAGTGGTGAGCTCATCGCAACCAGCACAGACACCTTCAGGAATAATCGTTATCCCTGCAGGGAAAGCGATATTTGTCAAGCAGTCACATTCGGTAAACGCGTAAGCGCCGATGGTCTGAACGGTGCTGGGGATGTTGATGCATTGGTTCGTGCAGCCTTCGAATGCACGGGTACCAATGGAAGTTACGCCCTCAGGCAGAACGACATGTGTGAGATCGCTCTTATTGGCAAATGCGTTTTTATCGATCATCGTCACAGGCTTACCTTCGATGGTTTGCGGCACCTTCACTTGGGTAGCTGTACCAGTGTAGCCCGTGATAATAAATTCGTTACCAGCACCTGTATCTGTCCACGTGAAATCAGAGGTAGGTGTTTCCGGGATATCAGGCATCGTGGGGGCATTAGGGTTGTCTTCCTCTTTCATGTTGGCAAAGGGATGTTTGCTGATGTCAACCGTACCAAAGCCCGCATCCAACGCTGTGGAAGCATCACCAAATCCCTGTGCCTGTACAGCCTGAGCAACGACGAAAATACCATACTTCTTACCCAGTGCAGCAACGTCCTCATTGGTGGCGCTGGAATCCAGCAGCACCTGGCGCAGGCTTGCAGACGTGGTGTTGATGTCATCGCCGCCATTCGGGAGTACATTCTTATAAGTCGCCACTGCAACCACATAGTTGGTGTTGTTCTGGGACAGCATTCGTAGGACTTCCTTTCTTGGGAATATCCCTCTTTAGAGTATAATACCATTTATTGCTTATTGCAATGCCGACTGAACTATTTTGTCAAATAAAGAAAGTGTTTTCCTTACATAGTATAATGCTTTCCACTGTATTCCGCAAGTGCGCATACGCGGCCGCGCCATATTTTCTATCATTTCAATGAGGTGATAGAAGATGACAACCGTAAAAGAAGCAGTAGCCGCACGCTTTCAGGAGATCATGAAGGGCCGCAACATCAAAACTAACGAACTCGCCAACCGCAGCGGCGTCACGCCCTCCAGCGTGTATAGTATGCTTGACCCGCGCCGCAAAGAGGTTTCGGTCAATTTGGTGCAGAAACTCTGCGATGGCCTGGATATGACCTTGGGTGAGTTCTTCAGCGCGCCGGTGTTTGATGAATTGGAGCAGGAAATACAGTGATAGAAAATTGCCAGCGATAGATTTTAGTCGCTGGCAAAAATTGATTTATTACGAAATTCGTAATATAATATAAGTAATAAAAGGCGGAACCGCCCAATGTAATAAGTGTAGGTCAGGCCGTGATAGTGCTCCTGCTTGGCGTTCTTCTTGATCTGGCGCTGAACGACGGTGTAGGTGGGGTAGTCGCGGCGAACATGCTGAAGGTGCGCGTATTCAGGGCTCATGGTATTGTCAGCGAACTTGGCGAAAGTGCGATCCATCACGATCGTGCGGTCAGCATGGGAGACCTTCAGAACATTCTTCATTTTCTTGTCCTCCTATTAAGCGGTCTTGCGGGTCAGCAGTTCTTCGCGGTCATGATGGCACTGAAGGATCTCCGGGAAGACTTCAAGGAACCACCTCTTCACTTCCTGATAGGTCTTTGCCTTCAGCACCTGCGCCTCATCCTCATCGGAGGTTGCGGTCATCCGCTGGAAGACCTTCATCGTGGTCTGGCTCTCATCATCATGCTTGATGATGTAGGCAGCCATGAACTCGTAGGTCAGTCTCTTGAAAACGGGCTTGCTCGTCTTCGAAGGCTTGCGAGCGACCACCACGATCTTGTAGTTGGGGAAGTCGAGGCGTGCCTGACGGAGCATCGCGTATTCATCCGAGCCGTAGCGGGCAGCTTTCTCGTAGAACTTCTTGGAAACTGCGAGGGAATGGGAGCGATCACAAATCTTGATTTCGGTCATGGTAATCCTTCTTTCCGGGCTCTTGGCCCTGTCGTTTATTTCTGAAGGGCTTGTGTCCTTCGTTGTGTCTATATAGTACAACATTTCAAAGATGAATCGGTCACATAAATAGCACGGAACAATTGTACTCGTTATAGACAAAAAGAAAACAGGGAGACAATTCAAAGTTGTTTCCCTGTTGTTGATAAGTTGTTGGAGAGCAATCATAAAGTTGTGCCGAAGTAGCATGAGAGTTGATAGAAACTTGCTTATCTATAAGCAAAAAACATATGACAACACATCAACTTCCAATGTCACAAAACGCTTCAAACGCAGTAATATCAAGGCTTTCAGCTACTCAGTGAGGCGGTTCGGGACCCAAAGATCGCGGGTTCGGATCCCGCCACTTCGACACGTGTGAAACCCTTGGATTTCCAGGGTTTTTCTGTTTTGATCGTTATGCTGTCCCAACTTTTGAGGGCAGTTTTTTGAATGGAGGGCCGGATGAAAAACTACTTTACACTTAAGCAATTCTCCCTGCTGTATGACCATTACGTATTCGTTGACGTGCCGGAGTATTATGCGGATCAGCTGTTCATCCGGCATCAGGTAACGGTCCGTTTTGGACGTGAATACCAGCATCCGGATCATCCGTATGTGGTCATCTTCTGTAAAGTCAGAAAACGGGACCGCAGCAGGTTTCTTTCTGCGTTGGATGAACTGAATCGAAAGATGCTCCTGTGCGGGTATCCCGGATATGAGAAATTCTGCGCATCCCTTCTCGCAAAAATGAACGCAAGGCTGCTCCGGAAAAAGAGGGGGATGCTGAAACGGTAATCCGGCAAGAGCGGCGTTCCCACTGCCCGGACCTGATGGATGTGAGCGCATGCATGGCGGCGGGACACATCCTGGGATCCAGGAAGCTGGTCTGCGAGTCGGATGTGTGAGGCATGCCGCGAGAGCCATATGCGGCGTTATGGCTCCGACAATGGATGGGATACAGGATACAAACAAAAAAGGGGAATGGACAAACGCCGGGTGAACGTGTATAATAATCGGGTAGAGAATACGAAAGTTCGGTTCTCAGATTGATACAGGGGGATGCCACTATGAAGCTTATCATCAAAAATGACTATCAGGGCATGTCGGAATGGGCAGCCCGGCACATTGCGGATGCCATCAATGCCCACAAGGCGGACCGGCCCTTTGTTCTGGGCCTTCCCACGGGCTCCTCTCCTCTGGGCGTGTACAAGCGCCTGATCGAAATGAACAAGGCCGGCGAAGTGTCCTTCAAGAATGTCATCACGTTCAATATGGATGAGTACATCGGCCTGCCCAAGGAGCATGACCAGAGCTACTGGTACTTCATGCATCACAATTTCTTCGACCATATCGACCTTCCGGCGGAGAATATCAACATGCTTGACGGCATGGCGGAGGATCCGGAGGCGGAATGCCAGCGGTATGAGGAGAAGATCGCGGCTTGCGGCGGCATCGACCTGTTCATGGGCGGCGCCGGCGTGGACGGCCACATCGCCTTCAACGAGCCCTTCACCTCCCTGACCTCCCGCACCGGCGTGCGCGCCCTGACCGAGGATACGCTGATCGCCAACTCCCGCTTCTTTGACAACGACCCCGACAAGGTGCCGAAGAAGGCGGTGTCGGTCGGCGTCGGCACGGTCTGCGACGCCCGTCAGGTGCTGCTGCTGATCAGCGGCCACAACAAGGCCCGCGCCCTGCGCCACTGCGTGGAGGGCGGCGTGAATCATGCCTGGACCATCTCCGCCCTGCAGCTGCATCCCGATGGGATCATCGCCTGCGACGAGGCGGCCTGCGGCGAGCTGAAGGTGGATACCTACCGCTACTTCAAGGAAATCTACAAGAACGAAAAGTGATCGCAGAACAGAACATCGCCCTCCGGAGCGTTCCGGAGGGCGATTTCAGTGTCTCTACAAAGTGCTTCAGGCACTTTGCCGAGATCTTGCACTTGCTGGTCGTTCGAGTTAAGGAAGCTTTTCCTGACGGAAAAGTGCGGAAATCGCCGCGCATGTCGCCGGTTTTCGCGCTAAAGCCGAAGGGCCTGCGAGCCCTCCGACGCCACTTGAGATTCGTTGTGTTTACAGTTCTTTGCCGGCCATGAAGACGCGGCGGGTGGCGTAATCCGCCGTGCAGACGAGGAAGTCCGCCACCTTGCCCGTTTCGATGGAGCCGACCAGTGCGTCCTGGCCGATGGCGCAGGCGGGGTTGAAGCTGGCCGCGCGGACGGCGTCTTCCTCTGCGACGCCGAAGCGGATGGCGTTGACCATGCAGTCGTACAGGTTGGTCGCGGAGCAGGCGATCGTGCCGTCGGCGAGCCGGGCGACGCCGTCCACCAGCCAGGCGTCCTGACCGCCCAAATCAAATTTGCTGCCGTCGGGCATGCCGCAGCAGCGGCCGGAATCGGAGATCAGCACCATCCGCGCGCCGCCGAAGAGGCGGAAGGCGAAGCACACCATGGCAGGATGTGCGTGGAGGCCGTCGCTGATCAGCTCTGCCCGGACATGGGGATTCTCCGCCGCTGCCGGGATGACGCCGGGGCTGCGGTGGTGGATGGCGGGCATGGCGTTGTACAGGTGGGTCAGGTGGGTGGCGCCGGCGTCGATGGCGGCTCTGGCGTGGTCATAATCGGAATCCGTGTGGGCGATGGAAACGGTGCACACGGTCCTGGCCTGCCGGACAAATTCCTCCGCGCCGGGCAGCTCCGGGGCGACGTCCACGATCCGGACCAGTCCGCCGCAGCCGTCCTGCAGCGCCATGAAGCCCTCGAAGTCCGGCTCCTTCAGGTAGTCGGGGTTCTGCGCGCCGCGCTTCTTGTAGGAGAAGTAGGGGCCCTCCATATGGATGCCGCGCAGGACGGACAGCCCGGCAGGCGTTTCGTCCGCCAGCCGCCGCGCGTTGGCGAAGGCCTTTGCCAGCACCTCGTAGGGCAGCGTCATGGACGCAGGGGCGAAGGAGGTCACGCCGATGCGGGCGTAATAGGCGGCCATGGTGAGGAGCCCCTCATAATCGCCGTCGGAGAAGTCTGCGCCGGAGTTGCCGTGGCTGTGGACGTCGATCAGGCCCGGAATGACCGTCGCGCCCTGCAGATCGACCGCGTCCTCCGGCACCGCGTCCGGCAAAATCCGGCCGAACCTGCCGTCAACCACTTCAAAGGCGCCATGATGGAAGGAAAAGTCTCCGCAGAAAATCCTGGCGTTGCTGTAAAAATGGCAATTCTCCTTCTGCTCCGCCGGCGTCAGCCGTGGAACGCGATGGTATAGGCGATCTCCTGCTTTGCCCCGGCGTTCAGGGTCTGGATGTCCTTCTTCTGGTCGACCGTGCCGGTGAAGCCCTCGTCATCCGCCCGCCCGACCCAGGGCTCCAGGCAGATGAAGGGTCCCTGGGGATTGGCCCAGACCGCCAGCATGGGGAAGGCCTGGCACGTCAGGGTGACAAAGGGCGTGCCGTCCGGGCAGGCAAGGCCCACGGACTGCACCTGATGATCCTCGAAGATCCATGTGTCCGGGATATCCGCCTGCCAGGAAGCGAAGCCGTCCCGGAGGGGCAGCGTCTTCCTCTGCGGCAGGATGTAGCCCGCGGCATTGGCGGACACATACTGCAGCTCCGCCTTCCCGGGGAAGGAGATCAGGCAGTCCTCCTTCCGCACGCCGGCCGGCGGCATAAAGCCGGGATGGCCGCCGATGGCAAAGAACATCGTTTCGTCGCCGAGGTTCTCGATCGTCCACTCGACGGCGAGCTCCTTCCCGGAAAGCCGGTGGCAGACGGTGAGCCGGAACTCGAAGGGGTAGATGTCCCTGGTCAGCGCGCTGGCGGTGAGGCAGTGGGTGACGGACACATCCGTCCTGTCAACGCAGGTGAATACCTGGTCCCGGGCAAAGCCGTGCTGGGTCTTCATGGCGTATTCCGTATCGCCGATGCGGTATTTGCCGTCCTTCACCTTGCCCACAAAGGGGAACAGGATGGGCGCATGCCGGTTCCATACGGCCGGATCGGCGTTCCAGATGTGCTCCCGCCCGGTCGTCTTGTTCCACACGCTGATCAGCTCGGCACCGGCGTCCGCCACGGTGACTCTCAGAAATTCGTTTTCCAGCAGATGATTGGCCATGATATATGTCTCCTTCCATGATGGATGGTTCATAACGCGGTTCGGAACCTGATAAAGCTATTATAATATAGGACGCAGATGTAATCAAGCATCCATTTGGCCGGATAGATGCGCTGTCCATGCGGCTTGACAAGGTTTTCGCGGATAACCTATAATGAAACCATCGGCTGGTTTCAGCAGAATGAAAAACGGAAAGGTCAGGTTCGCAGATGAGAAAGCTGATTTATGACAATCCGCTGGCGTGCGAAAAGGATGTCGAAGGGTTTGTTCTGGAGGGGCAGGCGAAGATCGCCTTTGAGGACGGCAGGATGCAGCTGATCAGCACCGCCGATCCGGAGCTGGGGCAGGCGGCGAATTACGTATACTGGTGCCCGGAGACCTTCCCGGCGGATGTGGAGATCACCTGGGAATTCCAGCCGCTGAACGACGTCGGCCTGTGCATCTTCTTCTTCGCCGCCATGGGCAGGAACGGGGAGGACATCTTCGATGAGCGCCTGGCGAAACGCAACGGCCCCTATGACCTGTATCACCACGGCGACATCAACGCCTTCCACATCTCCTATTACCGGCGGCGCTATCCGGAGGAGCGGGTGTTCCGCACCTGCAACCTGCGCAAGAGCTACGGCTTCCATCTGACGGCCATCGCCGGCGACCCCATTCCCGAGGCGGCCAGCGCGACCAGGGCTTATCAGATGAAGGTCGTCAAGAAGGCCAATGTCGTGGATTTCTTCATCGACGATCTGCATGTGCTGCACTATGAGGACGACGGCGAGACCTTCGGCGGCCTCCTGCAGGGCGGCAAGGTCGGCTTCCGCCAGATGAGCCCCATGGTCGGCGCATATGCCAGGCTGAAGGTGTACGAGATCTGAACGGGATGAAAGCTGAATTGGGCTGTTAGCGGAATGTGCGGCTTTCCACCTCATCAGTCGCTGCCAGCTTCCCCTCAAAGGGAAGCCAAGGAGGGCGGCGGCGAAGTCGGATGAGGCGGCAGCCGGCAGCCGTTTACGGCTGACTGGGGGAGTATGCGCAAGCCGCTCATGAAACAGCCTGCAAAGGAACCGATCAGCAAGCAAACCACCGCCCCAAAAAACTGCCGGGACGAAGCATGCCCGATAGCAGCTCACCCCCCGATCAGCAGCCGTACCCCACTCTCAATTCCGAATTCCGAATTCCGAATTCCAAATCCCCTTCCCCCCCGGTTGGAAAAGCAAGCGGGCACCCGGTGAAACATGCCGGATGCCCGCTTTTTGTGCTTATTTGCCGATATTGGCCGGAATGGCGGCGATGCGGTCCGCCTCCTGCAGGGAGGGCAGGTATTCCCGGATGAGCTCCAGGCAGACGATGACGTTCAGGCACCACTGGGACACATAGTTGGTGGAGACCCAGTCGTGCTCCGTCAGCGGCGTGCCGTCCGCCGTCTGCGCGTATACGTCGCCGGCAAAGGGGGTATCGGTATACCGCCGCGGGCTGGCCAGCAGCAGCGTGTGCCATGCCCGGCGGGCAAGCTCCGCATTGCCGGTGTGCTTTGCGCCGAAGGCTGCCAAAGCGCCTGCAACGTAATCCATCGAATAATTCTTGCCCTTCGCGTAGTCTCCGTAGGCGGCCGCCCGCTCCTCCTCCGTCATAAGGTACGCCTGACCGAGCTCCGCCAGCATGTCCTTGAAAAGGGCGTGATCATACGCGTCCGCCGTCTCCATCCACACCTGAACGGCGCCCATGCACAGGGTCAGGTGAATACCGCGCTTCTGCTCGCCGATGTAGGTCATGCGGCCTGTCTGCGGATCGAAGTCGAAGGCGGGTCCGGAGCCCAGGCGCATCGGGGCCTTGCTGATGCCCTCGATGCCCCGGAGGATCCTGTTGAGGCAGCCTTCGTCCAGATGGCGCTCATGGGCGGTCATCCAGTTGGACACCAGGGACGACCAGTCCGGGCCGGTGCGGACGTTGGGGACGGGGTATTCCGCCGTGCCGCTGTGGTAGAAGGGCACGTTGTCCAGCGACGCCGCCGCGCAGACCACCTCGTCCAGCACATCGCCGATGCGCCGGTCGCCGGTCAGGTACAGCATGGGGCGGTGGTGCCCGGCCATGGACACGCGGGGCTCCTTGCATGAGCAGCCCCAGTGGCGGACATTGTGCCGGGAACCGATCCCCTTCATCGGGCCGGTGTGGTAGATGTCCGTCTCCGACGCGTGCCGGGACATGGCCTCGGCGAGGGAGAAGACGTCCTCCCGGCCAGTACGCAGGAAGTACAGCCACAGCCAGTAGGTCGGCGCCAGCTCGGTGTTCTGCCATGCGCAGCCGCCGACGTCATACTTCCATGTGTGGCGGAAGGGGTCGTAGGAGTGCATGAAGTCGCCGTAATCAAACAGGCCGTACCACCGGCGCTGCTCGATCTGCCCCTGATAGAAGGTGATCGCCCCGGCCATCACGCTCTCCAGGGAGCGCTCCGCCTCGTTTTCCGTGCAGGGCAGGCTCCACTGGCCCAGGGCGCGTTTGGCATGGTATTCCTCCGGGGAGGCGACGTACACGGCGGGCTTCTGGACCGCAGCGGAGAACGCGCGGAGCTCCGCGTCGCAGGGATGGCCGCTGACGAGCATCAGGCTGCACTGGCTGGTCGCGGCGATGCCGTCTGCAGACGCGCCGTACCACTCAAAGCCCTCGTAATTGGAGTAGGGGTAAGCCCGGTCGTCATAGTGGCGGAAGTCGTAGGCCTGCGCCTCCGGGGAGTGGAACCACACCGTGCATACCGCTTCGCCGCTGCCCAGCGCCTCCGCCTCCAGCCCGGCGGGATGGCGCTGCCAGAAATCGCGGCTGGCCAGCATGACGCCGCCGTCCTCGCCGGAAACGGCCATGGCGCCGTCGGTGCGCCGGCCATAGCGGCAGTTCAGCATGCACCGGCCGGGCCTGGTGCGCTTCTGCAGCGCCCAGGAATCCGCCGTCAGCTGGGTCAGGGCATACCGGTTCCACACGGGGAGGTCGGCGGCGACCCGTTCCGCCAGCTCTGCCTCGGGGGTACCGGCGGGGAAGGACAGGTTCCCGCCGCGCAGCTGGACTTCCTTCATCGCGGAGCCGGTGCGGGGGATGCGGCTCTCCATGAGGATGGCGGGTTCGTGGAACACGCCCGCATCGGTCACGAATTTCACATGATGATTGTAAGCCGCGCCGGACAGCGGCGCATGGAAGCGCAGCCCCATGCCCTTGAGGAAGTCCCGCTCCTCCACGCCGTGGTAGACGAAGGTGTGGTCGAAGCGGATGTCCCCGGCGTCCAGCCCCACGTACATGCGGATGACGAAGGGCATCCGGGCGTCCGGCGCGTCGTAGCAGCCGGTATACCGGACCACGCACTCCAGCGGGCCGGCGCACTCGATCTCCGCCGTCTCCACGCGGATGGGGATGCGGCGGACGCGGATGTCCTCGCCGTCGGGGTGCTGTGTGCGGCGCTCCAGCAGGAATACCGGCGCGATGCGGGACACGCGCTGCCTGCCGTCCAGGCACACATCCGCCGCGAGGCAGTCCGAGCCTGCCCGGCAGACGGTCAGCGTCACCTGCCCTGCGCCGATGCGCCAGCCGTCCGGGCATTCATCGACGCGGATGGCGCGTTCGGGCGCGGCGGCTTCGCCGGGCAGCACCTCGGCATGGCTGCCCAGCCTGCGGGCGTCCGCGGTGTGCCGCGCCCACTTGACGCTGCCGTCGGGCCATCGGGCGGCGATCTCCGTCTGAACCGGGATGCTCTGGCCGCGCCCGTCTGTCAGGCGGAAGGTCTCCTGCGTCGTTTCGCCTTTGTCCCAATAGCTTCCGAAGGTGGCATAGCTTCCGATGTTCCGGTTTTCCAGCAGATGCAGCTTCATATGATGATTCCTCCGTTGATGGGCAGGTGTTTCATGCCGGTCTGGGCACTTCTGTCTGTGGATGATGTTCTTCCTGGGGGTGCATTTCTCGCAGCAGCTTATGTGTATGATAGCATGTCCGGCAGGCGGAAGCAAGGAGAGAAACGCGCTCGTGCGGGGGCGGACAGCTCTGACGAGGTTGCAGCGGGGCGGATTCTGTGCTATCATAGCAATCAAAGGAGTTGATCTTCATGAACCGCAGCGAACTGCTCGCGATGGCTGACGCATGGATCGCCGATCATCGCGGGGAATACATTTCCGAATTGCAGGCCATCGCCCGCATTCCCTCCGTCAGCCGTGCCGATCTGGCGCAGCCGGGGGCTCCCTTTGGCCCGGACTGCCGCCGGGTGCTCGACTACGCCCTGGAGCGCGGACGGCATTATGGCTTTGAGACCGCCGATCACGATGGCTATGCCGGGTCCATCACCTGGGGGCCGTACGACAACAGCATCGGCGTGATCGCCCATCTGGACGTGGTGCCGGTGGGCGACGGGTGGGTGTACCCGCCCTTTGGCGCGACGTATCTGCCGGAGCACGATGTGCTGATCGGCCGCGGCGTGGATGACAACAAATCCGCCTTTGTCGGCGGTCTGTTTGCCATGCGGATGCTGCGGGAGTTCGGCGTTCCCATGCGCCACGGGATCCGCCTGATCTGCGGCACCAGCGAGGAGACCGGCATGCAGGACATGCAGGCGCTGCGCCGCATGGGCCACCGCTTCCCGGACACCTCCCTCGTGCCGGATGCGGGCTTCCCGGTGAATTACGCCCAGAAGGGCATGGTCGACGGCGCGATCACGGCATGCTGCACGGGGAACCTGCTGCAGCTTGACGCAGGCTCGGTGCGCAACGTCATCCCGGACGAAGCGGTGTGCGTCATCGCGGCCGATCCGGCGGCGGTCCGTGAAGCGCTGACCCGGGCGGACGAAACGGACCGGGAGAAGATCGACCTCGCCCCGGCGGAGGGCGGCACCCGCATCACTGCGCGGGGCAAGTCCGGCCATGCAGCCTTCCCGGCTGGCGGGGACAACGCCATCGCGCGGCTGGCGCGGGTGCTGACGGCGTCGGGGCTGCTGGAGGGCGCGGCGCGGGAGGCGATCGCCGCCCTGGCGGACTTGACCCGGGACGCGAACGGCGTCAGCGAGGGCGTGGCGTTCACGGACGAACCCTCGGGCGAGCTGACGCTGGTGTACGGCGTGGCGCACCTGAAGGAGGGCGTGCTGACCGTCTCTGTGGACAGCCGCTATCCTGTCACGATGGACGGCGCGAAGCTGGAGAGCGACCTGCGCGCCGCATGGGCCGCGCGCGGCTTTGCGGTGAAGGAATTCGACCTGTCCGAGCCGTTCTACATTCCCGTGGACGATCCGCGCGTGACGGCGCTGATGGCGCTGTACCGGGATGTGACGGGGCGGGACGATCCGCCCTATGCCATGGGCGGCGGCACGTATTCCCGCGCGGTGCCCGGCGCGATCTCCTTCGGACCGGGCATGCCGGGGAGCAGGCGGGACTATTCCGCGTTCCTGCCGGAGGGCCACGGCGGCGCCCACGGGCGGGACGAGGTCCTGCCGGTGGAGAAGCTGCTCACCTGCTCGCGGATCTACGCGGCTGCGCTGGCGGAGCTGGACGGCGTCGTGGACTGAGCGGACCGGAGGATACCGCTGCAGTCCGGCAGGCGTGCAGAGGCGGGTGCGCCGGTTTGCAATTGCCTGCGATTTATGGTAGAGTATTGGTAATCGGGAGCGGGGGCGGCATGCCCCTGCGTTCCGCAGCCTCATGATGCAGAAAGCGAGTGTTCAACATGGCAAAGATCATCGGCGCCTCCCTGCCCAACATTCCGTGGGAGGACCGCCCGGCGGGGGATACGAACCCGGTGTGGCGCTTCTCGGGCAATCCCATTATCGGCCGCAATGGCAACAAGCGATCCAACAGCGTGTTCAATTCCGCGGTCGTGCCCTTCAGGGACGGCTTTGCGGGCGTGTTCCGCTGCGACAGCCGCTCCATCAGCATGGACCTGTTCGCCGGGCGCAGCAAGGACGGCCTGCACTGGCAGATCGACGACGACCCCATCGTCTTTGAGGGCGCCGACCCGGAGATCCTGAACAAGGAATACCGCTACGACGCCCGCATCACGAAGATGGGCGAGCGCTACTACATCACCTGGTGCAACGGCTATCACGGCCCGACCATCGGCGTGGCGTGGACGGAGGATTTCGAGACTTTCCACCAGCTGGAGAACGCCTTCCTGCCCTTCAACCGCAACGGCGTGCTCTTCCCCCGCAAGGTCGGCGGGATGTACATGATGATGTCCCGTCCCTCCGACAACGGCCATACCCCCTTCGGCGATATCTACATCAGCCAGTCCAACGACCTGGAGTTCTGGGGCCGCCATCGCTTTGTGATGAGCACCATCCCCGGCAACGACAGCGCCTGGCAGTCCACCAAGATCGGCCCCGGCCCCGCGCCTATCGAGACGGATGAGGGCTGGCTGCTGATCTACCACGGCGTGATCACCACCTGCAACGGCTTTGTGTACCGCATGGGCAGCGCGCTGCTGGACCTGGAGCAGCCGTGGAAGGTGCTCTGCCGGTCCAAAGACTACATCCTCGCGCCCTACGAGCTGTACGAGTGCGTGGGCGACGTGCCGAACGTCACCTTCCCCTGCGCAGCCCTGACCGACGCCGACACCGGCCGCATTGCCATCTACTACGGCTGCGCCGATACGGTCACGGGCCTCGCCTTCACCACCGTGGACGAGCTGATCCGCTTCACCAGGGAGAATTCTCTGTAACGAAAATGGCCCCATGACCTGAATGAAAACGGCAGGTCATGGGGCTTTTGTGTGTGCGGAATCAGCTGAGGTGCCGGAGGATGAAACCGAAGATGATCTCCAGCAGCGGCTGGCTCCAGAAGGAGCCTTCGTGGGGCGCGTCCGTCACGCGGACGAGGTCGGCCTGATAGCCGTTCGCCGTCAGAAGCTGGTACATGCGCTCGCTGTCGGAATAGGCGACCACGGTGTCCGCGTCGCCGTGCAGGAGCAGGAAGGGCGGAAGCGTCCGGCCGGGCGTGACGTAATTCACCGGGCTGATGGTCGCCAGCGTGTCGCGATACGTTTCCGGGTTCCGGCCGCCCAGGGCGTAGATCAGGTTGTCGTCGGAGAGGGGGAAATCCTTCCAGCGCTCCGTCATGCGGACGAGGTCGGCCGGGCCGAAGCAGTCCACGACCGCCTGCACGGCGGTGGATTCGCCCGCGTGCTCCGCCGTCTCGAAGGCGGGGTCATCGCCCGTCAGGCCAAGCAGCAGCGCCGTGTTGCCGCCCGAGGAGGTGCCGAAGGCGCACACGCGGGTCTTGTCGATGTCGTATTCCGCGGCGTTTTTGCGCAGGAAGCGGATCGCAGCCTTCACGTCCTGCAGGAAGGCCGGCGCCGCCGCCTCGAAGCAGGAGCGGTGCGTCACGCTCGCGATGACGAAGCCCTTCGCGGCCAGCTGGCTCAGCTGCGGCAGCTCCCAGAACTGGTTGGGCTTGGTCCATGCGCTGCCCTGAATGAACACCACCAGCGGGAAGCCCTTTCCATCCCCGGAGGCCCACTGGGGCTTGATCAGCTGCAGGCAGAGCGTCTCGCCGTCAACCTCGAGGAAGGGGATGTTGACCTTCAGGTCGAGAAGGCCGGTGTAGGTCGGGTTGTGGGGAATGGTCATGATCGCCATCGGGAACCCTCCTTATTCGTCGGGGTAGGGCAGGGGCTTGATGTGCCCGCCGGCCCAGGTGCTGTAATGGGTGCAGTAGAACGCGTGATACCGGGCGAAATCCACGGAGCAGCCGCGGCAGAGCAGCTCCATCGCCACGCCGAAGACGTCGGCCATCGTCCGGGAGGGAACGAAGCCGCACCGCTCGTAGAAGGCGCGCCGCCGACGGCGCACAGGCTGGTCATCGCCGGGCGCATAGGGGGACTCGATCTCCACGAACAGCCCGCAGCCGGGGTATGCGTCCGCCAGGGCTGTCAGCGCCGCGCTGCCGACCCCGTGCCCGCGTGTAGCCTCGGAAACGGCAAGATAATCCAGCAGGATCAGCCCGTCGCCGTTGATCGTGGTCGCAAAGCCGGCGAAGCGTCCTTCCTCCTCCAGCACCCACACATCTGTCCGGCCGGCGCGGTGCATCCTGCGGATCATGCCGAAGGGCTTGCGCTCACTGGCCGGAAACGCTTTTCTGTACAGCAGGCGGATCCGCAGCCAGTCAATCTGGCGGCAGACGCGGCGAATGCTATGGGACGGCATGCATCAAACCTTTTTTCACGGATACTGTCCCCATTATACCACGATTTCCCGCAACATGGAAGTGCCCGCCGCGCAGCAGCGAAAAAAGGTCGCGCCGAATACGGCAGCCTGCTGTTATCCTGATGGGGAAGCGCGTGCCGCAGTACGCCACCCCATCAGAACTTGTAACTCCCGCCCCCCACCGCAGGGGGGGCTTCGACACGCTTATCCGGCCGCCTCCCACTACACCAAAAAGAAAGACGAGCATGGGCGACGCGAGAACTCTGCGACCTTCGCTCGCAGATGACTGCGCTCGGCTATTGCAAGCGATAGATCTCGATAGGCGGGCAAAGTCCTCCCTTGCCGGGCCATGCAAGGCGGGCGCACAACTCCACATGGCGTTGCCGCTGGAGCGCGTCGCGGGGCGTCTGTCACACCCCGTGACCCCCGCAAGAAAGAAGACCACAAACACACCCCAAAACCACGAAAAGCCGGCTCTGCTTGAACCGGCTTTTTCGTATGCTTACCAGCCCATCAGCCCGCGGAGTCTGGCGGCGAGCTTTTCGGCGGCCTTTTCATGGGTGACGGCGGTGGGGTGCCA
This sequence comes from Clostridiales bacterium, assembly GCA_015056155.1. GTDB lineage: Bacteria > Bacillota > Clostridia > Christensenellales > Aristaeellaceae > UBA11524. The sequence goes on from SVGU01000013.1 coordinate 23,374, forward strand.
GTCGGCGACATAGCCGTCGGATTCGAGCTGGACGTCGAACTTCATGGCGGAGACGTCGGCGTCGCCGGTTTCGGCGGCGTAGGCCTGCACGGCGGCGGCGACCATCGGGTAGAGGCGGTCGCCCATGATGCCCAGGGTGCAGAGGAGCTTCGCGCCGGGGTTGTTGCGGCGCACGGTCTTCAGGAACTCCACGTAGGCGGCGCGGTAGCTTTCCCGGCGGTCGTCGTGGTCGAGGGTGTAGCTGTCGTCGTTCGTGCCCAGATTGACGACGATCACATCGGGCGTGAAGGCGGCGAAATCCCACTTCGTATCGGCGGCGTTCAGCCCCTGATACTGGCCGTAGGAGAAGCCCATCGTTTCATAATAGGGCGGGATGGTCTGGTTCGCGACGCGGCTCTCGCCCGTGGCGGTGTAGCCGGAGATGATGCCGTAGCCGCTGATGGACACGAGGCTGTGGTCGGCGTCCAGCTTCTGCGCCGTGCGCCAGGCATAGGCGCGGGTCGCGTCCTCGGTGCCGGTCACGAAATGGTGCTCCGCGACCTCGTCGTCCACGCCGTAGCCGCAGGTGATGGAATCGCCGATAAACTCGATCCGGCGGGCCTTCGCCTCCGTGGGACTGACGCCGGCGGGGTCATCCACCGCGATCGCCCTGATGCCGCAGGTGGACATCGCCGTCTCGGACAGCTTCACCACGCGCACGATCACGTCCCGGGCCTCCGGCGCGTCCAGCACGGTGTAGGTCTTCTCCGCCGCGTCGATCATGTCGTCGATCACGCGCACGCCGTCCACGTCAATGGCGATGCGGGTCTTGTTTGCGGCATCGTCGGGCAGGGCGGCGTTGCTGTCGCCGGCGATGGTCACGGTGCAGCGGGCGCCGTGGAAGGTGAACTCCGCGCCCGTGCCGGAAAAGGCCAGCCACAGGGAATCCGTCAGCGGATGGGTACGGCCGAGGGGCTTGACGTTCTGCCAGGTGGGCGTAACGGTATACATCATCGTTTCCTCCTTTGAAAGGGCCGGGGTGCAGCGTGCCGCGCCGGCCGCTCCATATCCATGCCATGATACCACAATTTGCGTGCTGCGGCAATGGGAAAAGCTGTGGAAAAAAATCCGGGCGGGATGAAACGCAGCGGCTTCGCCGGGCGTATAAGAAGATAGAGGACCATGCAAAGGAGGAACCTTCTAATGATGAAGAAATGGCTGCTGTGGCTGGCTGTGATGCTGGCGGCGCTGCTCTGCGCGGCGGCGGCGGAGCCTGCGTATGAGATCACGGGCACGAACCGCGTGTTTTTCCCGGAATACAACGGGATGACGGCGACCTTCCGCAATGCGGAGACGTGGACCTTCGTGACCCGCGAAAACCTGGACGAGCACCTTGACCTGGTGCTGGCCCGGGGCGGCACGGAGGAGGAGATCCGCGAGCGCTATGCCCGGGAGAGCTTCCTGTTCGAGGCGTATTCCCCGGAGCTCCCGGCAGACTGCTGCGTGCGCATGGAGCGCTTCACCACGGAGCTGACCCGGTCGATCTGGAACGGCAAGCACCTGGACCAGAAGAACCGGCAGGAGTTCATCGACGAGGCCGAGATGGGCATGCTGCTGCCCTGGTACATCATGTTCGACTCCAACGGGATCGGCACGGGGGAGAATGCCGGGCTGCATGCCTTCTTCACCAGCGTTCCGCCGGCCACGCTGGAGTCCGGGTATGTGCGCTTCTATTTCATCAACGGTACGGTCTATACCGCCAGCTTCTGCATCAGCGGCCGTCTGGCGGGCAAGCTGAACCTGATGACGGCGGAGGACATCGAGGCGATGAAGGGGACGCCCGCCACCCGGTACACCACGGACGCCCTCAGCTTCTCGGAGGAGAAAACGCCCCAGCTGCCTGCCTTTGAGCTTAAGGAGGCCCTGCCCACGCAGGCGGATGTGGGCGACCTGACCGTCACCGGCTCCATCCGCGAGGGCGGCGCGCTGACCGTTACGGTGGACGGCGAGAAGGTCCCGGCGAAGGTGGGAGGCAACGGGCAGTTCACCGTCACGCTGCCCCTCATGGAGGAGGGGGACCGGGAGGTCGCCTTCACCGTGTCCCATCCGCGCAACACCACCCGCGTGGAAACCTATACCGTGAACGTGTCCAGCATCCGCACGAAGCTGACCTTCACGGACGTCCCCACGGGGTATGTGCTGCCGGGTAAGCAGCTCGTGGCGGGAGAAACCGACCCCCACGCCACCGTCCGCCTCACCCTGGACGAGGAGGAGCCGGTCGAGATCACCGCCGATGCATCGGGCGCGTTCTCCTATACCTTCGACCTGCCGGACAGCCGCCTGCACCACCTGCGCATCATGGCGACGGCGCCGGACTACAAGGACACCTTCAAGGCGGAGACCTACTTCTACACCCTGCACGCCACGTTCCTGGAGGGCATGCAGGCTTTCGGCAGCAAGATCGTCGATGCGCAGGTGAAGGACATTGCCCGCGCGCCGGCGGATTATGTGGGCGAGCGCGTGATGATCAACGTGCACATCCGGGAGGTGGAGGTCATCGACGTCGGGCTGGGGCTGACGTGCCGCCTGATCATCCCGGGCTACATGGGCGGCGAACTGTACGCCTATGTCACCGTGTACGGCTATGCCAACTGCGAGCCGCACCGGGATATGGTGCTGACCGTTTACGGCACGGTGCAGGAGCCCATCGTCACCGAGGACGGGCAGATGCTCAACGTCCTGATGGAGTATGCGACCTACAGCCGGTACTGACGGACGAAAGAGAAACTGATACAGAAAGCGCCCCTTCTCCGGCTGTGCGTCGGGGAAGGGGCGCTGCGTGTGTGTGGATTCAGGCTCAGTGCTTCTGGCCGGGCTGGCCGTAGTAGGCGTTGGGGCCGTGCTTGCGCAGGAAGTGCTTGTCCTGGATGTTCTGGGGTGCGGGCGCGGCGTCCGCCTTGATCTGACGGGTGTAGACCGCCATCTTGCTGACCTCCTCCAGCACCACCGCGTGGTACACGGCCTGCGCAGGAGACTTGCCCCAGGTGAAGGGGCCGTGGGAGGCGCAGACGATGCCGGGGGTGTGCAGGGGCTCGATCCCGCGCTTGGTCAGCTCCTCGATGATGACCTTGCCGGTGTTCTTCTCGTAATCCTCGTCGATCTCCTCGGTGGTGAGGTGACGGGCGCAGGGGATCGCGCCGTAGAAGTAGTCGGCGTGGGTCGTGCCGTAGCAGGGGATGTCCTCGCAAGCCTGCGCCCAGCCCACGGCATAGGGGCTGTGGGTGTGCACGATGCCGCCGATCTCGGGGTACTTCTTGTACAGCTCGATGTGGGTCTTGGTGTCGCTGGACGGATTCAGCTTGCCGTCCACCACATTGCCCTCCAGGTCGAGCACGACCATCATGTCGGGGGTCAGGTCCTCATAATCCACGCCGGAGGGCTTGATGACCACAAGGCCCTTTTCCCGGTCGATGCCGGACACATTGCCCCAGGTGTAGGTGACGAGGTTGCGCTTGGGCAGCTCCATATTGGCTTCATAGACTGCCTGCTTGAGCTTCTTGAGCATAGGGATAACCTCCACTTTTTGATTGGATGGGAGTGTGTGTCACGCATTCTCCCTCAGTCTCCGCACAAGTGCGGAGCCAGCTCCCTCCCGGAGGGAGCTCTTTTCGTCTCCCCTGCTGCACTTCAAAACCAGCTACAACAGGAGATCAAGCCGCAAGAAGCCTTTAGCTCCCTCCGGGAGGGAGCTGTCGCCCGCAGGCGACTGAGGGAGAACGCGGCACTCACTGCTCCGTCTACTCGCCAAACAACAGTCAAGCCGCATTTCCAGCCCAAAGGCTTTCCTTCAATTACTTCATTTCCTCCACGGCCGCCTCTTCCGCCGCCAGCGCCTGCTGGAACTTCGCGGTGTAGGTGTCCAGACCCGCAGCGTCGTCCGCGTCGGGGGCGATGGTGGAGCCCGCAGCGCCCGCGAAGACGTGCTCGCTCAGGTACTGTTCGAGGGTCTCGCCGCGCTTGCCGTTGACGCGGTAGGCCGCCAGAAGCGCCATGCCCCAGGGGCCGCCCTCGCCCGCGGTCTCCATGACGGAGATGGGGGTCTTCAGCGCAGCCGCCAGGATCTTCTGGCCCACGCCGGGGGTCTTGAAGTAGCCGCCGTGGCCCAGGAGGGAGTCGATCTGCACGTTCTCCTCCACGAGGATGTCCATGCCAATTTTGAGGCTGGTCATCGCGCCGGCAACGAGGGAGCGGGCGAAGTTCTGGAAGGACAGCTTCGCGTCGGGCATGCGGACCATCATCGGACGGCCCTCGTCCAGGCCCACCACGGGCTCGCCGGAGAACAGGGGCACGTTCACCACGCCGCCGCAGTCCTTGTCGCCCTCGAGGGCGGCGTTGAAGAGGTTGACATAGATGTCATTCATGGAGATGTTCAGGCCGCAGGCGTCCACGAAGCCCTTGAGCATGCCGGCCCAGGCGTTGATGTCGGAGGTGCAGTTGTTGCAGTGCACCATGGCGACGGGTTTGCCAGTGGGGGTGGTGACCATGTCGATCTCGGGGTAGACCTTGGAGAGCATCTTCTCCAGCACGATCATCGCGAACACGGAGGTGCCGGCGGAGACGTTGCCCGTGCGGACGGCGACGGCGTTGGTGGCGGCCATGCCGGTGCCGGCGTCGCCCTCGGGGGGCGCCATCAGCGCGCCGGCCTCCAGCTTGCCGGTGGGGTCGAGGAGCTTCGCGCCATCAAGGGTCATCACGCCCGCGTCCTCGCCCGCGCACTGCACCTCGGGCAGGATCTCGCGCAGCTTCCACTCGTACCCCTTCACGGCCGCCAGGGAATCGACCAGGTCGATCATCTTCTGGTCATAGTCGCACTTCTCGCTGTCGATGGGGAACATGCCGCTGGCCTCGCCCACGCCCAGCACCTTCTTGCCGGACAGCTGCCAGTGCACATAGCCCGCCAGGGTGGTCAGGTGGTCGATGTCCTTGACGTGCTTTTCGCCGCCCAGCATCGCCTGGTACAGGTGGGCGATGGACCAGCGCTGGGGGATGTTGAAGCCCAGCAGGTCGGTCAGCTCGGCGGCGGCCTCGGCGGTCATGGTGTTGCGCCAGGTGCGGAACTCGCAGATCTGCTTGCCGTCCTTGTCAAAGGGCAGGTAGCCGTGCATCATCGCGGACACGCCGAAGGCGGCCAGCTTCGTCAGCTGCACGCCGTATTTGGCCTCCACGTCCCTGACCATGTTGGCATAGGCGTCCTGGATGCCGGCCCAGACGTCGTCCAGGTGATAGGTCCATACGCCGTTTTCCAGGCGGTTTTCCCAGGTGTGGTCGCCGGATGCGATGGGGGAATGGTCCTGGCCGATCAGCACGGCCTTGATGCGGGTGGAGCCCAGCTCGATGCCCAGAACGGCCTGGCCGTCCAGGATGAAGCTCTTGATCGCCTCGGTATTCATGGGTGTTTCCTCCTTGTGTGAAGATCCGGGGATGCCGGACCTGGTTGTCTGTCAGGTTCCTCTCCGGGTATTATACCATGTTTGGAAATGGTTGTCCACAAGGAATTCAGCCGGATCGTGCAGGCAGGAATCGGCCTGCCGGAGGGAGAATCTCCCTTGTAAGAGAGAACTGGAGGGATTGGAGGCGCTTGACGATGTTCAGACGGCTGATGATGCTGGCGGCGCTGCTGGCGTGCCTGGCAGGCCCGGCGCTGGCGGGCGGGAAGAATGCGGAGCTCCCGGCGCAGCAGGGCGTGTACTCGCCGCAGTACAGGCCGTCGGGGGTGTATACCGTGCTGGTGGGGCAGCGGTTCGAGCTCCTGATGTATCAGGACGAAGGCGTGCTGCCTCTGCAGGCGTCCCCCAGCGGCGGTGCGCTGCCGCCGGGAGCGTCGCTGGCGGAGGAGACCGTGTTCGGCGAAACGGCGCGGCAGGTGCTGCTCCGGGGCGCGGTGCTGACGGAGGGGGAGTATTCCTTCGGCGTGCTGATCCAGGAGCCGGCGGAGGGGACGGACCGGCTGACGACCCTGGCGATCCTGCAGGTGACGCTGCGGGTGTCTGCGGATGTGGAGCCGGTGGAGGAATACCTGGGCGACGGAAGCGGCATGCTCCGGCTGCAGATGAACGGCGTGAACTTCCGCCGGACGCCGGGCGGCGAGCGGCTGGGCACCTATGACCGGGGGACGCGCTTCGTCTGGTGCGGCACGCAGGAAAAGGGCGGCTACACATGGTACCGCGTCTGGTCGCCGGATCACGGCTACGGCTACATCCGGGGGGATATGGTGCAGACGGAGCCGCCGCGGCGCATCGTCTACACGCCCGGGAAGGAGACCGCCTTCACCCTGTTCATCACCCCCGGGGAGACGGCGGAGCTGACGCCGTCCCTCATCATGACCGAGGCGCCGGAGGAGATCGGCTTTGATACGGAGCCCCTGGTGACAGTGGTGCGCGGGGAGGACACGTGGACGCTGCTGTGCTTCTGCATTGAGGGGGAGAAGACCTTCTGGATCCAGGTCGACCTCCGGGATGAATACGGCGCGCCGCTGGAGTGCCAGCTGCTCTACCTGACGCCCCGCTGGGAGCCTGTCCCGGCCTACGAGAACCACTGATGCGGCAGGAATTCCGCCTTGCATTCGACTGCGTTTTCCGATAAAATAGATAGAAACAGACATGCTCAACCAAGTGAATGAGGGAGGTCCTACGATGCAGCAGCTGCCTTTTGCCGCCCGCCCCGAGGATGCGGGCATTTCCTCCAGGGGGATCCTGGACTACATCGCCGCCAGGGAGGAGGCCGGGATCGAGCCGCACGCCCTGTGGGTCATCCGCCATGGACAGGTGGCCTGCCGGATGAACTTCGCGCCCTATGACGACCAGACGCCCCACATGCTCTTTTCGCTCTCGAAGTCCTTCTGCTCGGCGGCCGCCGGCTTTGCGGTGCAGGAGGGGCTGCTCGGGTGGGATACGAAGCTGATCGACGTGCTGCCGGAGAAGTTCCCGGAGGAGCCCTCCGACTGGCTCCGGGCGATCACGCTGCACGACCTGCTCATCATGGGCAGCGGTCTTGCGCCGGAGAGCGACAACGTCGGCGGCGAGGACTGGGCGAAGGCCGCGCTCGCCTGCGGCTGCGACCACGCGCCCGGTACGCACTTCAACTACAACAGCCACGGCACCTACCTCGTCTCCTGCATGGTGCAGAAGGTGACCGGCCAGACTGTGCGGGACTACCTGGTACCGCGCCTGTTCGAGCCGCTGGGCATGATGAACCCGGACGGCTCTGCGCCCCAGTGGGACAGCTGCCCGGCGGGGATCAACGTGGGCGGCTGGGGCCTGTGGCTGAGCTGCGCGCAGATCGCCCGCTTTGGCCAGTGCCTGCTGCAGAAGGGCATGTGGGACGGCGTGCAGGTGCTGCCTCCGGAGTGGCTGGCGCTGGCGACCACGGCCCGCATCGACAACGGCAACGGCGTGCATGAGCACGACCACGACTGGAACATGGGCTATGGCTACCAGTTCTGGATGTGCAAGCACGGGCGCTACCGCGGCGACGGCATGTTTGCGCAGCTGTGCGTGGTGGACGAGCGGCTGGACATGGTGGTCTGCTGCGTCAGCGGCGTGCCGGACATCGGCAAGGCGCTGGACCTGATCCACACGCACCTCTTCGGTGCGGCGGAGATGGCGCCCTCGGATGAGGGGACGCAGTCTGCCGCGCAGGAGAAGCTGGCGGCGCTGGCCTATCCCTGGCCGTCGCATGACGGCAGCGCGCTGCCCCAGGGCGTGTACGAATATGAGAATATGAAGCTGACCATCGAGGCCGACCGGGTGATCCTCCCGCTGGACGAGGAGCACACCTGCCTGTTCCACGCGGGCCGGGCGGAGGAGGGCGGCGGCTTGATGACCTGCTGCGGCATGCAGGACGGCGTGCTGCGCATGCTGGTGCGTCCGCTGCGCGCGCCCTTCACGGTGGACATCGCGGTCGCCTTCTCAGACGGCGGCGCGCAGATGACCCTGGACGGTATCGGACAGGAGAAGAAGACGATCACCCTGACAAAGGTCTGCTGATACGCAGAAAAGGAAGCGATATACGATGAAGAAACTGCTTGCGCTGCTGCTGGCGCTGTGTATGCTGATCCCCGCCGCCTGCGCCGAAGAGCGGGCGGAGAAGGCCCGCCGGGCGAACTGGTATGAGGTCTTCGTCTATGCCTATCAGGACTCCGACGGCGACGGAATCGGCGACATCAACGGTCTGCGTCAGCGGCTGGATTACATCGCCGACATGGGCTACAACGGCATCTGGCTCATGCCCATCATGCCCAGTCCCTCCTATCACAAGTACGACGTGACGGACTACAAGGCCGTTGACCCGCAGTACGGCACGATGGACGACTTCCGCGCGCTGGTGGGGGAGTGCCATGAAAAGGGCATCGCCATCATCATCGACCTGCCGGTGAACCACACCTCCACCCGGCATCCCTGGTTCCTCTCGGCGGTGGAGTCCATCCAGAAGCGCAATTTCGACAGCCCCTATCTGGACTACTACTGCTTCACCGAGACGCCCACGGGCAACAAGTATGTGAAGATCTCCGGCTCCCCCTGGCATTACGAGGAGCAGTTCGCGGGCGGCAACATGCCCGACCTGAACCTGGACTGCCCTGCGCTGAAGGAGGAGATCCGCGACATCGTGACCTTCTGGCTGACGGACGTGGGCGTGGACGGCTTCCGCCTGGACGCGGTGACGAGCTTCTACGCGGCGGATGTGGAGCGCAACGTGGCCTTCCTGGACGAGCTGAAGGCGATGTGCGAGGCGGCCAGGCCCGGCTCGTTCCTCGTGGGCGAGGCGTGGGTCGGCCTGACGGCGCTGGCGGAGTACGCAAAGAGCGAGGTGGACAGTTTCTTCCTCTTCCCCTCCTCGCAGGCTGAGGGCTTCATCGTCAAGTCCCTGCTGGGCCGCAATCCCAACGCCAAGACCTACGTGACCGGCATGGAAAAGGTGCTCAACGCCATGCCCGGCGAGCTGCTGACTCCCTTCCTGTGCAACCATGACACCGGCCGCAGCATCGGGCTGCTGCAGGCCCGCCAGCTGCCCGAACGCGCCAAGTTCGCCGAGGGCGCGCTGAACATGATCCCCGGCTGCACCTTCACCTACTACGGCGAGGAGATCGGCATGGTCGGCTCCGGCGACGACCCGAACAAGCGCCTGCCCATGTACTGGAACGACGGGGACATGTGCGACCTCGCCCCCGGCGTGACGAAGGTGGAGTACGCCTACCCCTCTGTGGATGCGCAGCTGGCGGACCCCTCGTCCCTGCTGAACTACTGCCGGGCGGTCAACCACGCCAAGCTGGCGACGCCCGTGATCGCCTATGGCGAGAACACCTTCCTCAGCTACGACGCGAACACCGTGGTCATGAAGCGCGAGGCGGAGGGCGAATGCTGCTACATCGCCATGAACTTCTCCCGGAAGGCGGAAATGACCGTGACCATCGACGCTGCCGGCCTGACGATCACCTCCGACCTGGAGGTTGCGGACGGCGCGGCGGCGCTGACCGAGGCGGAGGGCGTGACGACGGTGACGCTGCCGCCCTACGCCATCGTGGTACTGGAGTGACGAACATGAACTATACCATCAACGAAGAACGCCTGACCCCGGAAGACTACATCGGCTTCCTCCGCCATACGGATCTGGGCAGCCAGTATCCGGCGGAGCGCTTCCGGGAACGCACCGCCACGCTGGTCAGCCGCGCCTCCATCAGCCTGACGGCACGGGACGCGGCGGGGGAGCTCGTCGGCGTGTGCTTCGGCATCACCGACTTTGCCTACTGGCTTTTCATCACCGATCTGGGCGTCCGCCGCGACTGGGTGGGCCGGGGCGTGGGCAGGGCGCTCGTCCGCAGGCTGCACGAGGCTGCGGGCGGCGAGGAGAACATCATCATGTACACCTGCGCGAACGAGAACGCCACCGGCTTCTACGAGAAGCTCGGCATGACGAAGCCGGGGGACGTGTACGTCCTCAACCGCGCCGCATGGACGGACTTTACGGTGGAGTGAGGCGGAAATGCGGATCATCAGTCTGGCGGCGGATCTCTCGCCGATCTACCCGGAGGGCCGCTTCGATCTGGCTTGCTGGGAGCGTACGCTCAGTGTGGCCGATCCGGAGCTGACAGCGCTGTGCCTGCAGGATATGAATGCCGATATTGCCGCCGGCATGGTGGATTTCGAGCGGGATCTTCGTCCTGTGCTGGACGAGGCATGGCAAAATGAAACGGAACGGAACCGGGCCATCGACGTATTCATGGCGGTGACAGCGGGTCTGGCAGAGCGCGTAACTGCCTGTTTTGGTCGCAGCGTGGAGGCGGATGTGATCCTCTATCCCGGGCTGTGCAACGCGGCGGGCTGGGTGACGACCCTTCGCGGGCGCGATGTGATTCTGCTGGGGGTGGAAAAGATCGTCGAGCTGCGCTGGAATACACTGGACGCCATGCGTGGATTGATCTTTCATGAGCTGGGGCATGTATACCAGCGTCAGTATGGTGTGCTGGAGCGGACGTGTACGAGTTCCCGGAGACAGTTTCTGTGGCAGCTGTTCACCGAGGGCGTTGCGATGCGTTTTGAGCAGCTGCTGGTGGGCGATACGACGTACTTTCATCAGGACGCGGACGGCTGGGCGGAATGGTGCGCCCGGCATCTGACGCAGATCAAAGCTGATTTTCTGCGCGATCTGGATACGATGAGCAGGGAGAATCAGCGCTGGTTCGGCGACTGGGTGCGCTACGAGGACCATGGCGATGTCGGTTACTACCTGGGAGCGTGCTTTGTGGATTTCATCTGCCGGCAGCGGCTGTTTGATGACGTCCTTTCTCTGGATGAGGAGGATGTGGAGCGTCTCTATCTGGAATTCTGCGCTCGTGGCGCGGACTGAACCTGTACCTTTGCCCGCTCTTCGGGGCGGTCATGAATGACAAGGAGGAAACCTCTATGAAGCGTATCCTGGCTCTTTTTCTTGCGGTGCTGACGCTGCTGGGCGGCGCAGCCTTCGCGGAGGAGGCGGAGGCGCCCTGCGCGCTGTATATCCGCCCGATCCCCGACCTGGCGGAGGACTTCATCTTCGGCATGGACGTGTCCAGCGTGCTGTCCCTTGAGGCGGCGGGCGTGAAGTTCTACGACTATGACGGCACCGAGCGCGACCTGTTTGAGCTCCTGGCGGAGAACGGCGTGAACTACATCCGCGTGCGCGTGTGGAACGATCCCTTCGACGCGCAGGGCAACGGTTACGGCGGCGGCAACTGCGACATCAACGCGGCCATCGAGATCGGCAGGCGCGCCACCGCCAACGGCATGAAGCTGCTGGTGGACTTCCACTACTCCGACTTCTGGGCCGATCCCGCCAAGCAGATGGTGCCCAAGGCGTGGAAGAGCAAGCGCACCACCGCGAAGGTGAAGCTGCTGCAGGAGTACACCGCCGAATGCCTGACGAAGCTGAAGGAAGCCGGCGTGGACGTGGGCATGGTGCAGCTGGGCAACGAGAGCAACAACGGCCTGGCCGGCGAAAAGAACTGGACGAACATGGTCAAGTTCATGAGCGCGGGCTCGGCAGCGGTGCGCGAGGTCTATCCGGAGGCGCTGATCGCCGTGCACTTCGCGAACCCGGAGAATGCGGGCAACTACTATTCCTACGCCAAAAAGCTGGCCGACGGCGGGCTGGACTACGACGTGTTCGCTTCCAGCTACTACCCCTACTGGCACGGCTCTCTGGACAACCTCAAGACGGTCCTGTCCACCATCGCCGCCGAATACGGCAAGAAGGTGCTGGTCGCGGAGACCTCCTACGCCTGGACGATCGAGGACGGCGACTTCTCCGGCAACACCATCGGCGAGGGCGGCGCGTATGAGAAGCCCTACCCCTTCACCCTGCAGGGCCAGGTCAACCACCTGACCGACGTGACGCAGGCGATGCATGACATCGGCGGCATCGGCGTGTTCTACTGGGAGGGCGCGTGGGTGCCCGTGCCCGGCGGCAGCTGGGAGGCCAATTCCGCCCTGTGGGAAAAGTACGGCGCGGGCTGGGCTTCGTCCTATGCGGCGGAATATGACCCGGCGGACGCGGGCAAGTACTACGGCGGCTGCGCCTGCGACAACCAGACCCTCTTCGACTTTGGCGGCAAGGCGCTGGAGTCCCTGAAGTTCTTCAACCTCGTCCGCAAGGGCAACATCGTGCCCGTCAAGGCGGACGCCATCGACGACACCACCCTCATGATCGACCTGACCGACGAGGTCGTGCTGCCGGAGACGGTCAACGCCGTCATGAACGACAACACCCGCCAGGCGGTCCCGGTCGTCTGGGAGGCCTATGACGCGGCAGCCATGAAGGCCGGCGGCGTGGCGACCTACGTGATCAACGGCGTGGCGGACGGCATGCCCGCGACCTGCCAGGTGGCGATGATCCGCTACAACTACCTGAAGAACTGGTCCTTCGAGGAGGCGGACAACGGCGAGTGGGTCGCGAACAACATCGGCGGCTGCGAGCAGCTGTACATCGAGGACAAGAAGACCGACTCCGTCACCGGCACGAAGCACTACCACTTCTATTCCGCGGCCTCCGGCAAGGTGGAGTTCACGCTGGAGCAGACCGTGGCGGGTCTGCCCGCCGGCAGCTACCGCTATGAGCTGTCCATCATGGGCGGCGACGGCGGCACGGTGGAGATCTACTCCTACGTGAAGGTGAACGGCGTGGAGGTCGCCCGCCAGCCCTCCACCATCACCTCCTACAACGTGTGGGATACGCCCGTGATCGAGGGCGTCGCCGTGAACGAGGGTGACGAGGTGATCGTAGGCGTGTATGTCAAGTGCTCCGGCTCCGGCAACGGCGCGTGGGGCAAGATCGACGACGTGAAGCTCAACGCGGAATAAGCAGACAGGGCCGCCTGTGCAGCAAAGCAGCTGTGCAGGCGGCTTTTCATCTCCCGCGTGTTCTGTGTGGAGGAGACCACCGGCGGCACGCCCCAACGGCATACCTTCCAGTATGCCGACGCCATCACCCGCTGCATCACCATCGGTGGAATTGACTGAACAGAAGCGATGAACGGCGTCTGCCGGGGAGGCGGCGCTGTTTGTCTTTGACCCAATCAAAATGAAGATTCTGGTATGGAAAGTGACCGAAAATTTTTATGGAAACGATACCGAAAACCTCTTGCGTGATGGCGGAAAAGGTGCTATACTAACCATAACGGAAAGGGACGTCCCTTTGGTGTGCCGCTGTTTCGGTTGCGCGCATGGGGGGACTGCCTTCCAAAGTCACTGCGGAAAACCGCATATATCAAAGGAGGAGTATCCCATGAAGAAGATCCTTTCTCTGGTTCTGGCTCTGGCGATGATGCTGTCCCTGTGCAGCTTCGCTTCTGCTGAGGGCTACAATGGCGAGATCAAGGTCTGGGTCGCCGAGGCGACTGTCGAGTTCACCAAGGCCAAGATCGAAGAGTTCAAGGCCGCTCATCCCGAGTACGCCGGCATGACCGTCGTGGTCGAGCCCGTGGGCGAGGGCGACGCTGCTTCCAACATGCTGACCGACGTTGAGGCCGGTGCCGATATCTTCGGCTTCGCGCAGGATCAGCTGGGCCGTCTGGTCGCCGCTGGCGCGCTGGAAATGGTCCTGGACGAGAACGCTGCGATCGTTGCTGAGACCAACGACGCCGGTTCCGTGGCCGCCGTCAAGATGGGCGAGCAGATGTACGCTTACCCCATGACCTCCGACAACGGCTACTTCCTGTACTACGACAAGTCCGTGGTCACCGATCCCACCGATCTGAACAAGATCCTGGCTGACTGCGAGGCCGCCGGCAAGAACTTCTATATGGAGATCAACTCCGGCTGGTACCAGACTGCGTTCTTCTTCGGCGCGGGCTGCACCCTGACCTACTCCACCGATGATCTGGGCAACATCATCTCCATGGATTGCAACTACGCTTCCGAGAACGGCGTCAAGGCCCTGAAGGCCATGATCAAGCTGGCTCAGTCCCCCGCCTTCGTGAACGGCTCCTCCGCCTCCAACGCGACCAACCTGGGCGCGATCGTGGACGGCACCTGGGACGCTGTCGCTGTGCAGGGCATCCTGGGCGAGAACTACGCTGCGACCAAGCTGCCCATGGTGGACGGCTTCCAGCTGGGCGGCTTCGGCGGCTTCAAGATGCTGGGCGTCAAGCCCCAGACCGACGAGGCCAAGCTGGCTGCTTGTGACGCTCTGGCGCTGTACCTGACCTCCGGTGAGGTCCAGGCTGCCCGTTACGACGCTGTGGGCTGGGGCCCCTCCAACCTGGAGGCTCAGAAGTCCGAGGCTGTGCAGTCTGACGTGGCTCTGTCCGCTCTGGCCGCTCAGCTGGCCTACTGCATCGGTCAGGGTCAGTATCCCGGCGAGTACTGGACGCTGGCGACCGCTCTGGGCGACGACATCATGGCTGACAAGTATGATGCCTACACCGACGAGCAGCTGCTGGAGGTCATGACTACCTTCCAGACCACCGCTGGCACCTACATCGCTCAGTAATTTGAGACCTGGCGGGCTGGGAGCTTCTGCTTCCAGCCCGCTTTTGCAATCATCAGCGATCACACACGGGACGTTTGACACACAGCGTCCCGTGTATGATCGGGATCGCTTGCACAAACAAGGACCTATACAACAAGACAAGGGTTGGTGAAAGCATGAACGATCTGGATTATTTGCGGCTCAGCGGGCCTCAGAAATTCCTGCATAACCTCAAAACCTTCTTCGTCAGCCTGCCCGGGAAGTTCGTCGGCGCTCTCAAGGGGCTGCTGATGTGGTTCGTGAACCTGTTCGTGGGCGTCGGCAAGCTGCTGGCGGACCTGGTCAAGACCTACATCCACGGCGACTGGAAGACGAAGGTTTCCTACACGGTGATGGGCTTCGGCTCCATCGTCCGCGGCCAGTGGCTGCGCGGCATCCTGTTCTTTGTGTTCCAGACGGTGTTCAACTGCTACATCTGGTTCCTCGGTGCAGGCTATCTGGTCAAGCTGACCACGCTGGGCACGGTGGAGACCACCAAGGTTGGCCGTACCACCGTCTATGGCGACAACTCCTTCCTCATCCTGCTTTACGGCGTGCTGACGCTCTTCTTCCTGCTGGCGTTCATCTACACCTGGTATGTCAACGTCAAGCAGAACAAGATCAGCGAGCAGATCCTCAAGTCCGGCAAGCCCCTCAAGTCCGCCAGGGACGACATGCACTCCCTGCTGGACAACCAGTTCCACAAGACCCTGCTGGCCATCCCGACCCTGGGCGTGACGGTGTTCACCATCCTGCCGATCATCTTCATGATCCTGGTGGCCTTCACCAACTACGACAACCAGCATCAGCCCCCGCAGAAGCTCTTCTCCTGGGTGGGGTTCCAGAACTTTGAGACGATGCTGACCGGCACGGAGACCCGTGTGGACATCAAGGTCACCAGCTCCACCAGCGATGCGGCGAGCCTGACCATCACGGCCAGCAACGGCGATATCCTGACCGTGTCCGCGCCCGATGTGGAGGCCGCGAAGGCCGCTGCGGCGCTGACCACCCTGCCCGTTGTCGGCGTGAAGCTGGACAAGGAAGCGGAGATGCCCGCCGAGGCGAACGGTTCCTTCCTCAATGAGACGCACACCTTCACCATCAGCGCCTCTGCCAAGGACCCCGTCACCTTCAATACCTTCAGCATCGCTTACCCTGATGCGGAGACGACCCTGAGCTCCGTGTTCAACGGCGCCGGCGGCGACAAGCTCACCGTCACCATGCACAAGCGCGAAAAGGATTCGGCGGTCATGAGCATCGTGAGCGCCGACGGCAAGCGCATCGTCCTGGAGACCACCGACCTGATCGCGGCGCAGCGCTTTGTGGACCGCGCGGGCGGCTCCTCCCCGAAGCTGACGCTGGCGGATGATATCAAGGCGGTGTTCAGCATCGTGGAGGCGGCGGAGGGCAGCGGCGAATACACCCTGGAGGTCAACAGCCTCAAGGGCGAGCCCGTCGTGACCAAGGTTACCGGCCTGCGCACGGTGCAGACCCCCTCCTATGCCCACACCTTCAAGCAGGTGCTGCTGTGGACGCTGATCTGGGCGTTCTTCGCCACCTTCCTGAACTACTTCCTGGGCATGCTGGTCGCCATCATGATCAACAAGAAGGGCATCAAGTTCAAGAAGCTCTGGCGCACGATCCTGGTCATGACCATCGCGATCCCGCAGTTCATTTCCCTGCTGTATGTATCCAAGATGTTCGCGGCGGACGGCCTGATCAACGGTGTGCTGCAGCGATTCTTCGGCAACGAAGGCACGCTGGAGACGTGGATCAAGTCCTTCGCGACCTGGAGCAACAACATGTCCCTCTTCGACTGGGCTGAGAGCCTGACGTGGATGAGCGGGCCGCTGCCCTTCTGGACCGATCCCACCTGGGCGAAGGTCACCATCATCGGCATCAACGTGTGGATCGGCATTCCCTACCTGATGCTGATCGCCACCGGCATCCTGATGAACATCCCGGCGGACCTGTACGAATCCGCGCGCATTGACGGCGCGAATGCCTTCCAGACCTACATGAAGATCACCCTGCCCTACATGCTCTTCGTCACCGGTCCCTACCTGCTGACGAGCTTCACGGGCAACATCAACAACTTCAACGTCATCTTCCTGCTCTCGGGCGGCAAGCCGCTGGGCATGGACATGGCGGGCAACGCCGGCAATACCGACCTGCTGATCACCTGGCTGTACAAGATGACCGTGACCGACTCCAACTACAAGCTGGCGGCCGTCATGGGTATCCTGGTCTTCGTGGTCTGCGCGGTGATCAACCTCGTCGTCTACAACCTGATCCCGTCTGTCAAGAATGAGGAGGATTTCCAGTAATGGCTAAGAAGAATAACATTCCGGAAGTCGATATCGTTGTTGACGAGGCCGCGGGCGTCATCCGCGAGGTCAAGACGGATACGCACCTGCGCTCCAAGAAGGGCCACGAGCGCCGCGTCAATGCGACGATCTACACCATCCTGATCATCATGTCCATCATCTGGCTGTGCCCGTTCGTGTTCCTGGTTCTGCAGTCCTTCCGCGGCGAGTCGGGCGGCCAGGTCGCTTACGTCATCCCCAAGCAGTGGACGCTGGACAACTACAAGTTCCTCTTCGAGGGCGTGCGCGTCGGCTTTGGTATGCTGATCAAGGATACCACGGCCATCGTGCTGACCGCCCTGATCAATGTGGCGGGCGTGCTGGGCATCGTCGGCTGCCTGCTGCGCAAGCCGAAGAACATGCTGGAGAAGAGCTCCGGCAACATCAAGGCCGCGCTGCTGGTCTTCGGCGCCATGACGCTGCTGAACTTCATCCGTGCGGTGGACTCCACCAACTGCGACTTCGTGCGCTGGTTCATGAACACCCTGACCATCGCGCTGTTCTGCGCGGTGATCCAGACCATCATGGTCCTGAGCGTGTCCTACACCCTCAGCCGTATGCGCTTCAAGGGCCGCAAGCTGATCATGAACGTGGTGCTGGTGCTGGGCATGTTCCCCGGCTTCCTGACGATGATCGTGCTGTACTACCTGCTCAAGACCCTGGGTCTGACGCAGGCGGGCGCGATCCCCGGTCTGATCCTGATCTCCTGTGCCTCCTCCGGCATGGGCTACTACATCTCCAAGGGCTTCTTCGACACGATCCCGAAGTCGCTGGACGAATCTGCCCGCATCGACGGCGCGACCCGCTTCCAGGTCTTCCTCAAGATCATCATGCCCATGGCAAAGCCCATCGTCATCTACACCATCCTGATGGCCTTCATGGGCCCCTGGGGCGATTACGTCTTTGCGTCCTACGTTGCCTTCGGTCACAAGGCCAGCTACAACGTGGCTGTCGGTCTGTACCGCTGGGTCAACACCAATGACTATCAGGGCTACTTCACCAAGTTCTGCGCCGGCGGCGTGCTGGTGGCCATCCCGATCACCGCGCTGTTCATGGCTCTGCAGAAGTACTACGTCGAGGGCGTCACCGGCGGCGCCGTGAAGGGTTGACCTTGTCATGCTTTTCCGCCGGTGCGGACGGGGTGCATCCCCGCGCCTGTGCTGACGGTGTGACGGCCCTGTGATGACAGAAGAAACCCACAAAGAGGAGGATACAACAATGGCAAGCGTAACGCTTAAAGGCGTCAAGAAGATTTACGACAACAAGGTCGTTGCCGTTCACGATTTCAATCTGCAGATCAAGGACAAGGAATTCGTGGTGTTCGTCGGCCCCTCCGGCTGCGGCAAGTCCACGACCCTGCGCATGATCGCCGGCTTGGAGGACATCTCCGAGGGCACGCTCCGGATCGGCGACCGCGTCGTCAACGACGTGGAGCCCAAGGACCGCGACATCGCGATGGTCTTCCAGAACTACGCGCTCTATCCCCACATCTCCGTGTATGAGAACATGGCTTTCCCTCTGCGCATCCGCAAGATGAACAACGAGGAGATCCACCGCCGTGTGTGTCAGGCGGCTGAGATCCTGGGCATCACGGAGTACCTGACCCGTAAGCCCAAGGCCCTGTCCGGCGGTCAGCGTCAGCGCGTTGCCATCGGCCGCGCCATCGTCCGCGAGCCTGCCGTGTTCCTGATGGACGAGCCGCTGTCCAACCTGGACGCCAAGCTCCGCAACCAGATGCGCGCCGAGATCATCCTGCTGCGCAAGCGTCTGGACACCACCTTCATCTACGTCACCCATGACCAGACCGAGGCCATGACCCTAGGCGACCGCATCGTCATCATGAAGGACGGCTTCATCCAGCAGGTCGGCACGCCCCAGGAGGTCTTCGACACCCCGAAGAACCTGTTCGTCGCCGGCTTCATCGGCGCGCCCCAGATGAACTTCATCCCCGCGAGGCTGAACGCGCAGAACGGCTACACCGTGGACGTGCTGGGCACCCGCGTGGAGCTGACGGGCGCGAAGGCGCAGATCCTCGGCCGCAAGAACATCCAGTCCCAGGATGTGCTGCTGGGCGTGCGTCCCGAGCACACCACCGTCTGCTTCGACAAGAACGAGGGCGCGATCGAATCCACCATCCTCGTCAACGAGATGATGGGCAGCGAGCTGCATCTGCACGTGACCACCGACGGCAAGAACAAGATCATTCTCCGCCTGCCGACCATCGACCTGACCGACGCCCAGCGCGCCAGCCTCGTCTCCGGTAACAAGCTGTACTTCACCTTCGCCAGCAAGGTGGTGCACCTGTTCGACCCCAAGACCGAGGAGAGCCTGCTGTTCGAGGAAATCAAGACCAAGGCCTGATCCGGCTGCAAATGAAAATGAGGGCTGCTGCAGATGTACTGCGGCAGCCCTCAGCCTGTCAAAAAAGCCTCCTTGGGAGGTGTCGGAGGGCCCGCTGGCCCTCTGACTGTAATCGTATCGCGGGGCTTTGCCGCGCGGGCGGGGCGGTTTCGGCATCTGCCGAAACCATTCCTTACATTTTTCACGGCCATCAGCCTTGGCTGATAGTGAAAAATGCCCGCTTCC
Organism: Clostridiales bacterium; assembly: GCA_015056155.1. GTDB lineage: Bacteria > Bacillota > Clostridia > Christensenellales > Aristaeellaceae > UBA11524. The sequence goes on from SVGU01000013.1 coordinate 42,843, forward strand.
GCAGAAGCGGAATCTCTTTCCTTTTCTCGAAAAAGTGGCCGCAGCCACTTTTTCGACACACTGAGGGCTGCTGCAGATGTACTGTGGCAGCCCTTTTCATGTCGGGAAGCGGGGGGAAAAGCGCATGAACTCCGTCATTTCAGCCCCAGCGCCTTCATGCGGTTCAGGGTGAAATCGCGGGCCTTTTCGTTCCGGATGTGGCGGCGGACGTCGTCGGCGTCCACGTAGTCGCCCTGCTCGATGCAGCCCAGAAGCGCCTCGCAGACATAGGCGTCCATGGCGTTTTCGCTGCTGAAGGCATCGGAGATGCTGCTGTTCATGCGCTGGTCGAGGGCGTCGGTCATGGTGCGGTAGATGAAGTGCTCCGCGCCCAGCAGCTCCCGCAGCTGCCTGATGCAGCCGATGGCCTGCCGGAGGGATTCGACGCTGATCCTGCGGCGGTAGAGGCCGCTTTGCCCCAGGAGCAGCATGTCGATGGAGCAGCCGAGGATGCAGGCGAGGTCGGGCAGGATGGTGATGTCGGGGAGGGTCTCGCCCCGCTCCCAGTGGCTGACGGACTGGGCGGTCATGTTCAGGCGCTCTGCAAGCTCTGCCTGGGTGAGGGCGGCGGCGGTGCGGCGGGTGCGGATGGCTGCGCCGATGGTTCGGGGATCCAGATGCATGGGATCGCCTCCTTTGGTAATCGCTTGCTTTGGTGGTGTGATTGAAGTTTACCACAGATCTGCAGGCGCGTACAGCGAGCGCTGCTTGAAAAGGGCGGGGAAGATATCAAGCGCGGCGATATGTGCAGGGCTGATCTGGTCGGATCGTGACGAATTGGAACGATTGCGTAAAATCGGGTTGGATTGTTTGCAATGAGTTCATATTTCGTGCTATAATAGCATCTGTAAAACCAGACCATGGAAGGAGATTTTTAGCGGTGCTGCAGCTCATCAATATAAGAAAGGACTACCCGGCGGGCGACGGGAAGGTGCGCGCGCTCAGAGGCGTGTCGCTCCGGTTCCGCAGGAGTGAGTTCGTGTCCATCCTCGGCCCCTCCGGATGCGGCAAGACCACCATGCTCAACATCATCGGCGGCCTTGACCAGTACACCGAGGGCGACCTGATCATCAACGGCCGGTCGACCAAGGGCTTCCGCGACCGGGACTGGGACGCATACCGCAACCATTCGATCGGCTTTGTGTTCCAGAGCTACAACCTGATCCCGCACCAGAGCGTTCTGCAGAACGTGGAATTGGCGCTGACGCTGTCGGGCGTGAGCAAGGGTGAACGCCGCTGCCGCGCGGCAGAGGCCCTGCGGCAGGTCGGCCTGGGCGACCAGCTGAAGAAGAAGCCGGCGGAGATGTCCGGCGGACAGATGCAGCGCGTGGCCATCGCCCGTGCGCTGGTGAACAACCCGGACATCATCCTGGCGGATGAGCCCACCGGCGCGCTGGACACGGAAACCAGCGTGCAGGTCATGGACATCCTCAAGGAGGTCGCGAAGGATCGCCTGGTCATCATGGTCACGCACAACCCGGACCTGGCGGAGAAGTACTCCACGCGCATCATCCGCATGCTGGACGGCGAGATCCTCAGCGACTCCCAGCCGGTGGAGGATGGGGAAATCCCCGCGCCTGCGGAGTCCGGAAAGAAGGCGAAGAAGCGCGAGCGCAAGCCCTCCATGGGGCTGGGCACAGCCTTCAGCCTGAGCCTGAAGAACCTGATCAGCAAGCGCGGCCGCACGCTGCTGACCTCCTTCGCCGGGTCGATCGGCATCATCGGCATCGCGCTGATCTTCGCCGTTTCCCAGGGCCTGACCACCTACATCGACACCATGCAGGAGGATACCCTGTCCTCCTACCCGCTGACGCTGCAGGCCAGCCATCTGGACATGGGCAGCCTGCTGATGACCTTCATCGGCAACGCCACCTCCGGCGAGCCCCACGAGAACGACCGCGTCTATTCCAAGACGATGGTGTACGACATGGTCAACGCGCTGGGCGCCGTGGAGGACACGGAGAATGATCTGGCCGCCTTCAAGCGCTTCATCGAGCAGGAGCAGGCGAAGGAGGATTCCCCCCTGCGCGAGGCGCTCAACGGCGTGCAGTACACCTACGACGCCGACCTGATGGTCTACACCCAGAGCGTGGACGGCACGATCATCCAGTCCGACGCGGAAGCGCTGATGCAGGAGATGATGATCGACTATTTCAGCATGGACATGAGCTCCATGATCGAGATGGGCGAGAGCTTCGGCATGTCCCAGTCCGGCGGCATGGGCGCCATGTCCTCCGCCTCGACACTCTGGCAGGAGATGCTCACCGGCGACAACGGCTCGCTCATCAGCCCCGTGCTGGAGAAGCAGTACGACCTGGTGTACGGCTCCTGGCCGAACTCGTATGACGAGATCGTGGTGGTGCTGGACGAGCAGAACGAGATCGCCGATATGACGCTGTACGCCCTCGGCCTGAAGTCGAAGGAGGAGATCGACGCGCTGGCGCATGCGGCCTTCACCAAGAGCGCGGTGGAGAAGGTCGAGGAAAGCTGGAGCTTCGAGGAAATCTGCGACATGGAGTTCCGCGTGATCCTCGCGGCGGACTGCTATGCGCTGGACGAGGCGAGCGGCCTGTATGTGGATCTGCGCGACACGCAGGCGGGCATGAAATACCTGTACGACAACGGCCTGCGCCTGAAGGTGTCCGGCATCATCCGCCCCAACGAGGAAGCCGTGGCCGGCATGCTGACGGGCAGCATCGGCTACACGGCGGACCTGACGAAGCACTTCATCACCGCCGCTTCGGACTCTGCGGCCGTCAAGGCGCAGCTGGCCGATCCCGCGACGGACATCTTCACGGACCTGCCCTTCAAGGAGAATTCCGGCGTCCTCACCGACGCGCAGAAGGCGGATGAGCTGATAGCCTACATCCGCGGCCTGAGCGCCGGTGAGCAGGCAGCGGCCTACATCAAAATGATGAGCATCCCCACGCAGGAACAGCTGGACGCGATGGTCGAGCAGCAGGTCGGCAGCCTGACCCGCGCGGACATCGAGCAGATGATGCAGACGGGCCTGACGCAGCAGATGAGCGTGAACGCGGAGGAGCTGGCGGGCTATGTCGCCGCGATGTCCGACGAGGACCTGCTGATGCTGGTGAAGCAGATGGCGGCGGAGCAGATCCGCGAGATGTACGCAGCGCAGGTGGCGCAGCAGATGAGCGCCATGGACGAAGCGCAGCTCATCACCGGTCTGCATGCGATGCTGACGGTGATGACCGATGCGCAGCGCGCGTCCTACTATGAGGAGATCGTGGTCTTCTCCGGCTCGAGCTACGAGAAGAACCTGCTGAAGCTGGGCTATGTCGATCTGAACAAGCCCGCCTCCATCAACCTGTATGCGTCCACCTTTGAGGCGAAGGACGCCATCGAAGCGGCCATCGCGGAGTACAACGAAGCGGTGCCGGAGCTGGAGCGCATCGCCTACACGGACTATGTGGGCCTGATGATGAGCTCCATCACGACGATCATCAACGCCATCACCTATGTGCTGATCGCCTTCGTCGCGATCTCGCTGGTCGTGTCCTCCATCATGATCGGCGTCATCACGCTGATCTCCGTGCAGGAGCGCACCAAGGAGATCGGCATCCTGCGCGCCATCGGCGCCTCCAAGCGCAACGTGAGCAGCATGTTCAGCGCCGAGACGCTGATCATCGGCTTCACCTCGGGCACGCTGGGCGTGCTGGTGACCTACCTGCTGTGCTTCCCGATCAACGCGATCATCCAGAATGCCACCGGCCTGATGGGCCTGGAGGCATACCTGCCGTGGCAGGTGGCGCTGATCCTCGTGGGCATCAGCATGCTGCTGACGCTCTTTGCGGGCATCATCCCCAGCCGCAGCGCCGCGAAGAAGGACCCCGTGGTCGCCCTGCGCAGCGAGTAATTCCATTTGAACATAGGAAAGGGACGCTCTCCGTGGAAGGGGAGCGTCCCTCAGTGTGTCGAAAAAGTGGCTGCGGCCACTTTTTCGAGAAAAGGAAAGAGATTCCGCTTCTGCGGAAGGGCATTTTTCACTATCAGCCAAGGCTGATGGCCGTGAAAAATGTAAGGAATGGTTTCGGCAGATGCCGAAACCGCCCCGCCCGCGCGGCAAAGCCCCGCGATACGATTACAGTCAGAGGGCCAGCG